>JBKJSE010000072.1:0-4235 GCA_046595925.1 Archangium sp. | reverse complement strand
CACCCAGATGACACCGGGGATCATGATGACCCCCATTTCCTTGGCGATGTGGATCTCGAGCTCGCCGGCCTTCGACTCTCCGGTCAGCTTGAGCAGGTTGGTCTCGAAGCCGACCCTGTGGCTGATCAGCAGCGAGCCCGTCACCGCCAGCGCCATGAAGGTGACGATGCCGATCAGCACCGCCATGGGCGGTCGGCCGACAGGCGGCTCGACGTGATCGGGCATCACCGGCCTGGGTTTGCGCAGCGCGAACCGCTCGGACAAGAAGAGCAGGGCAGGGCCGAAGATGTAGGTCGACCCGAGCGTCGCCACCACGCCGAACGCGGCGATGCGGCCGAACTGCTTGAAGGCCTCGAACTCGGCGAAGACCAGCACGAAGAAGGCGGCGGCGTTGGTGACCGCTGAAGAGAGCGCGCCACCGAAGGTCCCGTGCAGCGTCTCGCGCATCGCCTCGACGGGCTCGAGCTTGCGGCGCTCTTCCCAGTAGCGCATCGAGAGGTGCAGCCCGAACTCGATGCCCAGGCCGATGAGGATCGCGCCGAGGAAACCCGTCACGGGGTTCAGGTGCCCGATGAGCACCCAGGTGAAGGCGAAGGTCGCGGTGATGCCGATGCCGACGGGGAAGGCGACCACCGCGATGATGGCGAGGCGGCGGCTGATGGCGAGGATGATGGCCAGCGTGAGGATCGCGGCGATGATCACCGAGCGCTGGAGGTCGGCCTGCATCGCGTCGTCGTCTTCCACGCGCACCGCGTGAGCGCCGGTGTAGTGGAGCTCGATCTTCGGGAACTTCGTGCTGATGAGCGGCGCGACGGCCTCTTTGACCGCGACGATCAGCTTGCGGTTGAAGTCGAGGTCGGCCGGCGTCGAGGTGGCCTTGATGAGCAGGTAGAGCTCGTCGCCATCTTTCGATTCGAGGAAGTCGCCGCTGACGTTCTTGGGCGAGTACTTCTTCTCGATCGTCTCGAAGTCGGGCGGTACGTCGTCTTCACCCAGGTCCACGTAGAGCGGGTTGGCGATCTTCTTTTCGTAGTCGACGCGCCCGGCGAAGTCGTTCTTGAGGTTCTGCAGCGTCTGGGTGCCCAGCAGCAGCAGCGCGCGCTTCTGGAGGAAGTCGGTGTCGAAGTGCCACTCCACGAAGCGCACCACGTCTTTGCGCGCTTCGATGACGACGGCGGCTTCCTTCGCGAAGGCGCGGCGGTTTTCCCGGCTGTCGCCCAGCACCTGCACCATCAGGTACCCGGTGCCACCGGCGCGGTCTTCGATCTCCTTGAGGTCTTTGACCTCGGAGGTCGTCTTGGGCAGCAGCTCAGTGAAATCGCCGCGGAAGCCCAGCTGGGCAGACATCGCGCTCGCGACGATCGCCACCACCACGGAGATGGCGACGAAGCGCCACGGATGGCGAGAAGAGACAGAGACCAGCCAGTCGAGGACTCGCTTCATTGAGGAGCCGTGCGCGTAGCGCCAATACGACGAGGCCGCAATGTCAGAGCGTGAGCCCCACCGGAAGAGTGTCGCCCAGAGCGCGGGCCTCATCGGCCTGATTGAGGTGAATCACCTCGGCGACGCTGGTCCTCCACGACTCAGGGGCCCCCGTCAGCGCTGCCAGCACCCGGGTGCGCACGGCCTCGTCGAGGTCACGCGAACGGTCTCCGGTACGCCTTGCGAGCTGGGTCAGCGCGAACGCCGCGCCTTCATGCTGCTTCGGGTTGAGCTTGAGCAGCACCTCGACCCAGGCCGTGGCGGTCTCGGGAGGCACCACGCGGTGTGAAGCGCCATGCACCGGCACGCGGGCGCCCAATCGGCCCAGCGCCCAGGCCCACGGACCACCGGCGGTCTCGGGAGACTGCAGGCGCGAGACGATCCACGTGCCGAGGTCGAGCTTGTGGGTGGGAGGAAGCAGCTCGAGTGAAGCGGCGCAGCGCACCATTTCTTCGAGGCCCTGCGGCTGCACGCCTTTGATCTTCTCCTTCGGTACCGGCAGGCCCACCGGCACACGGCGCAGCAGGTGCGGCTCGAGGTATTTCCAGAGCTGCAGCTGCGAGGCTTCGTTGAGTCCGCCCGCGACGCGGCGCCAGAGGATCCAGAACTCCATCCACAGCGGTTGTTCGCCGTGATGGGTAAGCAGATCTTTGAAGAGCGTGAAGGTCTGCTCCACGCGCCAGGGGTCGAGCGGGTACCCCACGCCGGGACGCAGTGAGTAGCCGAGGAGCTGGAACATCACCTTCTCGTGTTCGGCCGAACGGCGGCGCTTGCTCACGCCCGCCCAGAGCGGCGTCCACAGCTCACGCAGCACCGGCACGCTCCAACCTTCGCGGGGGCCGAGCACGCGCTCGAGCGTGCGGAAGAGGTTCTTCACGTCTTTGGGCTCGACGGGGAGCGGCTTGGTGCCGAAGACGCGATCGATCTCCAACGTGGCGTCGGAGAACCGTGCGGGCATCGACTCGGTCACCGTCAGCTCGCCGGTCTTCGCCGCGCCGCGCAGCTCGAACTCGAGGCGCCAGCGTTGATCGCCCGCGACACACGACAACGAGAGCGTGCCCACTTCGGTGAGCGTGGCGACCAGATGCACCTGAACCGTGCTGCCCTTCGCGCCTGAAAGAACGGTGTGAATCGGAGGCAGCGCCTTGAACGATTCGCCATCGAGCTCGATCACGTCACCGGGTCGATCGAGGCGATCGCTGGTGGTGCTGTAGAGCTGAAACTGCACCGGCCGGCCGAGCGTGAGCGTGAAGGTGCGAGCCGACAGGTCGACCGTCTCGCCTTCTTCGAGGCCGCGGGGAATCAGGCACACGCCCTTCTTCGCGCCGTCGGCAGAGAGCAGGGCGTAGAACGCGCGCGGAGCACCGCCGCCGATCTTCTTGCCCAGCGCTTTTCGCGCGAGGCCTGAATAGGCGGCGCCGCGTGCGACCGCGAGATCGAGTGAGTCGTGCGGCAGCGTGGGAATGCGCGGCGACTCGGGCCAGAGCGCCGACATCGAGTCGAGGAACGCGTCGGTCAGCACTGGCGAGTTGAAGACACCGCCGTTGAGCAGAATCGCGTCGGGTCTTCGCAGCGCACCAGGTGAATGCGCTTTCAAGAAGGCCACCACGTGCCGGGTGATCGCCGCGTCTTGCGCGAAGGGAAGCCCGAGCTCGACGACCGCGCCGCGTTTGACGGAGGTGGGAACCGAGTCGACCGTCACGGCAGGGAAGAAGCCGCGCGCGACGACTTCTTCGACTTCGGCGCGGGTGAGCTCAGCGCTCAACGTGCCGCCGATGAGCTTGCTGCCACCCGAGGCGATGCTCAGCTTCTGGCTCGCGGGTGCATCTTTGCCGAGCAGTGCTTCTTTCGCAGCGCGGGAGACCTGCACCGCCTGGCTCCACTGCGCGCCGGTGAAGCGGCGGCCGTCGGGGAAGAGCCTGGTCTCGAGCTGACGGGCGAGCGCCGCGTCCATGTTGTCGCCGCCGAGGAGCAGGTGATCGCCGACCGCGAGGCGTTGGAGGGCAGGGCCCTCGGGCAACATCGCGACCTGCACCAGGCTGAAGTCGGTGGGGCCGCCGCCGACGTCGACGACCAGCACCAGGCTCACGCCGGTGAGCGCAGTGGCCAGCGTGTCGCGGTGACGCGAGGTGAAGTCGTAGAAGGCCGCCTGCGGTTCCTCGAGGAGCGAGAGCTTGCCCAGCTCGAAGCCGGCATCACGCGCGGCCTGCAGCGTGAGCGCGCGAGCGGCCTCGTCGAAGGAAGCGGGGATGGTGAGCACCACGTCTTGATGAGCGAGGGGCGCTTCGGGGTGAGCGTGGTTCCACGAGTCAGCGAGGTGCTTGAGCAGCGTGGCCTGCGCTGCGACGGGTGAGAGTCGCGGCACGTCAGCCGTCGCGCCCCACGGAAGAATCGCGGCCTGGCGATCGACGCCGGCGTGAATCAGCCAGCTCTTGGCGGAAGTGATGACGCGGCCGGGAACGCGGCTGCCCTGCCAACGCGCGAGCTCACCGGTGGCCATCGACGGCGCGACCGGAGTCCACGGCAACCCGAGTGAGCCTTCAGGAAACTCACCGTCGAAAGGAAGGTAGACGACAGAGGGGTAGAGCGCGCGCGTCGCCGTTTCGCCGGGGCGAACGAGCTGAGGCACCGGGAAATCCTGAACGCGCGCCGAGACGCCGGCAGACGGCTCGGTGAACGCGACAGCGCAGTTGGAGGTGCCGAGATCGATGCCAATGACGTAGCGGGACGACACGCCCGTTCAATGAGACGGC
>JBKJSE010000394.1:0-15355 GCA_046595925.1 Archangium sp. | reverse complement strand
TCGGCGAGCTTGCCGTTGGGAATGCTGATCAACGTGCGATCGAGCGTGCGGAAGCGCGTGCTGCGCAGGCCGATGGTCTCGACGGTGCCCACGAAGTCGTCGATGCGCACGAAGTCGCCTTCACGAATGGGCTGATCGACGGCCAGCGCGAACGCACCGAACACGTTCTCGAGCGTCTTCTGCGCGCCCAGCGCCAGCGCGAGACCGCCGATGCCCAGGCCCGCCAGCGCGCCCGAGACCGAGTAGCCGACCTCTGCCAGGGCCGCGAGAATGGCCAGGCCCACCAGCACGAAGCGCAACACGCGCGAGAACAGGCTCACCAGCGCCTGGCTGCCGGGGCGCGCCTGCGCGAAGGCGCTCGAGCCGTAGTTGTCGCTCCAGGCGCTGACCGCCCGCAGGGCGCCCCAGAAGAAGGCGATCACCAGGCCCACGTGGAAGAGGTGCTGCCAATCGGCGTCGGTCTCTTTGGAGAAGCCCAACAGGGGCAGCGAGAAGCGGGCGAGCAACGAGGCCCACCACAGCTTGAGGGGCCCGAGCAGGCTCTGGGTGATGCGCCCGGCTGCGACCGGGTCTTTGCGCACGCGGCGAACCACGGCGCCCGTCAGCTTGAGCAGCAGCCAGGTGAGCAGCACGATCAAGACGGCGAGCACGGGTATCGCCAGCCACTGCCAACGCTGCACGCCGAACGTCGAGGGCAGCAGCCACGACGCCGGCATCAGCGCGCGTAAGCCATCGCCCGCCTGGCCCACGGCCGCCTGCGCCTTGGTCACGGCCACCGGATCCTGCATGTCGAAGAGCCGGCTGACACCGCCGTCTTCAGTGGCCTGCGCGGTCGAACCCGCGAGCACCAGCACCGAGAGTGACTTCATGGCGCGGCAATATGCCCGAATGCACTGAACGCGCATGCCTCTCGATTTGAGAGCATGACGCTCATTTTGGGTGCCACTCTCACCCTGTTGAAAATGCATTGCGCAGCATTTTCAGGGGGTTATTCAGTGGCCGCCCGCTTGCTGACTGTAGGCATCCGTAGGCTGACACAACACCACCCAAGGAATCACATGAACAAGCTGATCCTCTCCGCCGCGCTGACCCTCTCTTCGCTTTCGTTTGCCTCCACCTGGGAAATCGACACCGGGCACGCGGCCGCGAACTTTTCGATCAAGCACCTCACCATCTCGAGCGTCAACGGCACCCTGGGCGACGTGACCGGCAAGGTCGAGGTCGACGACAAGGACGTGACCAAGTCGAAGATCGAGGCGTCCATCGACGTGAAGGGCATCAACACCAAGCAGGGCAAGCGTGACGATCACCTCCGCAGCCCCGACTTCTTCGACGTCGAGAAGTTCCCGGCGGTCACCTTCAAGTCCACCAAGATCGAGAAGGGTGAAGGCAGCAAGCTCAAGATCACCGGCGACCTGACCATGCACGGCGTGAGCAAGCCGGTGGTGCTCGACGGCGAGCTGACCGCTGAAGTGGCCAACCCGTTCAGCGGCGCCAAGACCCGCGGCTTCTCGGCCACCACCACCCTCAACCGCAAGGACTTCGGCCTGGGCTGGAACAAGGCGCTCGAGGCCGGTGGCTTGTTGGTCGGCGACGACGTGAAGGTCGCCATCGAGGCCGAGGTGGTGAAGAAGGACGCGGCGCCGGCGGCCAAGATGGCCCCCGCGAAGAAGTAATCAGCCTTCGCTGAGCTGCTTCGAAGGCCCGCTCCGATCATCGATCGGGGCGGGCTTTTTCGTGCGGTCCGTCAGCTTTCGCTCAGCGAGCCCAGCAGCGCGTCGAGTTGACCCAGGGTCTCGCCGATGCCGCTCGTGCTTCCGGAGGCGACCGCGGCGTCGAGGGCCTCCTTCGAGGGGTAGAGATCGTGCATGACGAGCACGGTCTTGCCGCCCTTCTCCTCGATGGTCAGCGTGGTGACGGGCCCCGAGCCCACGCCCCCTTCGTCATTGGTCCAGACGATGCGCGAGGGCGGTGTCACTTCGAGGTACCGGCCCAAGAACGCCATCGGCTGCGCCACGGTCGGATGGGCGAACACGAAGCGGTAGGAGCCCCCCGTGCGCACGTCGGCCTCGCAGGAAAGGAAGGCGATGCCGAACGACTTCGGTGCCCACCACTTCATGAGCAGCTCGGGCTTGCTCCACGCATCGAACACGAGGCGCGGCGGGGCGTCGAAGGTTCGCGTGACGACCAGCTCACGCTCGGACTTCCGTTCAGAGGACGTGAGGTTCTTCACGGGGGTGTTTTCACTCTCTCTTCTTGCGTCCATCGACCTTCTCCTTGTGTTTGAGCTCTTCGAGAACGGCGTCCAACTCGTCGAAGCGTGAAGCCCAGAGCCGGCGATAGCCCTCGAGCCAGGCGGTCTCCTGCTCGAGGCGGCGCGGGCCGAGCTTGCAGGTGCGCACGCGGCCGACTTTCTCCGTGGCCACGAGCCCGACCTGCTCGAGGACGCCGACGTGCTTCTTCATGCCCGTCAGGGTCATGTGGAACCGCTGGGCGAGGTCCGTGATGGACGCGTCTGCACGGCCGAGCTGCTCCAGCACGCCCCGGCGGGTCGCGTCAGAGAGCGCGGAGAAGGCGGCGTCGAGGCGGGCGGTTTGAGACTGAACCATATGGCTCAGTATTAACGAGACGTCTGCCGGCATGCAAGGCCGCGAGGACACCGTTCCTCCCGAGCAGGGGTACCGGCTTCGCCGGCGATTTCGTCCGAAACAACGTGCGCTGTTTCTTACGAAGGTGACCCCTCGACTTCGCTCGGGGTGACCGGTCGGGTTCTTGATTTCTACTTGCGGCCAACGCTCAGCGGTTGTGCTTCTTCTTCTTCTTCGAGCCCGAGGGAGGAGGCAGAGCAGCCGCTGCTCCCAGAATGAGCGGCTCAGGCTCTTCGGGCGCGACGGCATCAGCAGCGCTCCTGGTGAACACCCACCACACGCCGAGCACCGCGAGCAGCGCCGCCAACGACATCGTCACGTACTGCTCGTCGAGCCAATGCGACATCCACGAGAGCGGGCCCCAGTTCAAATAGTGCGAGACCGCGCAAAGCGAGCAGAGCAACAGCCCTACCTCGCGCCGCTTCGCGTGCAGCACTGCCAGCCCCATCAAGAAGCAGTAGTAGTAGTTGGTCAGCTCGGCGCCGATGACGATGAAGCCTGCGCCCATCGCCGCGCCGACCCACGGGTCCGCGCCGCTGTATCGCAAGGCGAACCACACCAGCACCATGCCCGCGAGGAACGAGAGCCACATGAGCGGCTTGGCCTGATCCCAGTTGTCGAGGCGCGTCGACTTCCACAGGTACCAGGAGTCGATGAGCCCGGGCCGCACGGTCTTCTGCCCGATGGAGTCGGGCCGCCACGAGAGGATCGTGCGCAGACCCATGTGGTTGGTCAGCGGCGTGCGCGAGTGCTTCACGGTGTTCTGCGCGAAGCGTTGCCAAGTGGTGGGGCCTCCGAAGAAGGCGAACGAGGCGCCGACCAGCAGCGCGGTGGCCACCACGCCGCCCGCCACGTAGCGCAGGAACCGCGGATCCATCTTCTTGTTCACGCGGAAGTACTCGAACGCCGCGACCGCCACGCCCGCCGCTGCGAGCCCGGGGAAGAGCCGCAGCAAGACCGTGTACGCGAAGGCGGCGCCCGCGAGGGCAGGGCGGTTCTTCTTCAACAGCGCGATGGACGCGACGAAATAGAAGATCCAGTCGTGCCTGAGGAACGCGCCACCCGTCCAGTAGTACCGATTGGGGAAGTGACAGCCGAGCACGATGGCCGCGATGGCGAAGGCGCGCGGGCCGAACGCCCACCAGATCATCAACACCGTCAGCGCCAGGTAGATGGGGTCGATGAGGTTGAGGCGCGTGAGCTGCGCCATCGTCACCGGACCGCCTGAGTTCGTCAGCGCGTAGCCGGCGAGCGTCCACACCGGCGTGGCGTTGTACCCGTGGTCGAGGTGGATATCGCGCCAGCGTTGCTCGCCCACGAAGCTGCGGAAGGCGGCGATGTCTTTCCTGAAGAGCTCCCAGCGCGCGGGGCTGAACGATTCCTTGCAGCGCTCGGGGTGCGCGAGGATCTCGTCGGTCTTGATGATCACGTTGGTGCGCAGGTCGGTGATGGTCTGCCGCACCACCTCGTCGCGCCGCCCGTTCTCGACGTTGGCGACGGCCGCGCAGTCGTAGAGCTTCTCGTAGCCGAGCTCGGGGAAATACTTGGCCCCCATCACGTAATGGTACGTGTCCCAGACGTGCACGAAGTTGCCGAAGTGCAGGCGCCCGAAGTTGAAGTACGCGAGGAAGCCGCACAGGCCGAGCACCAGCAACGTGCGATCGCGCAGCAGCTGGCGTTCTTTGGGCCGGCCGTCCCACTGAAGCTTGAGGCCCCAGCCGATCACGAAGACCGCGCCCAGCGAGATGGCGAACTGCACCCACTGCGCTGAGGTGTCGTTGTCGAGCGCGGTGAAGGGGCGCGCCCAACCCTGAAACGGTTGCTCGCCCACGAAGTAGCGCGCCGCGAGCAGGCACAGCGCCAGCACTCCCAGGGGAATCTGCCAGTCGAGATCCGTGTCGGGGACCTTCGCGGGGGGGGTCGGGGGAGTCGAAGCCATGGAGAGGCGCGCAACGTAGGCAAAATGCCCGTCGGCCGCGAGAACCCCGCGAAATTCCGCCCACCTCAGAGGAATGTGAGATCGTCTTGGCCCCCCGCCCGTTGGAGGCCCGATGACTCGATTGATTGCGCTCGCCGTTGTCCTTGCCGCGCCGCTCGCCTTCGCCCAGGGCATGTTGATTCCCACCGACACCTCGATGGGGCCGCTGGGCATCAAGTACCAGCGGGTCTCGGCCGAGATCATCGACGGCGCCGCCGTCACGAAGGTCGAGCAGGTCTTCGTCAACAGCAGCTCGCGTCAGCTCGAGGCGCACTACGTCTTCCCGCTCCCCAGGGGCGCCGCGCTGCAGGAGTTCTACCTGTGGATCAACGGCAAGCGCACCAAGGGCGAGATGCTCGAGAAGAAGAAGGCCACCGACATCTACGAAGGCATCGTGCGGCGCCTGCAGGACCCCGGGCTGCTCGAGTACGTCGACACCGACGCCTTCCGCGCGCGCGTCTTTCCGGTGCCGGCCAATGGTGAGCAGAAGATCGAGCTGACCTTCAGCCAGGTGCTCGACTTCAACGCGGGGCTCTTTCAGTACCACTACCCGCTGGGCGCCGGCACGCGCGGGGCTCCGAAGCTGACGGTGAAACAGGACTTCACGTTCTCGGCGACCATCAAGAGCAAGACGCCGCTGCGCAGCATCTACTCGCCGACCCACAAGCTGGGCGTCTCGCGCAAGGGTGAGAACGAGGCGGTCACCGGCCTCGAGCTGGGCGCAGGCGCCGACATCTCGAAGGACCTCGATCTTTTCTACACCGTGTCCGACAAGTCGATCGGGCTCACCTTCATGTCGCACCGCCCCGACAACGAGCAGCCGGGCTTCTTCATGGCGCTCATCTCGCCGAAGACCGACGTGAAGGCCGACGAGGTCGTCGCCAAGCGCGTCACCTTCGTCATCGACACCTCGGGCTCGATGATGGGCGATCGCATGAAGCTGGCGCGCGACAGCCTCAAGTACTGCGTGCAGAAGGTGAACCCGCGCGACGAGTTCAACGTGGTGCGGTTCTCCACCGACGTCGAGGCGCTCTTCGAGAAGCCGCAGCTCGCCAGCGAGGCGAACATCAAGAAGGCGCTCGAGTTCGTGTCGAGCCTCGAGGCCATCGGCGGTACGGCGATCGACGAAGCGATGGTGCGCGCGCTCAAAGACGGCGCGAACCGCGGCGATCGGCCTCACATGGTGATGTTCATCACCGACGGTCACCCCACGGTCGGCGAGACCGATGAAGCGGCGATCGCGAAAGACGCGAAGGCGGCCAACCAGGGCAGCCGCGTGTTCACCTTCGGCGTCGGCGACGATCTCAACGCCCGCCTGCTCGACCGCATGGCGGAAGAGGGCAACGGCACGTCGGACTTCGCGCGTGACGGCCGGGACTTCGAGGTGAAGATCGGCGGCTTCTACGACAAGGTCGCCAACCCCGTGCTCTCGGACCTCGCGCTCGATCTCGCCGCGTTCGGTGCCTACGACGTGTACCCCAAGCGCCTGGGCGATCTGTTCAAGGGCGCGCAGCTGGTGGTGATGGGCCGCTACCGCACGCCGAAGGACGGCACCGTGCTGCTCACGGGCTCGTTCAACGGCAAGAAGCAGGTCTTCGAGTACCGCGCCGAGGCGACGAAAGAGAGCAAGCAGTTCGACTTCGTTCCGCGCCTCTGGGCGATCCGCAAGGTGGGTTACCTGCTCGAGGAGATCCGCCTGCGGGGCGAGAAGCCCGAGCTCAAGGAAGAGATCATCGCGCTGGGTAAGAAGTACGGCATCGTCACGCCGTACACCTCGTACCTGGTGGTCGAAGACACTCCGATGCCGGTGGCGCAGAACCGCCCGCCGCCTCCTCCGCGGATGGACCCGTGGCAGTTCCGCGGTGGTGGGGAAGAGAAGGCGATGGCGCCCAAGGGCTCGGCGAGCGGCTTCGGTGGGCTGGGTACGCGCAACGCTCCGGCTCCGACGACCGCGGCTTCGCCTGACGCGGCGCCGATGGCGGAGGGCAGTGCGGACGACTTCAACAGCGTGTTCGGCCGTGCTGGCCCGGGCAAGTCGGCGCCGAAGGAAGACGCGATGAAGAAGTCCGAAGGCAAGGACGGCATCGCGATGTCCAAAGCCGTTCGGAAGATGAAGGAAGAGAGTGAAGTCGAGCGGGTCAGCGACCCGGTGCGCAGCGCTTCAGGCCGCACGTTCGTCTATCGCAATGGCGGGTGGATCGACACCGAGGCCCAGTCGGGTACGAGCAAGAGCCTCAAGATCAAGTACCTGTCCGACGCGTACTTCGAGCTGCTCAAGCTTCGGCCTGACCTGAAGGCCGCGCTCGCGTTGTCCGACCGGTTGGTGATCGTCGTCGGTAAGGACAAGAGCGTCATCATCGAGCCGACCGCGGGTGAGACGAAGGCCGAGTCGATCGGCGCGTTCTTGAAGTGAAGAAGGAGCCCCTCTCCCCGCATTCGCAGGGAGAGGGAGTCTAGGTCTTCATCACCAGGACATCGCAGGCCGCGTGATTCATCGTCCACTCGGCAACACTGCCGAGAATCAACTTCCGCACGCCGCTTCTGCCGTGCGTGCCGACCACGATGAGCTCGGCGTTCCGCGCCTTCGCTTCTTCGATGATCAAGATGCGCGCATCACCACCGATGACGCGCGGCTGGGCCTTGATTCCGGTCTTCGTGAGCAGCGCCTTCAAGTCCCTGGTCGCGCTCTTGAGGGCGTCGTCTCGGAACTCTTCGGCGCGCTCACCTGAGACCACCACGTAGTCCTCGTACGCCACCGACGACGCGTGCAACACCTCGACCTGGTCGGCGTCTTCCAGCCACGGCCTGGCCAGCTTGATGACCTTCGCCGACGAGAGCGTCAGGTCCACCGCGACCAACACGCTCTGGTACGACGTGGTGGCCGGGCTGCGCACCAGCAACACCGGCACGTCACCCAGCTTCACCACCCTGCGCGAGGTCGAACCGAGCCGAAGCTCGACGAACGATCGCCGCCCATGCCGGCCCATGCAGATGACGTCGGCCTCGACGGTGTGCGCGCGTTTGATGATCTGCTGCGCGCTGTCACCCTCGACCACGTCGGCCACGAACTGCCGCGGGGCCAGGCCGCGCGCGAGCGCCAGCTGGTGAACCCGAGCCAGGGACTTCTCGAGGCTGCGTTCGGCCTCGCGGATGGCGTCTTTGCGAAGCGTGCCCGGAATGTCGTCAGGCACCACGTGAAGCAGGGTCACCTTCGATTTCGGCCCCAACGGAAGGCGGAGCGCCCGGGTGAGGGCCTGCAGCGACCCATCGGAGAAGTCTGTCGGCACGACCACGCTGGCGAGCGGATTTCGTGAAGGCATGAGGGGTCTCGTAGCACTACAAGCGAGCGGGGGTGGTGTGTATGGTCCCCCACCATTGCGGCGCGTTGGCCGACGTCGCCAAAGGAAGCACCTCGTCATGGCAACCCTGAAGTGGCTGAGCCTCGTGGCGCTCTGTGCGCTCTGTGCCTGTTTGAACCCGACCCGTGAGCCTGATTGCCTGGTGGATGGCACCTGCGAGTGCAAGCTCAAGGCAGATTGCCGCCCCGGTTTCGAGTGCGTGAATGGCACGTGTTTCGAGGTCGTCGACGCCGGCTTGCCCGGTGAGCTCGGCTGGCCCTGCACCCAGAACAGCGAATGCCTCTTCGGGCCCTGTCTTCCCACCGGCCCCGGCAACGGCCGGGTGTGCAGCGCGGTCTGTGCGGTCGACGGCGGCGTGGGCTGCGACAAGGGTTGGGATTGCAAGCAGGCGCCGGTGGGGCAGCAGGGGTTCCTCTGCGCGCCTCCGATTCGGGTGCAGTGCCTGGCGTGCGCACAGGACTCCGACTGCAACGCCATCGGTGATCGCTGCACGCGCATCGGCGACGGCACCTTCTGCACCACGGACTGTTCGCTGACGGGCCAGTGCCCCCTGGGCAGCGTCTGCCGTTCGGTGAGCGCCGACGCGGGCTCGTTGCGCCAGTGCATTCCCCAGAGCAACACCTGCGAGTGCAGCGCCGTGTCTGCCGGCCTGACGCGCGCGTGCAAGCGCACCAACCCGCGCGCGACCTGCTTCGGCGTCGAGACCTGTCAGCCCAACGGCGCGTGGAACGGCTGCGACGCACGCGAGGCTTCGGTGGAGGTCTGCGACGGCATCGACAACGACTGCGACGGGCTGACGGATCAACCCGATCCCGATCTGATCACCACGGGGCTCGCCGGGTACCCGAACTGCCGCAAGGGCCTGACCTGCAACGGCCTGTGGAGCTGCCAGGGTCAGGGTGATGCGGGCTTTGCGTTCTCCTGCTCTGCGCCGGACCCGAAAGCCGAGCTGTGCAACGGCGCTGATGACGACTGCAACGGCCAGATCGACGACGGGTTGATCGACGCCATGGGTACGTACTTCAGCCCCCGCGCGTGCGGCACCTGCGCGACCGATTGTTTCAAGGTGCTGGACAACCTCGCCGAAGACGGTGGCGTGGTGATCGACGGCGCTGCGACCTGCGACGTGCGGGGTGGCCAGCGGGAGTGCGTGCCGCGCCTCTGCGCGAAGGGCTCGTATCTGACGCCGCCTGGAGCGCCGCAAGTCTGTGAACGCGCGGTCAGCTCGCAATGCCGCCCGTGCACCACCTCGGGTGATTGCCGTGTGCCGGGTGACGAGTGCGTCAACGTCGGCACCGACCCCGACACGTTCTGCGCGCAGAGCTGCGAGACCACCTCGGTGATGGAAGGCTGCACCGGCCGCGTGGGCGAACAGGGCTGCTGCCCCACCGGCAACACCTGCCAGAGCGTGAACGCCAGGAAGCTGTGCGTGCCGAACGGGAACAGTTGCCAGTGCAACACGGCGCACGCGGGCTTCACGCGCTCGTGCTTCGTGACCGCGGGCGCTGCGACCTGCATCGGGAACCAGACCTGCAGCCCGCTGGGCGCCTACGGCGTCTGCGACACGTCGCTGACCTCGCTGGAGTTCTGCGATGGCCGCGACAACGACTGCGACACCACCATCGACGAAGGCTTCATCAACACGCGCGGGTCGGGCACCTACGACACCGACGCGCACTGCGGCGCCTGCAACAACAACTGCGGCGCACGCTGGAGCCCCACCATTCAACACGCCATCGGTGGCTGCAGCATCACCGCGCCGCCTCCGAAGTGCGTGATCGCCAGCTGCACGACCGAGCGGGTCGGCGGCGGAGCGATCTGCCGCACCGACTCTGAATGCACGGGCGGCGCGGTCTGCCACCCGACCTACCGGCAGTGCACGCGCGCCTGCACCACCACCGCGAATTGCCGCGGCGGCGAACAGTGCACCAACAACTTCTGCACTCGCACCTGCACCACCGCCAGCGACTGCACCGCTTCCTTCGGGCCGAACGCGATCTGCACCAACGGCAGCTGCGGCATCACCTACCAGTTCGTCAACGCCGACCTCGATGAGACCAACGGCTGCGAGTGCGCCTCGAACCCGGCGGTCACGGACGAGCCCGAGCGCTTCACGACGTACCCGACGGCGGGCCTGCCCTACGTCGATCGCGACTGCGATCAGGTCGACGGCGTCGCGGCCCGTTCACTCTTCGTGTGGGCGCAGTCGCCCAGCAGCCTCGGGACGCGCGCGGCCCCCTTCCGCACCATCGCTGAGGCGATCACCGCGTTCCGCCCTGCGACGCATACGTCGATCCTCGTGGCGCAGGGCACGTATGCCGAGCAGGTGGTGCTCACCAACGGCGTGCAGCTGCACGGCGGCTACTCTGCTGACTTCACGCGGCGAGACATCATCCTCTTCCCCACGTTCCTCGAGGCGAGCGAGCCCACGGGCGCTCAGCCGCGCGGCACCGTGAACGCGGAAGGGCTCTCTGCGTTGACGGTGCTCTCTGGCTTCACCATTCGCGGTTACGACGTGAACACCCGGCCCACCGCGGGCGTGGCTGCGAAGAACAGCTACGCCATCTACGTGCGCGACTCGGCGGGGCTGGTGATTCAGAACAACCATGTGGTCGGTGGGCGCGGCGGTGATGGTTCACCTGCGCAACCCGGCCAGGCAGGCGCAAACGGCGCAGCAGGTCAGAGCGGCGTGCCCGCGCGTGAGTGCAACTCGCCTGACTGCACCGGCGAGACCCAGGCGGGCGGCGCCGCGGGCGTCAACGCGACGTGCACCGCGCAGGGTCAACCCGGAGCAGGCACCGACTTGAGCCTCGATCCACAGGCGTACAACGGCGGTGGCTTGAACGGCACGGGCGGGTCGAACGCCATCTACCGGCACTCCGATGCGTCGCAGACCGCGTTCTGCAAATACGACTGCACGGTGCCCGGAGAAGGACTCGCGGGCGGCGCTGCGCAGAACGGAACCGACGGCACCGCGCTGGGAATGGGCCAGGGCTGTGCGACGTCGCGCGGCTCGATCTCAGGCAACGACTGGGTCACCAGCGTGGCGACCACCGGCAGCAACGGCGCACCGGGACGTGGCGGCGGCGGCGGCGGTGGTGGCGGCTGCGTGCGCAACTCCAACCCCAACACGTGCACCATCGGTCGCCGCGTGGGCGATCTCGGCGGCACGGGTGGTGGTGGTGGCGCGGGCGGCTGCGGCGGCAGCGCGGGCCTTGCTGCGGCAGGTGGCGGCGCGTCCTTCGGCATCTTCGTGATCGGCACGGCGCCGGCGATCGACGGCAACCTGGTCGACTTCGGGTTCGGCGGCTTCGGCGGCAACGGTGGTGCTGGCGGCTACGGCGGCCTCGGTGGCCAGGGTGGCCGCGGCGGGGTCAACACCTCGGTCGCGTGGTGCGCGGGGCAGGGCGGCCCGGGTGGACGCGGCGGCAACGGCGGCGCCGGCAGTGGTGGTGGCGGTGGTTGCGGCGGCAGCGTCTTCGGCATCGCAGGTCAAGGCATCGCGGCGCAGGCGTACCCGGGCCGCAACACCTTCCCCCTTCCTCCGGTGCTCAGCGTGGGCGCAGGCGGCGTGGGCGGCGCTTCTCCGGCGGGTCCCGCCTTCAAGGGCGGCGACGGCATGCCCGGCATCCTCTTCAGCGTGGAGAGCTTCTGATGAGCGCCCGACGAGTGGTCCTCATGCTGTTGGCCCTGGCTGCGTTCTTCTCAGCCTGTGGTCGCACCCTGTTTTACCCGCGCGCGGACAAGTGCGTGTTCGACGCCGACTGTGAAGCCGGCCTGCGCTGCGTGAACCAGGAGTGCACCACCTTCGAGCTCCCCGACGGTGGCCCCCGCAGGAAACGTTTCGGCCAGCCGTGTGATGCGGGCGTCGAGTGCAACTCGAACTTCTGCGTGCCGGGCCCCGCGGGTGCCTTCTGCACCGAGCCGTGTGGTGCGGGTGATGCGGGCGTGTGCCCCGCTTCGTACGACTGCAAGCGCACGTCGTTGGAGACTTCGCGTGATGCAGGCGCGGTGACGGCCAACCTCTGCGCGGTGCCTCAGCCGCTGCTCTGTCAGGCGTGTGCAATCGATCTCGACTGCGGCGCGACGGGTGCCGACAAGTGCGTCACCACCGACGGTGGCACCTTCTGCGGAAGGGACTGCACCTTCGACGGCTGTCCTTCTCTCTACGCCTGCCAGGCGTTCCCCGACGGGTCGAAGCAGTGTGTTCCCGAAGGCCGCACGTGCGACTGCGTTCCCGAGACGGTGGGGCTGCAGAAGTCGTGTCGTGGTCAATCGAACGAGTTCGGCCGGTGCCTCGGCAATCAGCTCTGCCAGCTCGATGGCGGCTTCACGCCGTGCGTCGCGCCGCTCGCGCTTCAGGAGACCTGCAACGGCGCCGATGACGACTGCAACGGGGCCATCGACGACTTCGCCGCGCCCGACTGCACGCGCACGGTGGGCATGGTGACCTGCCGTGGGCCTCAGGTGTGCTTCGCCTCGGCGGGCCTGGTGTGCACCGCGCGTACGCCCGCGAACGAAGCGTGCAACTACGAAGACGACGACTGCGACGGGCAGATCGACGAAGACTTCCGCCCTGCACGCGGGCTGTATTCGACGCCGGCGCACTGCGGCGCCTGCAACAACGACTGCTCGAAGATCATCGCGCACGCGGTGACCACCAGCTGCGATCTGTCGAACGACGCGCCCACCTGCCGCGTCACGGCGTGTGAGCCGGGCTTCTTCCCCTTCGACAACAACACGATGTGCCTGCAGTTGCCGGACACGCTGTGTTCACCCTGTCAGCTCGACTCCGATTGCGTGGGGCCGGGAAGCCGTTGCCTCACCGTCGATGGCGCGAAGGTCTGCGGTCGCGACTGTGGCGCGGGCAGCGCGTTCCCCCCGGGTTGCCCTGGTGGCTACACCTGCACGCCCAGCCCCGGCGGCAGCCCGCAGTGCGTGCCGACGACGGGCACCTGCAGCTGCACGGCTTCCACGCTCAACTCGACGCGGGTCTGCCAGCTCATCAATGCGGGTGGCACCTGTTCGGGCTTCTCGACCTGCGCCGCGGGCGCGGGCGGCGCGAGCTGGAGCAGCTGCGACGTGAGCACCTTCAACCCTGAGATCTGCGACGCGCGCGACAACAACTGCGACCTGCGCGTGGACGAGGGGTTCTTGAACCAGGCCACGGGCCGCTACGAAGCCGCGCAGCACTGCGGCTTCTGCAACAACGACTGCACCAAGACGTTCTCGCCCACCATCCAGCACACCACGGGCGTGTGCGATCTGGTGCCCGCGATGCCTCGGTGTGGCATGGGGCCGTGCCTGACCGAGGTCGTCGGCGCCACCACCTTCGAGTGGGTCAACGTGAACGCTCAGCCCTCCGATGGCTGCGAGTGCCGGCGTGTGCAGGGCAACCTCACCATCGATCTCCCTGACCGGGCTCCGGCCACCGGTGCAGGTGCGTCGTGGGTCGACGAGAACTGTGACGGCATCGACGGCGTGCTGGGCGACGCCATCTTCGTCTCGGCCAGCGCGAGCGCGGGCGGCAACGGCACCAGGTCGGCGCCGCTCCAGACCATCACCGCGGGCGTGGCAGCGCAGCAGGCGCAGAACCGAAGGTACGTGCTGGTCTCTCAGGGCCTGTATCGCGAGAACGTGCGGCTGTTCGATGGCGCGCAGGTGTTCGGCGGCTACTCGCAGGACTTCTTGAAGCGCGACCCCCGGCTGTACATCACGACGTGGGAAGGCGTGGCGCCGACCGCGACGGCGATCGCCCCGGTGCACGGCGAGTCGTTGGGTGCGGCGGGCGCGGTTCGCGAGACGGTGGTGGCGGGCTTCGTCATCAACGGCTGGGACGCGACGGTGATGGCCGCGGCGAGCGCGAATGGAGAGGCGTCGATCGGCGTGTTCCTGCGCGACGTGGGCCCGCGCTTCGTGCTGCAGAGCAACGACGTGATCGCCGGGCGGGGTGGTGCAGGTGGCCGCGGCGCGACGGGCAGCCAGGGCTTCGGGCGGCAGGCGGGCACCACGCTCAACGGTCAGCGCGGCACCAACAGCAACTTCTTCGCGAACGGCACGTGCGCGGTGGTCAATCACCGCAATGGCGGCGTGGCGGGCACCAACGGGACCTGCACCGGGGCCAACGGAACGCCGGGTGGCAACGTGGTGTGTCCGGTCTATTCGTTCGTCGGCAACCAGGGCGCGCAGCAGATGTACCAGACGCCGCCCCCGACCAGCCGCGACGGTGCGGGTGGCTTCGACTGGAGCTTCGACAACCTGTCTTCACCGGGCTGCAATCACGTCACCGAGTCGGGTTTCCCCACCAACATTCAGCAGCACGATGGCGCTGATGGAAAGCAGGGTGGTGATGGTTCGGGTGGTGTCGGTGGGCCCGGCGCCGTCACGCGCGCGCGGTTCGGCAGCTTCGGCAGTGGCCGCTGGGTGGCTGCGAGCATCGCGGCGGCTTCGGGCCAGGCAGGGCTCACGGCGCAAGGGGGCGGTGGTGGTGGTGCGGGTGGTGGCGTGGCGCGCTTCACGCCGGGTGGGTGTCAGGGCTGGGAGATCGGCGCGACCGGTGGTGGGGCAGGCGCCGGTGGCTGCGGCGGCACCGGTGGCAGCGCGGGTGGTGCAGGCGGCGCGTCGTTGGCGATCCTGATCACCTCGACGACGGCGAGCACGGTGTTGCCCAGCATCTTGAACAACCGCATTCAACGCGGCGCGGGTGGCACGGGCGGTGATGGCGGCTTCGGCGGCGCAGGCGGCCTGGGTGGCGCGGGTGGTTTCGGCGGCACTGCCGGGCGGTGGAGCAGCTCGGTCGGCGGCAAGGGTGGCGAAGGCGGCAACGGCGGGCCGGGTGGTGGTGGCGGTGGTGGCTCGGGTGGTCCGTCGTTCGGCGTGATGACCTTCAACGTCGGGCTGGGCGGGTTCTCTGCGACCAACACGTTCCTCACTTCGGCCTTCGTCGATACGGCGGGGCCGGGCGGGGCGGGTGGGAGCTCTCCGGGTTCGTCGACCAGCACGGGAACGCCGGGGTCGCGCGGTGCATCGTCGAACACGACGGCGCTGCAGAGTTGTTCGTCACCGTGCGTCGGTGGGTCGTGCGACAGCAACAACGTCTGCATTCCCAACTGAAGCGAAGCCCCTCACCCCGAGAGACTGGGTGAAATAGGTCGCCCACCGGTCCCCCCGAGAGGGTTGTCCGAAATAGGAATTGAGGCCCCCACCGGTCACCCCGAGCCCAGTCGAGGGGTCACTTGGCGCGCGATGCAGAAGTGGCATCTCGACTGCGCTCGATGCGAACGGTGGGTCTGTTCCTTCGGAAGAAATCGCCTTCGAAGCCGGTCCCCTGCTCGGGAGGAACGGGGAGGGAGTTCAGCTCGTCAGTTGAT
>JBKJSE010000352.1:0-16697 GCA_046595925.1 Archangium sp. | reverse complement strand
TTCTGCCTCGCGCGGCAGGTCACCCCTCGACTTCGCTCGGGGGGAACGGTGCTGTTCCTTAGGAGCGGAGTCGAGGGATTACCTCTGCTTCGCTCGCGAAGTGACCCCTCGACTTCGCTCGGGGGGACCGGTGCTGGACCTGTTTCACCAGTCTCCTGGAGGGAGCGGGAACGCGACGGTGGGCTCGTGCGTCCGAGCGCCATGCGTTCAATCACCACTGCTCTTCTGCTGGTTGCCTCCATCGCTTCGGCTCAGCAGCCGGCTCCCGCTCCGAAGCCGATTCCGAAGGCCACCAGTGTCGACTTCACCGTCACGCCGATCACCGGCGAGTTCCAGGTTCCGCTCGGCACCATCTACCTCGCGCCTCTGAAACGGAGGTTCGACTCACTCATCCGCGTTCGCATGAACATGAACGACAAACTCGCGGCCAGTGTGCACGAAATGTGACACCTTTCTCACAGTGTGGGACCTGACCAAACGAAGCTTGGGATTTGCGGTGGGCCGTGGAGTGGTAGCATCCTCCCGCTCGCCCAACGCATCGGGCCAAAGGGATTCGCCGGAGGATTCATGAAGAAGGCACTGGGTTTGACGATCGCGTTGTCATTTGCACTGCCCGCATTCGCTCAGGACAAGGGCGGCGGGAACGTCAGCTACAAGAAGCAGACTGAGTACTCGTTCGAAGACGACACCATCGAAGGTGACTTGACGAAGCCCGACGGCGAGTACGTCGAGGCCCGCAAGAAGGTGAAGCACTCGAACCTGATCAAGATTCGCGAAGAGTTCAAAGACAAGGTCATGCAGTCCGTCGGCGAACTCTGAGCTTCGGTCGGGAACCCGGCGCGATGCCGGCTGTCTGACCTCGTGACGCCCTTTTTCCCCGGAGGCCCTCGTGGCTGTTCCATTGACGTTGAAGGTTTTCAAAGGCGACGAGCTGGTCGTCGCAAAAGATTACGACCGCGACATCATCAAGATCGGTCGCCTGTCGTCCGCTCACCTTTGCCTTGATGACGAGAAGGTCTCGCGCATCCACTCCGTGATCGAGGTCGCGCCCGACGGCAGCCTGTCGATCATCGACATGGGCAGCGTCGAGGGCACCTTCGTCAACGGCAAGCGCGTCAACAAGGGCGCTCTCCAGTTCGGCGACGAGGTGAAGGTCGGCAACACCACCATCAAGGTCGAAGCCGCGGGTGCCGCGCCTTCCATCGCGCCCAGCGCCCCCCCGGTGGCTGCCGTCGCCGCCGTGCCGGTCGAAGTCGCAGCGCCCATGGTCGTACCGGTGACCGTACCGGTCGTTCAGGCAGCCGTGGTGCAGCAGGTCGTTCAGCAGGTGCCGGTGCAGGCGCCTCCGGTCGCCCGCCAGCCGCCCCCGCCGCCCCCCGCCGCCGTGCAGGACGAAGGTACGGGCGCTTCGGTGCGTTCGCGCCCCCGTCGCCGCAAGGGCAGTGGCCCGCTGGGTGTCGAGCTCCGCTTCCTCTGGGGTGACCAGATGGTGGGCGAGTTCTTCCTCCACCCTGACGTCGAGCGCACCTTCACCGTCGGCACCACCGCGAAGTCCCATTTCAACATGGGCGACTCGAAGTTCGGTGCGCCCACGTTCGACCTGGTGCGCTTCGGCAAGGCCGGCGCGAGCCTGCGCTTCACCTCGAAGATGAACGGTGAGCTGCAGCGCAAGTTCGGCGAAGAGACGATGACGCTGGACGAGGCGAAGAAGAAGAACATCGCCACCGCTGACGGCGACGGCCTGGTGCTCACGCTCCAGCACGAAGACTTCGCGTGGATCGATCTCGGCGGCATCGTGGTCGAGGTGTTCTTCCAGCCCCAGCCCAAGGCCGTGTTCGTGCCTTTCGCCGAGTCGGTCGACTTCACCGTGCTCAACATCTTCCTGTTGATGTTCTTCATCGCGGCGCTCTTCGTGATCAGCGCGGCGAACTTGAACGCAGAGGGTGAAGCCTTCGACGACGAGCTCAACTCGAACTCGGCGCGCATCGCCAAGCTGCTCATCAAGCCGCCCGAGAAGAACCCCATTCTTCAGAAGTTCGAGAAGAAGAAGGACTCCGGCGAAGTCGCCCAGAAGCACAAGGACAGCGAAGGCCAGATGGGCAAGAAAGACGTGCCCAAGCGCTCTGCGCACGCGGCCCCCAAGGGTGACCCGAACAACAAGGATCAGGCGCGTCTCCTCGTGGCCAAGGTCTTCGGCGGCACGGGCGGCGGCATCTCGACCATCTTCGGCCACCAGGGTCTGGGTGGTGAACTCAAGAGCGCCATGGGCAACATGTTCGGTGCCGCGGCCGGTGATGCGGGTGGTTTCGGCGGCCTGGGTCTGCGCGGTTCTGGCTCGGGTGGTGGCGGCGTCGGTGACACCGTCGGCATCGGCGGCATCGGCACCAAGGGTCGTGGCGGCGGCACCGGCGGTTACGGGTCCGGCGTCGGCGTGCTCGGCGGCAAGAAAGACGTCGACATCGGCATCACCTCGTCTGAGCCGATGGTCATGGGTTCGCTCGACAAGGAGCTCATTCGCAAGGTCATTCACGCCAACCGCGGCCAGATTCGCTACTGCTACGAGAGCCAGCTGAACCGGTTCCCCAAGCTCAATGGCAAGGTGGCGGTGAAGTTCATCATCTCGCCCACCGGTTCGGTGTCGACGTCGTCCGTCGCGCAGACCACCGTCGGTAATGCCGAGCTCGAGGCCTGCGTCGCCGGCCGCGTTCGCACCTGGATGTTCCCCAAGCCGAAGGGCGGCGGCGTCGTCATCGTGACGTACCCGTTCATCTTCGCGCAGTCGGGCGGACAGGGCGGGTAAGCCGCTCGACGTTTCCTGAAATCACGCGCCCCCGCCTCCACTTCGGAAGCGGGGGCGTTTTTTTGCCGCAGCCTCGGCGCATCTTTCGCTGCGCCTCAGCTGCTTGGGCCCCGCTTCGCTGGGGCGGCGCGCGGTTTCCGGCTCCAATTCGAACGCAGGAGTTCTTTCCTCTCCTCCCATTCGCTGGGTTAGGGTGCAGCCCGCATGAAGCGCTTCTCTTCGCTGGGTGTGATCGTTGCGTTGGCCTCCTCCTTCGCGTTGGCGCAGTCCGCCGCGCCCAAGCTCGAGGACAAGAAGGCGCTCAAGTACAACGAAATCGAGCGCGGCTTCTTCTTCGAAGGCCGCGGCGGCTTCTTCGGCGTGATCAACCCGCCGACGCTCTCGGGTGGGCGCACGTACTTCTCTCCTGGTCAGGCCATCGGCCTCGACATGGGCGTCGACATCGGAGAGCGCGTCTCTCCGAGCATCTTCCTGCTCGCTTCGTCGAACCGCATGCTCAGCGATTACACCGGCCTCAACACCACGGGCGCTGCCTCGGGTGACTTCGGTGCGATCACACCCGGCGTCGCGGTGAAGATTCGCCTCGCGGGCCTGGCCGATTCGCAAGACGTGCAGCGCACCTGGATCTACGTGCGCGCCGCGGGCGGCGTGGTGTTCTACAGCCCGCCCTCGCTGCTCCCCACGCTCGACGTGATGATCTCGGGCGGCGCGGGCATCGAGTACTTCACCCGCCTGCGTCACTTCGTGATCGGCGTGGAAGCGAACTTCAACTTCATGGCGCTGACCCAGTCGGTGGGCTTCTCTGTTCTGCCCACCGTGAAGTACGCCTTCTGAGCGTCACCCGGTAAACCGGCCCTTGACGGGGCGTGCTGTCACCTGACAAGGCAATCTCTCGCGACTGGCACTCACGCCGGTCGATGCACTTTTACGAGCGAGAGCACCATGACGGTCGACAACAACGCGAAGGGCCCCGGGCAGGGTCGCAGTGGCAACGGGTTTTCTTTCGATGACGCTCGCGAGGGCGGTCGTGGTGGCGGCGCGGGCGGCGGCCGTGGTGGTCCGGGCGGTGGTCGCGGTGGTCCGGGCGGCGGACGTGGTGGCCCCGGTGGAGGGCGCGGTGATCGTCGCGAAGGCGGCGGCAACAGCGGCTCTTACCGAGTGGTCAACGAGCTGAGCTCGCTCGAGAAGGCCCTCACCAAGTCCGACGTGATCGCGATGAAGGACCCGCTCAACGCGGTCCTCAAGGCGGTCAAGCCGCTGCGCCTGAAGAACCTCGAGGCGCTCGACATCGGAACTCGCGGCAAGCTCATCACCTCGCTGATGCGCGCTCAGCGTCTGCCCAAGCCGGCGGCGTCCGAGCTGCCTGCGGCCGAGGCCCCTGCAGAAGCACCCGCGGCAGAGGCCGCTCCGGTGGAGGCGCCCGTCGAGGCTGCCGCTCCGGCCGAAGGTGACGCGGCCCCCGCTGAAGCGGCGCCCGTCGAAGCCGCTGCGCCCGTGGCTCCTGCGGCGCCCGCCGCTCCCGCGGTCGATCCGAAGATCGCTGCGTGGACCGAGAACCAGTTCACCGTCGGCCTCATCTGGTCGTCGATGAACGAGGCTGATCGCGCGAAGACGGCGTTCGAGAACGCTGGCCGTCAGCCCACCGAAGCCGACCTCGCGGTGCCTGCTCACGTCGAGCGCGCTCCCGAAGCGCCCCGTGGTGCGCGGCCCGAGCGTGGTGGTCCCCGCACGGCCGGCCGTGGTGGTGATCGCCCCGATCGTGGCGGTGCCCGCACCGATCGTCCTGCGCGCCCGGCGCGTCCCGAGCGCCCTGTGCCGTTCGTCTCTTCGGGCGACTGGCAGGCCGACGTGAAGACGCTCGAGGGTGCTGGCCGCACGCGTGACGCCGCGCGCATTCACGAGAAGAACAAGTCGTTCGCTGACGCGCTGCGCCTCTACGAGGCCGGTGGTGACAGCAAGTCTGCGCTGCGCAACGCAGCGCTCGGCAAGGTCGACGAGGCGTTCACCCGCCTGTCCGCCAAGCTCAAGCCCGAAGAGATCATCGAGGCGCTCGAGCGCGCTGAAGCGTGGGAGAAGCTGATGGAGTTCCACGTCGCCCGCGCTGACTTCGACTCGATCGCCAAGCTCTACGAGCGCGCGACCCAGTTCGACCAGGCCGGTCTGGCGTGGGAGCGCGCGGGCAAGCTCTCGCTGGCGCGCAAGGCGTACGAGCGTGCGCGCGATGCGGGTTCGGCTCACCGCGTTCGTGATCTCGAAGTGGTCAAGCTCATCGAGCGCGGCGATCGCCTCGGTGCGGCCACGCTTCAGGTCAGCGGCGGCAAGAAGGCCGAAGCCCTCGAGACCCTCAAGCCGTTGCCGGGTCCCAAGGCGTTCCACTTCATGCAGAAGCTGAAGATGACGTCCGAGGCCGATGCCTTCGCGAAGGCAGAGCTGGCCAAGGCCGAAGCCGAGAACAACCCCGTGCAGCGGGCGCGCTGGCTCGAGCTGCTGGGCCGTCTGCCCGAGGCGGCCGAGGTGTACCTGGCCGCTGACCGCAAGGACAAGGCAGCGTTCGTGTTCGAGGCGATGGGCGAGCTGAAGAAGGCCGCCGAGCTCCTCGAGGCCGCAGGTCAGCTCGACAAGGCGCAGGCGCTCTTCACCAAGCAGGGCGACACCGCCAACGCCGAGCGCGTCAAGGCGCTGCCCCGCCCGGAGCCCAAGCCGAAGTCGGCCGCGGCGGTCGCGGAAGAGGCTGAAGACGCGGCGGCGATGCCGCCCCCCGAGGCGGCGCCGGCGAACGGCACGACTCCCGGCGCAAACGCCTGAAATCCTCGTCTTGTTGGGGGCGTGCGGGCTAAAGTCCCGCCCGCTCCCACATGTCGAATACTCCTGAAAAGCCGTTTGGCGAGGTTGAGGCCAGCCTCGAAAAGACCGGCCGCGTCGACGAGCTCATCAAGCTGTACGAGTCGCGCTCGCGTGAGGTCCCGAAGGCAGAAGAAGCCGCGCACTTGTTGTGCCGCGCGGCCGATCTCTGTCGCGAGAAGCTGAAGAACCCGGTCCGCGCTGAGGAGCTGTTTCGTCGCGCGTTGATCTATTCGCCGAATGCGCGCGAGGCCCTCGAGGGGCTGCGTGGCATTTACGAGGGCCGCAGCGATGCGGCCGCGCTCGGCGAAGTGCTGGAGCGCCTGGCGCTCGTGCAGTCGGGGCCCGCCGCGGCGGCGCTCTACCTGCGCGCGGGTGAGCTCTACGAGACCAAGCTCCAGCGGCGTGATCGCGCGGTGCTCTGCTACCAGCTCGCTTCTCGCGCCGCGCCCCAGGAGCGGGCGGCGTACCAGAAGGCGCGCAAGCTGCTGCTCGCCGAAGGCCGGCACGCGTCGGGCTTCGACTCGCTCGAACGTGAACGCGCGGCGCTCGGTGATCGCGAGCTGCTCGAGGAATACGTCAGCTTCGCCGAGTCGCTCGTCGGCTTCCCGCAGGAGCACGGGCTCGCCACCAAGGCGCTCGTGCGTGCGCTGGCCGTCGACGGGAAGAACGTTCGCGCGGCCGCGATTCAGAAAGACCTCACCAAGCTCGAGTACGTCTGGCGCGACAAGGTCAAGCAGCTCAAGAGCCAGTCCCTCGAAGAGCGCGATCGACGCGTCGCGGCGCGCATGTCGTTGCAGGTCGCGCGGCTCTACGCGTTCTACGAGCCCTCGGCCGTCGACAAGGTGAAGGAAGCCATCGAGCGCTGCTTTGCGCTGTGGCCCGCGATGCCCGATGCGCTCGATCTGCTCGAGCAGGTCGCCACCAAGGCCGGTGACGTGCGGGTGGCGCTGACCGTCTTTTCCAAGCTCGCGGGCGATACGCGCGACAAGCAGGCGAAGGTCGATCTGCATCTGCGGATTGGCCAGGTCTTGCTCTCGAAGTTGAACGATCAGCAGGGCGCCTCGGACGCGTTCGAAGAAGCGGCCAAGCTCGACCCCTCTCGGCCCGACGCGGCCGAGCTGGCCAGCGAAGCGTTGATCTCGGTGGGCAAGCTGGCCGAAGGCATGGCGGTGCTCGAGCGGCACCTCGTCACCATCAAGGACAAGAGCGCCCAGGTGGCGTTGCGGCTGAACCTCGCCGACCTCACCCAGAAGCTGCTCAAGGATCTCAACGCCTCGCGCGGTCACGTCGAAGCCGCGCAGCGCACCGACCCCAACAACGCGCAGGTGGCCTATCGCCTCGTCGCGCTCTACGCCGACGACGGCAACCTCGAGGCGCTCTGGCCGTTGCTCGAGCTGGCGGCCTCTGCCCCGCGGCCCATCGCTGATCGGGTCTCGTTGTGTGAGCTCGTCGCGATGTTGTGCGACGACCGCGGCGATCCGAAGAAGGCGTTCCACGCGCTCTCGTTGGCGCTCCCGCTCGATCCCGCGCGCACCACGTTGCTCGCTTCGTTGGTCGAGGCCGCGGCGAACGCCGACGCGCAGCCCCAGCTCGCGCTGGCGTTGAGGCGTTCGGCGCAGGTCGCTCCGCCCGAAGCGCAGGCGTCACTGTGGAGGACGTTGGGCAAGGTGCTCCAGTCGCTGGGCCGCCCGGCGGAGGCGCAGGAAGCCTGGCTCGAGGTGCAGAAGCGGCACGTCGACGACCCCGAAGCGATGACTGCGCTGGCCGCGATGCGGAAGGCGCTCGCGGAAGAGCCGCAAGATCCGCGCTCGAAGCTGGAAGCCGAAGCCCGCAAGCTGGAAGCCTCGGCGGCTGATCCCGCTTCGGCCGCGGGCGTGTACCGGAAGATCCTCGAGCTCGATCCGGACAGCGTTCAGACGCTCAAGAAGCTCGGCGCTGCTTCCGCGAACCTGGGCCTGTGGGAAGAAGTCGCGGTGGTGGCCGAGCGGCTGCTGGCGCTGGCCGACTCGCCCGCCGAGCGCCAGGAATGGCGTGCCCGGCTCGCGCAGCTCTACGCCGAGCGGCTCAACCGGCGTGAAGAGGCCGTCAAGCTGTACCTGAACCTGCTCGACGAGGGGAACGACAGCGCCGCGGTGGTCGGTGGTCTCGAGCGGCTCGCCTCTCAGGGCGTGCGGCAGGGCGACATCTCTCGCGCGCTCGCGCCGGTGTACGCGAAGGCGGGCGACTATCAGCGCCAGGTCGCGTCACTGTTGGTGCAGCTCTCGTCCGTTCAGGATCGCGACGAACAGAAGAACCTGCTGACGCTGCTCGCAGAGACGACCGAGAAGCGGCTCATCGACGAGCGTGCCGCGTTCGATCTGCGCCTGCGTGGTCTGGCGCTCGACCCGGCTGACACCGCGTTCCGCGCGGAAGCGCTCCGCCTGGGCCGTGCGCTCAAGGCCGAGCAGGAGCTCTCGCGGACCTTCACCGAGCTGGCCGTGAAGTCGGAAGACGCGGCGCTCACGGTCTCGCTGCTGCTCGAGGCCTCCGAGCTCGCCGAAGAAGTGGGTGCGATCGACGAGGCCGCCACGTCGCTCAAGCGCGGCCTGGAGAAGCGGGTCGATCAGCCCGAGCTGCTGCTGCGGCTCTCCGAGCTGTACCTGATGGCCAGGCGCTGGTCGGACTGCGACCAGGTGCTGCGCCGACGGTTGGTGTTGGCCACCGCCGATGACGAGAAGATCGCACTGGGCCTGCAGCTGACGCAGGTCAACAGCGAGCTCGATCGCCCGCGTGAAGCGGCCAGTGCGTTGGCCGAGGCGATCAAGGCCGGTGCGCCCGAAGCAGATCACCTTCCGCGCCTGGGGCAGTTGCTGGAGCAGGGTGGCCAGCTGCGAGAGCTGACGCAGGTGCAGTCACGGTTGATCGCGCTCTACGAGGCCGCCGGCGAGAAAGACAAGGCGCAGTCGCTCTCGATGGCGCGCGCGCGGCTGCTCGAGACGGCGCTCGGCGACAAGGCCGAGGCCATCACCCGGTATGGTGAAGTGTTGGCCAGCAAGCCTTCCGACGCCGATGCCCTGGCGGCGCTGGAAAACCTGCTCACCGACACCACGCATCGCGAAGCCGCGGCGCGGGCCCTGTTGCCTGCGTACGAAGCCTCAAAGGATCACCGCAAGCAGGTGGGCGTGCTCGCGTTGATCGCTGAGGCCGCGAAAGATTCGCTCGAGCGGATCACGGCGCTCAAGCGCGCTGCCGAGCTGCACACGGTTCACCTGCGCCAGCCCGAGCAGGCGTTCGCCTCTCTGGCCACGGCCATGCGCCTGGCGCCGGAAGACGGGGACATTCGAGCCGGTGCTCGTGCGGCTGCAGACGACGCCGATGCGCTCGACAGCTACGCCGAGGTGCTCGAAGAGATCATCGAGGTGGGCGCCGAGTCGGTGGCCATCGCGCTCCACCGCGAGCTGGCCGACGTCTACGAGAAGAAGTTGAACAAGCAGGACGACGCCGTGAAGCACCTGCGCGCCGTGCTGCTGCTCGACGCCAAACACCTCGAGGCGCTCCGTTCACTGCAGCGCCTGCACCGCACCCGCGAGGAATACCAGGAGCTGGTGCCGATCACCGAGCGGCTGGCGGTCATGGAAGCCGACCCCGCCGCGCGTTCTGCGCTCGATCGGGAAGCGGCCGTGTTGTCGGAGCAGAAGCTCGACGATCTCGAGCGCGCTGCCGTCAACTGGCGGCAGATCGCCGCGCGTGACGTGCTCGCGCGTGAAGCGGCCACCGCGCTCGACCGGCTCTACGCCGAGCTCGACAAGCCGCAAGAGCTCGCCTTCGCGCTGGAGCTTCGGCGCAACCAGGAAGGGCAGAGCCCGCAGGGGCGTGAGCTCGCGTTCAGGCTCGCGGCGCTGCGGCAGAACCGCCTCAACGATCCGCGGGGTGCGCTCGAGGTGTACCGGCAGATCCTCAGCGAAGACCCCACGCACGAAGGCACCCGCGAGGCGCTGGATGGTTGGGCGCGCGGCAACGATCAGGAGAGCTCGGCGGCCGTCGAGATCCTCGACGCGGTGCTGTCGCGCACCGGAGATCACCAGCGCCGCATCACCATTCGCGAAGCGCGCCTGATTCACGCCACCTCGCAGACCGAGCGGGCCCGCATCACGGGTGAGATCCGCGCGATCCTCGAGCGCGATCTGAGCCAGCCCGAAGCGGCGTTCATGAACGCGCTGAAAGCCTTCACCGACGGGCTCGACCGCGACGCGGTGCAGCCTGAGCTCGAGCGCCTCGCCCGGGTCACCGGTTCGTTCGGTGAGCTCGCCGAGATCTTCGAGTCGACGGTGGAAGAGCTGCCGGCGGGCGACGATCACGTGGTGCCGTTGCTGCGCCGCGCGGCCGAGCTGCGCGAGCAGTTGGCCGAGCCCGAAGACGCCACGCGCGTCTGGAAGCAGCTGCTCGAGCACCTCCCTCAGGATCGCCAGGCGCTCGACAGTCTCTCGAGGCTCTACGAGAAGTCGAAGAACGCCAAGAGCCTGTCCGACGTGTACGCCAAGCAGGCGGCGCTCGCGGGAGACCCGGCCACGCGCTTCGAGCTGCTGCTCAAGGCAGGCGATGCCTTCGAATCGGCGGGCGACGACGCCCAGGCCATCGAGTCGCTCAAGCAGGCGCTGGCCATCAATCGTTCGCGCGACGTGCTGATCACGCTCGAGCGTTTGTTCGGCAAGACGCGGCGCGTGCTCGAGCAGGCCGACGTGCTCTCTCAGCTCGCCGAGACGGCGACCGACGACGCCGACCGGCTGCAGCAGATCGTCAAACGCGGCCTCATCCTCGAGAAGGAAGAGCAACCCGCCGAGGCGCTGCGGGCCTTCGGGGCTGCTTTCCAATTGTCGAAGACCGAGCCGCAGAGCATCGCGGCGCTCGAGCGTTTGCTCAACGTGGAGAGCGCCAGGATGGAAGCGGCGCGGCTGCTCGAAGGGGCCTTCCGCGAGCTCAACGATCTGCGCCGCCTGGTCGAGGTGCTCGACGTGCGGCTCGCTGCCGCCGAGCCGACACAGCGCATTCCGGTGCTGATCGAGATCGCCAACCTGCGCGAAGCGGTGGGCCAGAAGAACCTGGCGCTCACGGCCCGGCTCAGGGCGTTCGGCGAGAAGCCCGATCACGCCGAGGTGCGGGAAGAGCTCGAGCGCCTCGCAGCTGATCTCGGCGCCTTCGAAGAGCTCACCTCTGCCTACGAAGACGCGCTCGAGCGGGGCATCGCAGAGCCGCTGGCCGGTGAGCTGTGGCGCCGCCTCGCGGTCGTCTACGGCGATCGGCTCTCGCGGTTCGATCTCGCCGCGCGCGCGTGGAACGAAGTGCTCGCCCGCAACCCGAAAGAGATGTTCGTGCTCGAGCAGCTCGGGCGCATCTTCCGGCGCACCTCTCAGTTCCGCGAGCTGTCGATCGTCATGCGACGGCAGCTGGGGCTCGAGACCAACGTCACCATGCAGGTGAACCTGCTCTTCGAGCTGGCCAACCTCGCCGAAGAGACGCTCTCCGACAAAGCGCTGGCAGCGCAGTGCTACCAGGCCGTGTTGGAGCGCAAACCAGAGGAGCCGAACGCGACGCGTTTCCTCGCGCGCATCCTCTCGGAGACGGAAGCGTGGCCGGAGCTCGCCGTGTTGCTTGGCCGCGAGATTCAACACGCCGAGGCCCGGCAACAAGAAGAGCAGGCGCTGGAATTGTACGTGCGGCTTGGCCGCTTGAAGCTCACCCGTCTGAGTGACCCCCGTGGGGCGCTCACGACGTTTCAGGAGGTATTGCGCCGGAAGCCTGCTCACGCGGGCGCCGTCGGTGCACTCGAAGAAATGGCGCGCTCAGAAAATCCATTGAAGGGCGAGGCAGCCAGCACGCTGGAGCCAGTCTTCGCCGGTGAAGGTGAACACCTCAAGCTGGTGCAGATGCTGGAAGCCCGGGTCACGGCTGAACCGCAGGCGGCCGAGCGGGCAGGGCTGCTCCGCAAGATGGCCGACGTGTATTCGGCGCAGCTCGACAACGCCGAGATGGCCTTCGTGGCCGCGGCCCGTGCCTTGCGCGAGCTGCCTGACGAGCCGGCGAACCTCGAGCTCGTGTTGAGCTTCTACAAGAAGGCCGACGCCGAAGACGAGATGGCCTCGCTGCTCACCGAGGTCGCTCCGCGCGCTTCGAATGACGCCGCCCGCGCGAACCTCTACCGGGCGTTGGCGCGGCTTCAGGCTCAGGCCGACGAGGAGCAGGAAGCGATCGAGTCGTGGAAGCGGGTGATGGAGCTCGTGCCCACCGACGCCGAAGCGATGCAGCAGATGGGTCAGCTCTTCTCGCGCCAGGGCCGGGTCAACGAGCTGCTCGAGGTGCTCAAGCGCCAGTTGACCATCGAAGAAGACACCGGCCGCCGCGCCGCGCTGCTCTTTCAGATCGGCACGCTGCAAGAAGAGACGCTCAAAGACGCGAACACGGCCATCGGCACGTTCCGCCGGTTGCTCGAGCTGCAGCCCGACGACGTCAACGCGCTGAGCCGCATGGAGCGGCTGACCGAGCAGCAGCAGCGTTGGCCCGAACTGGCTGACGTGCTCTCGCGCCGCCTTCGCGTGCTGGCCCCCGAGGAGCAGGCCGCGGTCACCTTCAAGCTCGCCGTCGTGCGCGAGACCCGCTTGCTCGACAAGCAAGGTGCCCTCGATCTGTACCGCGAGCTGCTCACGCAGAACGCGCGCAATGAAGGCGCGCTCCAGCGCATGGACGCGTTGGTGCAGAAAGAGCCGCAGAACCAGCAGGGCTTCGAGATTCTCGCCGGGGCCTACCGCGCCTCGAGCGACATGGATCGGCTCTCGCAGCTGATCGAAGGCCGCGTGGGGGTCTCGCCCGATCAGATCGAGCGCAAGACCTTGCTCACCGAGCTCGCTTCGTTACGTACCGCCCAGGCCGAGCCCGAGCTCGCGTACCTGGCGTACTGGCGCGCGTTCAAGGAAGACCCGAACGACGCCCAGATCCGCAAGAGCCTCTACGCGGCAGGCGCGGCGGCGGCCTCGTTCGACGAGTTGGTGGGCGCGCTGCAGGCCGAGCTGCCCCGCCTCTCCGAGCCGCAGGACGTGGCCGAAGTGTGCATGGTGGTGGCGCAGATCTCTGAGCAGCGCCTCGACGAGAAGGAGCAGGCCGTCGTCTTCTATGAGAAGGCGCGGGCCGCTCACGCCGAGACTGCGCAAAAAGCCCTGCCTGCACTCGATCGCCTCTACGGCGAGCTCGAGTTCCCCGAGCAGCAGGCCGAGGTGATCGAAGCGCAGGCCGCCGTGGCCACCGAGCCCATCGACCGGGTGGGGCTCTACTTCCGCCTCGGTCAGATCGCGATGGAGTCGCTCGACAACCCCGATCGCGCTGCCGGCGCCTTCGAGAAGGTGCTCGAGGCCGAGCCCAAACACCTGCCGTCGCTGCGTTCGCTGGAGATCCTCTACGAGCAGGCCAAGAGCATGGACAAGCTCTACCGCGTGCTGGAGGCCCAGCGTGAGCTGGTGCAGGGCGCGGAGAAGGAGCGGCTGCTCGGAAAGATGGCGGTCACGTCATCTGAAGGGCAGGGCAACATCGAGCACTCGATCAAGCTCTACCGCGAGCTGCTCGAGAAGAACCCGCGCAACGAGCAGGCCTTCGAGGCGCTGACCAAGCTGCTCGAGCGCGGTCAGAAGGCAGAAGAGCTGCGCGAGCTGCTCCAGTGGAAGCTGCAGTTCACCGTCGACCCGCGCGAGCTCGTGCGGCTCAACGAGCGGCTGGGCAGGGTGCTCTGGCAGCAGCTCGAGCGCGCCGAAGACGCCGTGCCGTTCTTCAAGGCGGCCCTCGAGCGCGACGCCCGTCACCGCGGCGCGTTGGAAGCGCTGCGCGACATCTTCGATTCGCTGGGCAAGCGCGAAGACCTGGTGATCGTGCTGCGCCGCCTGATTCCTCTTCAGGAGGACGCGAGCGGGGTGAAGCAGATTCGCATTCGCCTGGCTGAGATCATCGCCGAGACCGCGCGGCGCGAAGAGTCGCTCGACGCCGCCCGCCGTGCGTTGGAGGTCGAGCCGCACCAACTGCCCGATCTCGAGCGCCTGCACACGGTGTTCATGAAGTTGAAGGCCTGGCCCGACGCGGTGCGTACGCTCGAGCAGAAGGTCGCCGTGCAGCTGCAGCTCGAAGAGCGTGAAGCGGCCGCGCAGACGATGTTTCAGGTCGCCGAGATCTGGCGTGGCCCTGCCGGCAAGGTGGACATGGCCGGCGCCGCCCTCGAGCGCGTGCTCGAGATCGAGCCCTCGAACAGGCAGGCCTACGATCAGGCGCTCGAGCTGTTCAGCAAGCTCAACGACTGGCGCAGCTACGCCCAGGCGATGGACAGGTACCTGCCCAACCTCCACACCGACGAAGAGAAGGTCGTCGCGCTGCGTGAGCTGGCCCGCGTGCAGGAGCAGAAGCTCGGCGCCCGCCAGGTGGCGTTCCTGCAGTACTGCCGCGCGTTGCAGCTGACGCCTTCGAACGACGAGATCCGCGAGCAGGTCGAGCGCCTCGCCGAAGAGACCGGCAGCTACGAAGAGCTCGCGGCCGTCTACGAAGAGATCGCCGAGACGGTGCCCCGGGGGCCCCTGGCCGAGCGGCTCTACCTCACGCTTTCCAAGGTGCAGGACACCAAGCTCGACGATCCTTCAGCGGCCGAGTCGTCGCTGCGACGGATCCTCGAGTTCGACCCCACCAACGATCAGGCGCTGGAGCGCCTCGGCGCGATGTTCGCCCGTCGCGGCCAGAACAAGGAGTACGTGGTCTCGCTCGAGCAGAAGCTCGAGGCCGCCGGCAGCATCGAGCGGCGCAAGGACATTCTCCGAGAGATCGCGCGCGTCTACGACGAGCAGATGGGCAACCCGGAAGAGGCCGAGAACGCGCTGGTCCGCGCGCTCGAGCTCGAGCCGGATCTCGAGACGCTCAGCGTGTTGGTCACCTTGCAGCGCCGCCAGGGCAACCACGTCGCCGTGGCGAGCACCTTGATGCGCATGCGCGACATCGCGCCGACGCCGGAAGATCGGGCGCGCCTTCAGGTCGAGGTCGCGCAGGTCTACGAGCGCGAGCTCCAGGACGACGAGGCCGCGGTCGAAGGCTACCGGCAGGCGCTCGAGTTCGACCCCGCGAACCCGCAGGCGCTCGCGTCACTCGAGCAGCTCTACAGCAAGCTCGATCGCCCGGCCGAGTTGCTGGCCGTCTACGAGCGGCAGATCGAGCTCACGTCGGACTACCGCGAGCGGGTGAAGATCCTCTTCCGCTCGGCTTCGATCTGGGAAGAGCGGTACCAGAACCTCGGCCACGCAGACGCGTGCATCGAAGCGGCGCTGCAGGTCGACCCGCAAAACATTCAGGCCATCAAGACGCTCGAGCGCCTGCGCAAGTCGCAGGGCCGTTGGGACGAACTCATCGGCGTGGTCGATCGCCACATTCAGCTCCTCACCAACCCCGCCGAGAAGGCCGAGCTGTGCGTCGAGATGGGCGACATCTTCCACCAGCAGCTCAAGGCCGTGGACCGCGCCGTCACCGCCTATCACCAGGCGATCGAGCTCGACCCCCGTTGCCGCCCCGCGATGCACGCGCTGGGCATGTTGTACGAGCGCTCTGGTAACTGGCCCTTCGCGCTCGACATGCTCGAGCGTGAGGCGCAGGTGCTGGGCCAGACGCCCGAGGCGGTCGAGCTCTGGTACCGCATGGGCAAGATCAACGAAGACATGTTGATCGACGCGGGCAGCGCCAAGCGTTGCTACCTCGAGGCGCTGCGCGTCGACGCGGCGTACCTGCCGGCCATTCGCGCGCTCAAGGGCATCTACGAGCTCGAGCGTGACTTCGAGAGCTACGAGAAGGCGCTCATCGAAGAAGCGCGGCAGACCGAAGAGCCGCAGGCGCGCAGCAAGGCGTTCGTGGCGGTCGGCCAGTACTACGAGAGCAAGGAAGATCGCGACCAGGCCACCGGCTACTACGAGGAGGGGCTCAAGCTGCAGGCCGACTCCATCGAGGCGGCGCAGCCCCTGGCTGACATCTACCTGTCCACCGAGCGGTACGATCGCTGCGAGCAGATGCTCGACATCGTCACGCACAAGCTGGCGCAGCAGTACCAGTCGATGCCCGACGATCCCGAGCTGGGGCGCGAGCTGTGCCGCCGCCAGTACCGCCTGGGCTACGTCTCGGAGAAGAACGGCAAGCGCGAGAAGGCGCTGACCGCGTACGAGCGCGCCTACCAGTTGGACGCGACGTACCTGCCGGTGCTCGAGGGCTACGGCAACCTGCTGGTGCACGCCAAGCGGCTCGAAGAAGCGCAGCGCGTCTACCAGTCGATTCTCGTTCACCACCGCGGCGATCTGACCGATCTCGAAGTGGCCGAGATCTACTGGACGCTCGGTGAGCTCCACATGAGCCTGCGCCAGTTCGATCGCGCGCAGAACCACTTCGAGAAGGCGCTGGCCATCGACCCCAGCCACGAGCCGTCACTGCGCTCGATGGTGGGGCTGGCCGAGCAGGCGCAGCAGTTCGATCGCGCCGTCGCGTTCCGCCAGAAGCTGGTGGAGACGCTCGACGGAGAGGCCAAGTTCGAGGCCGGCGTGGCGCTCGGTGCGTTGGCGCGCGACAAGCTGTCGGACCCCTACATCGCCATCGACGCGTACCTCGCCTCGCATCGCATTCGCCAGGACGCGCTCGACGTGATGGACGCGCTCTACGTGCTCTATCGGGAGACCAAGCAGGGCGCGAAGGCCAGCGAGATGCTCGAGAAGATGCTCGCCGTGCCCGAGCTGCTCGCCGATGGGCCGCGGGCCAAGCGGGTGTGGTTCGCGCTCGGTGAAATCAACCGCGACGAGCTGGGTGAGATCGACGTGGCGGCCAGGTGCTTCAACTCGGCCCTCGACGTCGACTGGCACTTCATCGACGCCTTCGCCGCGCTCGAGAAGATGCTGGGCCGGGCCAAGAAGTGGCAGCAGCTCGACGAGAACTACAAGCGCATGATCGGGCGCATTCCCAAGACGCCCGAGACGCACCAGGTGCGCATGAACCTGTGGAAGGCGCTGGGCGATCTGTACCTCAACGC
>JBKJSE010000346.1:0-5261 GCA_046595925.1 Archangium sp. | reverse complement strand
TGAAGCGTTGTACCGGGCCTACCTCGATCGTGCGACGGGCTGGCTGACGTGTACCGCTCAGGGTCGTGAGACCCGCATTCCCTTCCGCGAAGGCAGCGTCGTCGGCACTTCGCTCGGCTCGGGTTTCGGCTGGCAGGGCACGGTGCCTGCGTTGGTGCAGCGCGGCCGCCTGGGTCTCGCGCAGCTCGATGCACTCTGGGCGCGAGGCGAGGCTTCTGCGGTCGACTCCGACACGCTGGACGAATTGGGCGTGCTGCCCGCTGAGGCCGAGTCGGCCCGGGTGCTCGCCAGCATTCGCGAGACGGTGCGCTTCGCGGAAGGCGTTCGTTTCGAAGAAGGCGACGTCGGCAGTGGTGATCTCGTCAGCGGTGCGCGCGTCGTGCGCGAAGCCTGGGCGATGCTCGCTTCGGCCACCGCTGAGCCCGCGTGGTTCCGGCTGACCGATCTCGCTGCCGCCGCGCGGTGGGAACCGTCTGAAGAAGATCGCCGTTGGCTCGAGGCGTTCTCCGAGTGGAAGCAGCCCTCGGGTGCCACCGCCGATCAGCGCGCGCTGCTCGAGGTGCTGACTCGAAGCGGTGTGCTCGACTCCATTCCGGCCGAAGAGATGCGCCGCCGTGAGGCCGACCGTCTGCGCCAGGAAGAAGAGGAGCGCGCGCGCGTCGAGGAAGAAGCGCGGCTGCGTCGTGAAGCGGAAGCAGAGCAGGCGCGGCTGGCTGAAGAAGCGCGCCTGAAGGCCGAGGCTGAAGAGCTGGCCCGCATGGAAGCCGAAGAGGAAGCCCGCCTCGCGGAAGAAGCACGACTCGCTCGCGAGGAGCAGGAACGGCTCGCCGAAGAAGCGCGACTGGCAGAAGAAGAGCGGCTTCGTCTCGAGGCAGAAGCGCAGGCGCGCGTCGAAGAAGAGGCCCGTCTCGCAGAAGAGGCGGCGCGACTCGCGGAAGAGGCCCGTCTCGCCGAAGAAGAGCGGCTTCGTCTGGAAGCAGAAGAAAAGGCGCGCCTCGCCGAAGAAGCCCGGCTCCGTCTGGAAGCCGAAGAGAAGGCCCGTCTCGAGGAAGAGGCTCGACTCGCCGAAGAAGAGCGGCTTCGTCTGGAGGCCGAAGAGAAGGCGAAGCTCGAAGAAGAAGCGCGGCTGGCGCGCGAGGAGCAAGAACGCCTCGCCGAAGAAGCCCGTCTCGCAGAAGTAGAGCGGCTCCGCCTGGAAGCAGAAGCGCAGACCCGGCTCGAACAGGAGCGCCTCGCTGAGGAAGCGCGACTGGCTGAAGTCGAGCGGCTCCGCGTGGAAGCTGAAGAGAAGGCGCGTCGCGAAGAAGAGGAACGCAATCGCACCGAGCAGGAGCGCCTCGATCAGGAAGAGCGCGAGCGGCTCGCTGAAGAGGCTCGTCTTGCGGCTGAAGAGCGCGCCGCCCTCGATGAGGCGCAGAAGCAGCGTCGACTGGTTGCCGAGCAGGCTCGACTCGAAGCGGAAGAGCAGGCGCAGCGCGACGCCGAAGAGAAGGCCCGTCTCGAGGCAGAAGAGCAGGCACGCGTCGCTGCTGAAGAGGCGCGACTGGCTGCGGAAGGCGAAGCCCGACGCCTTGCTGAAGAGCAGGCGCGACTGGCTGCCGAAGAAGAGGCGCGACTGGCCGCGGAAGAAGCCGCCCGTCTGGCCGCCGACGAAGAAGCCCGTCTTGCTGCGGAAGAAGCCGTCCGCCGCGCCGCGGAACAAGAAGCGCGACTGGCTGCGGAAGAAGCAGCGCGCCTCGCTGCGGAAGAAGAAGCGCGACGACTGTCCGAGGCCGCCCGCCTCGCTGCGGAAGAACGTGCGCGACTGACTGCAGAAGAAGAGGAAGCAGCCCGTCTCGCTGCGGAAGAAGCAGCCCGTCTCGCTGCGGAAGAACATGCGCGACTGACTGCGGAAGAAGCAGCCCGTCTCGCTGCGGAAGAAGAAGCCCGTCTCGCTGCGGAAGAAGCAGCCCGTCTCGCTGCGGAAGAAGCGGCCCGTCTTGCTGCGGAAGAACATGCGCGACTGACGGCGGAAGAAGCAGCCCGTCTCGCTGCGGAAGAGGAAGCCCGTCTCGCTGCGGAAGAAGAAGCCCGTCTCGCCGCGGAAGAAGCGGCCCGTCTCGCTGCGGAAGAAGAAGCCCGTCTCGCCGCGGAAGAAGACCGTCTCGCCGCGGAAGAAGCGGCCCGTCTCGCTGCGGAAGAAGCAGCCCGTCTCGCTGCGGAAGAACATGCGCGACTGACTGCGGAAGAAGCAGCCCGTCTCGCTGCGGAAGAGGAAGCCCGTCTCGCTGCAGAAGGAGCAGCCCGTCTCACTGCGGAAGAGGCCCGTCTCGCTGCAGAAGAAGCAGCCCGTCTCGCTGCGGAAGAGGAAGCCCGTCTCGCTGCGGAAGAGGAAGCCCGTCTCGCCGCGGAAGAGGCCCGTCTCGCTGCGGAAGAGGCCCGTCTCGCTGCGGAAGAGGCCCGTCTCGCTGCGGAAGAAGAAGCCCGTCTCGCTGCGGAAGAAGAAGCGCGATTGGCCGCGGAAGAAGCCCGTCTGGCTGCGGAAGAAGAAGCGCGTCTTTCCGCGGAGGAGAAGGCGCGCCTCGCCGCAGAAGAAGAAGAAGCCCGCCTCGCGGCAGAGGAACAGGCGCGACTCGCGGCCGAAGAAGCGCGCCTCGCTGCAGAGGAACAAGCTCGCCTCGCGGACGCCGAAGAAGCACGCCAAGCCGAAGAAGAGGAAGCGCTCATGGCCGCCGCGGCAAAGGTTCGCCTCGCGGCCGAAGAAAAGGCGCGAGTCGCAGCCGAAGAAGCGCGGTTGGCAGACGAAGAACAGGCCCGCCTCGCCGAGCGCGAGCGCCAGGAGAACGAGTCCCGTCGTCGCCGTGCGGAAGCCGACGAGGCCGCGGAAGAGGAAGAACTTCGCGCTCGTGAAAGCCAGCTCCGCTCGTCGGAGAACGCGCGCGCCCGTGCCGAAGATGAAGCCCGCCTCGCCGCGGACGCCGAGTCGAGCCGCAAGGAAGCCGAAGAAGAAGCAGCCTTGTTGGTCGCCGCGGAAGCAGCTCGCGTGCGCGTGGAATCGGAGCGCGCCGCGGCTGCACAGCCCGCCAGGCCTGAGCAGCAGTCGCTGCTCGAACGCATGAACGCCGCGCTCCGCCAGGCGACCTACGTCGGCCCTGCACCCGCCGCCGCGCCCGTGCGCCCGCGCGAAGAAAAGACCGACCCCCACATCCTCGCGCCCGCGCAGCTGCGCGAGCCGTTGCCTCCGCCCGCTCCGTCTGCTCCGTCGTCGCCTTCTCGCAAGCCCCTCATGCTGGGCGGCCAGGGCCAGGACGAAGCCGATCTGTGGAGCCTGGTTCAGCCCGCCAGCGCCAGCGCACCCGCACCGGGTGGCGTGCAGAGCTTCGAAGAGGCCCTGCGTCGCGTCGACTCGAGCCTCGAAGCACTCGTCGGTCCCGCTTCGTCCGAGCAGGAATTCATGGTCGAGCCGATGATCGAGGCCGAGGTCGTCTCGGTCGGTCCCGGCTCCACGATGAACTCGCGCATGGAGGATCTCGAGGGCAGCGCGCCCACCGATTCTTCTGCCGAGGCCGCGCGCCTGCGCCGTCAGCGGTTGCTCAAGCGCGCCATGGAGAACCTGGGCTCGATGCCTTCCAGCCCCTCAGGCTTGAACAGCACCAGCAGCACGGGCTCGGGCCTCTTCCCTGCGCCAGCGCCTTCCAGCCCTTCGTCGATCAGCAGCGCGCCGCCCCCGCCCAGCGCCGCCGAACAGCAGCTCGCCGCGCAGATCGAAGCGCGTCACGCTCAGCTCAGCCGCAAGGACCTCTTCCTCACGCTCGGCATCGCGCCCTCCGCCACCAGGGAGCAGGTGAAGAGCGCGTTCCTGAACCTCGCCAAGATCTTCCACCCCGACCGGTTGCCGCCGTCGCTGCCTCACCTCTCCCAGAAGATGAGCGCCGTCTTCGAAGGCATCCGCGAGGCGTACGAGACGCTCTACGACGAGACCAAGCGCGCGATGTGGCTGGCCAACTCGCAGAACCAGCCCAGGCCGACCAACACGCAGCAGGCCGGCGACCTCTTCAAGATGGGCGAGGTCTTCTTCAAGAAGCGCGACTACAAACAGGCTGAACAGCACTTCGCCCGCTCGCACGCGGTCGACAAGGCGGCCAACAGCCTCGCGGCCCAGGCCTGGTCCATCTACATGGACCCCACGCGCAAGCCCGAAGGTCCGGCCGCGCGCCAGATGATGCAGAAGGCGCTTTCCATCGACCCCAACAGCGATCGCGCGCACTACCAGCTGGGCGTGATCGGCCGCGTCGAAGGCGACATGGAGCGGGCCGAGAAGCACTTCCGCGAGGCCGTGCGCTCGAACCCCAAGCATCTGGAGGCCAACCAGGAGCTCCGCCTCATCGAGATGCGCAAGAAGAAGGCCGACCCCAAGAAGGGCGGCGGGTTCTTCGGCTGATATTCAGGGGTTCAGCGGCCCAACCAGCGAACGATGGCTTCCCGTTCGGTCTCGCGCAGGGTGACGAACTCGACGCCCATGCCTGCCGACTGGCCCGCTTCCGGAAACCGCCGCACCCAGGCCACCCGGGCCTGGGTCAGCACGGCGCCCGCTCCGGGGACCTCGAACTGGAGGGAAAGTGACTCCCCCTGCTCCAAAAGCAGGTCAGATTTGAGGAAAGCGCCCCCGGTGGAGACGTCGGCGGACGTAAAAGTGAGGGTGCCAGCGCCGCTCGAATCTCTCGCCGAAAAGCGAGCCTGGATGGCCGAGCGTTCTTCTCTGCGCTGATCCGTTGCCATCGAGATGCAGTTGAAACGTTGACACCCCGGTTCGCAAGACGAAACATCCGGCCAGTTCCCGTACGAAAGGGCGTTACCCCGTGGCGAAGCAGCACCTCCTGCTGGTCGATTCCGATGCGAAGAGCCTTCGCGTCATGGAGGTCAGCCTGAAGAAGGCCGGCTTCCAGGTGACGACGGCCATTCACGGAAAAGACGCGCTCGAGAAAGTTCAGATCAGCCCGCCCGATCTCGTGCTCTCCGAGACCCGCATGCCCGAGATGGATGGCCTCGAGCTGTGCAAGGTTCTCAAGAGCGACGAGCGGTTCCGTCACATTCCCTTCGTCTTTCTGACCAACCAGAAAGCCGTCGAGTCGAAGGTGAAGGGCCTCGAGCAGGGCGCCGACGATTACCTGACCAAGCCCATCTACATCAAAGAGGTGGTCACTCGCGTTCGCATGATCCTCCAGAAGGTGGAGAAAGATCGCAGCGAGCGGAAGGAGACCAAGAACGGCTTCGTCGGAAAC
>JBKJSE010000036.1:0-3929 GCA_046595925.1 Archangium sp. | reverse complement strand
AGGGGTGACCTGCCGCGCGAGGCAGAAGTACTCCCTCGACTCCGCTCGGGAGGACCGGTGTGTTCCTTCGGTCGAAATCGCCAGCGAAGCTGGTTCCTTGCTCGGGGGGACCGGTGGCGGCCCTATTTCAACACCCTCCGCGGGAGAGGGCCTCACCTCTTCCGCAGCTCAGCCAGCTCACCCTTCAACCCGGGCAACTCACCGGGCGGAAGCTTCGCGAGCACGTACTGCACGGTCTCGTGCAACGTCTCGTACGGGTCTCGGGCCACGAAGCCCAGCTGCGCCTCGGCCTTGCTCGAGTCACACCAGAACCAGTGCTCGCCCACCTCGACCTCCTGCGGGTCGATGCTGGGCTTCTCACCGCGCCACTTGGCGACCTGGTCGAGCGCATACGAGCCCAGAATGGTGAGCTGCTTGTTGAGCCGCACGCGGGGGGCCGCCACGCCGGTCAACCGCTCGAGGCGCGAGAAGAACTCCTTCATCGAGAAGTTGAGGCCCATCAAATGCCGGCCGTAGAGCTCACCGCGGGTCAGTGCGTTGGCGGCGGCCTGCGCGGCGTCACGCGCGTCGACGAAGCTCATGCCTCCACCGGGCATCGCGGGAATGTCGCGCTGGAGAAACTTCACCACCGTCCACGTCGAGGAGAGCCGGTCATCACCGGGCCCCATCAGCAGCGAGGGGTTGAGCACGACGAGGGGAATTCCCTCTTTCTTGCAGAACTCGAGGGCGAGCTTCTCTTCGTAGATCTTCGAGAGGTAGTACGGCCAGCGGCCGACGGTCTCGATGGGGTAGTCGTCGGCCTCGGTGCCGATGCGCTCTTCTTTCGAGACCGCGATGGTGCCCGAGGTCGACGCGAGAATGACGCGCGGCTTGGTGCCCAGCGTGCGCACGTCGCGCAGCAGCTCGCGGGTGCAGTCGACGTGGAGCTCGTACATCTTGCGGCCGTCTTCGTTCTTGAAGCTGACGAGCCCGGCCAGGTGATAAATCGCCTCGACGCCCCGAAGTGAATCGCGCACGGCCTCGCGATCTTTCAAGTCGGCCTGCACGTGACGAATGGGGTGATCGCCGGTCAGCCACGCGGCCGGCGGCTTCGAGCGGGAGATCAGCGTGAGCGCGTGCCCCTGCTTGCGCAGGAGCGGCACGAGGTGCGTGCCGAGAAAACCAGTGCCGCCGGTGATGAGAATGTTCATGAGTTTGTCGACGCCTTGGTCCGGCGTTCACGAATGGGAATGGCCGAAACGCTCAAGTCTTCCTGCCGCACCGAGCGCCCGTCTTTCAACGCGCGCACGGACTCTTCGGCCATGCGGGTGAGCATGCGGTAGCCCTCGCTCTTCGCGAGGCCCTTGACCTTCTCGCGCAGCTTGCCCAACTCGAGCACCGGCCCGATGCGCACCTCGAGCTCGTCGAACTTCGGCCACCACGCCCCCTTGGGCAGCGCGTCGTACGTGCCGTGCAAATACACCGGGAGAATGTCGACGCCGAAGCTGAGCGCGAGGTAGCCGGTGGTGGGCTTGAACTCCATCAGCTCACCGTTGGGGCTTCGCGTGCCCTCGGGGAAGATGAGCAGGTTGAAGCCCTGCGTGAGCGACTCACCCGCAAGGCGCAGCGACTCACGTAGAGAGCCCGAACGATCCATCGGGATGAGGTTGGTGAAGTTCTCGAAGTACGCGCGCTTGAGCGGTGAATCGAAGAAGTAGTCACGCGCCGCCAGCGCCACCATGCGCTCCCCCTGCTCGCCGAGGGCGACCTTCACGAGGCCCATGTCGAGGTGGCTGGCGTGGTTGGCGACGATGAGGAAGTTCCGGTTCTGGGGAATGAAGCTCTTCCCCTTCACCTTCACGTCGAACAGGCCGCCGTAGATCGCGCGTTGACCGGCCGAGAGCGCCGCCCTGCCCGCTTCAGCCACGCCATCAGGCAGGTTGAGCTCGAGCTCGGAGTCCTTCTTCCGAGCGACCTCCTTCGAGATCTCGCGCGCCTTCACCTCGGCGGCCGGCTTGCGGCCCGACTGCGCGACCACGCGGCGCAGATCGTCGACGGTGGTGATCTTGGTCAGATCGCTGACCGCGGTGACCGGCACGCCATGCGCTTCGAGCGCCGCGGACAGCTCGGTGAGCATGAGCGAGTCGAACCCGAGGTCCACCTGCAGGCGTGATTCAGACTTCACGTCGCTGGCGTCTTTCTGAATGACGTCGGCGATCACCTGCGTGAGCCAGTCGGTGTTCTCGCCCTGCTTCTTGGCTTTCTCGACGGCCTTCTCCTGCCGCTTGAGCTCCTCGACCACCATGTTGCGCTTGACCTTGCGCGAGCTGGTGCGGGTCAGCTCGGCGTCTTGAAAACGGAGCACCTTCACGCGGCGATAGAAGGGCTGCTCTGCCGAGACCTGGCGAAAGTGCTCTTCCAACTCGCGGCGCACCTCTTCACGCGGGCGCTCTTTGTAATCAGGCACCACGAGGGCCGCGACCTTCTCGCCGCCGTTCTCGTCGGGCAGCCCGACCACGCTGAGCTCCTTGACGTGGGTGTGCACGGCGTAGAGCTCTTCGAGCTCGTCGGGGTACACGTTCTTGCCGTTGGCATCGATGATGACGTCCTTGCGGCGTCCCACCAGGAACAGGTTGCCGTCGGGGTCGAGGCGGCCGAGATCTCCGGTGAAGAGCCAGCCCTCTTTCAAGACCGCGGCGGTCGACTCGCGGTCCTGAAAATAGCCCGCCATCACGTTGGGGCCGCGGGCGATCACCTCGCCCACCCCTTCGGGATCAGGCTCGTGAATCTTGAGCTCCACGCCGGGGAGCGCCTTGCCCACGGTGCCGGGAAGCCGCTTGTTGCCGGCCTGGGTGACGGTCAACACCGGCGCCGCCTCGGTCAGGCCGTAGCCTTCATCGAGGGTGAAGCCGAGCGCGTGAAACGCCTTGTGCACGTCATCGGGCAAGGCCGAGCCGCCGCTGATGAGGAACTTGATGTTGCCGCCGAACTTCCGGTGCACGGGCCAGAAGAGGAGCTTCCCTAAGTTGATGCCCTGGCGATTTCGCAGCTCGGCGTTGATCGACATGAGGCCCTTCATGGCCTCTTCGATGAACTTCGGCTGGGCAGCGAACTCCTGAGTGATCTTCCGGTGGAAGAGCTGCCAGAGCGCGGGCACGCCGACGAGGCCGGTGATGTTGCCGCCCTCGAGCACGTCGCCGATGCGATCGCTGGTGAGCTCGTCGAGGTAGGCGACCTCCGCGCCGCGGGAGAACGGGGTCAAGAAGCCCGCGCTGAACTCGAAGGTGTGATGGAGCGGGAGCACCGAGAGCACGCCGTCACCGACGCCCAGGTCGAACGCGCCGCCGAGCTTCGCCACCAGGGCGGAGAAGTTTCGGTGGGTGAGCATCACGCCCTTGGGGGTGCCGGTGGTGCCCGAGGTGAAGAGCAACGAGGCCACGTCATCGGGGGCCGCGCCCTTCTTCACGTTACCGATGCCATTGGGCGCCAGGGGGTCGCCAGCCATCGCTTCGGCCAGCAGCATCACCTTGGTGGAGAGCCCGGCGGCGGCGAGCGCGTTCTCGAGCGTGGGGTGCTTCTCGAGCAGCTGCTCGCTCACGAGGCAGATCTTCGCTTCGCTGCGGCAGGCGATGTTGACGATCTCGGCTTCCGAGATCTCCTTGTCGACGGGCACCGCGGTGCAGCCGGCGCGCAAGATGCCGAAGAACGAGATGCCCCACTCAGGGCGGTTCTCGCCGACCAGCATCACGCGGTCCTGGTGCACCACGCCGTGCGCGAGCAGCGCGCTGCCGACGCGGGCGGCGTAGCGGTGCACTTCGCCGAAGGTGAAGCGCTGCGACTCTTCGCCTTCGTAGAGGCGGAAGGCGACGCGGTGCCGCCACTCGTGCGTGGTGGCGTCGAGCAGCTCGAGCAGATCGCGGTACGCGTGCACGGTCTTGCGCTTGGCGGTC
>JBKJSE010000011.1:0-4843 GCA_046595925.1 Archangium sp. | reverse complement strand
TTGTCCGATGAAACGTTCCCCGCCATGAGCCGTGTGTCCCGACCTTCACTGAACCTTGACGGTTCAGGTGGGAGCCATTTGCCTTCCTTCGGCGTCCCTCTCTCTTGCGAGGAGGGCTTGCACCCAGTTGGACGAAACAACCCCCGTTTTAGATGTATCGGTTCGAGTGTTGGCCGACCATCACGTACCCCGCAGGGAACAACCCTTCAAAAGTCCTTTCGAGCCCTGATCATAAGGGCCCGCCCGCCAGTTTCAAGGTGCTACCCTGCCTTGGCGGATGAAGAGCACGTTGGTCGCCTTGGCGATGGTCCCCTTTGTGGCTGCGGCAGCGGCGACGCCCGTGCTTTCAGGCCTCTACTCGGTCGGTGAGCTGGGCCTCGTTCAGTTCTCGCTGGTCGATGGCAAGGTCGTCGGCAAATTGAAGTCGTCGGCGCAATGCACTTTTCCGCCCGACACCCAGGTCGTCACCGGGACGTTCGAAGGCAACGTCTTCGTGGGGAGCGTCACGCTGTGTCAGACCGGGGCCGGGTGCTCGCTCCAGCGCAGCTACCCGATGCTGGGCGTGGCGCACGATGACGCGGTCGCGGGGTGGATTCGGCTCGAGGGCTCGTGCAAGTCGCCGGCGCTCGATGGGCGCTCGCTCTTCTTCAGGCCGGCCACCCTCGAAGAAAAGCAGAAGGTCGCCAGTGACAGCTCGGCCGCGCAGGTCGCCGGCAAGGACAAGTCGGACCCCGCAGTGCAAGCCGACGAGGCGATCAACGAGGGGCAGCGCCTCATTCAGGACACCAAGTTCGGGCCCGCGCGCGAGAAGTTCCGCCAGGCGATGGAGCTCGACGGTACCCGCTGGGATGCCTTCCTCGGGTACGGCCTTACGGAAGTGAAGCTGGGCCACCCGGAGCGCTCGCTCGAGTTCTTCGACAAGGCCCTCGCCGTCGCCCAGCTGCGCAAGACCAGCGCCTCGAACCTCGCGATGGCCCACTACAACCGGGCGTGCGCGCAGGTCGCGATGGGTGACAAGAAGGGCGCTGTCGCGTCGCTGAAGACGGCCGTTCGCATGGGCGGCGCGTCGAACCTGATCGACTCGTTGACCGACGATCCCGATCTGAACCCGCTGCGCACCGACACCGACTTCAAGCGGCTGCTCGCTGAGGCCCAGGCGCAGCACAACCGCAAGAAGCCGAAGTGAGCCGTGGGAACCGGGAACTACGAGATTCTCCGGTTGCTGGGCAAAGGCGGCATGGCAGAGGTGTTTTGCGTTCGCGCCGTGGCCGGTCGCTACAAGGGCCGTGAGCTGGCGCTGAAACGGCTGCTGCCCGCGCTGCGCAAAGATGAAGAAGCGGTGCGGCTCTTCACCGCTGAAGCCGAGCTCTCGCGGCACCTGCATCACCCCAACATCGTGCAGGTGCTCGACGTCGGCAGCGACGCCGACGACATCTACATCGTGATGGATTTCATCGACGGTCGAGACGTGGCGCAGATCATCAAGCGCTGCCGCGAGAAGAAGGTGCCGTGGCCCATCGACTTCGCGCTCTACCTCTCGCGGGCGCTGCTGGAAGCGCTCGACTACGCGCACCACGCGAAGGGGCCGACCGGCAAGCCGCTGGGCATCGTGCACTGCGACGTCTCGCCTTCGAACTTCTTCGTGTCGCGTACGGGCGAGCTGGTGCTCGGCGACTTCGGCGTGGCGCGATCGCTCATCGAGGTCGGGCCTGACCAGGTGATGGGCAAGCCGTTCTATCTTTCGCCAGAAGCGGTCAACGGGCACCTCGCCTCGGCGGTTGATCTCTGGGCCGTCGCGGTGACGTTGTACGAGCTGCTCACCTTGCAGCGGCCGTTCGTGGGCAAGACGCCGCAAGAGGTCTTCAAGACCATCCGCGCGTCTTCGTACATTCCGGTGCGCAGCGTGCGGCCCGAGGTCCCGGCGATCGTCGAGGGGCTGATCGCCAGAGCGTTCGACGTGGACCCCGCGATGCGGTTTCAAAGCGCGAAGGAGTTCGCCGAAGAGATCGCGCCGCTCTACGACGAGCGCGTCGGAACCCCGTTGGCGATCTCAGCCGTCGTTCGAGGCCTGTTCGGCACCAGCGATTGACTCTCCGCGGTTCCGCGGAACCAACCGCACCAACGCCTTCACCACGGTCTCCACCTCAGCCGCCGTCGTGGAAGCACCGATCGAAAACCGCAGCGATCCACTCGCCTGCTCAGCACTGCGGCCCATCGCCAACAACACATGCGAAGGCGTGAGCGACCCCGAAGCACAGGCGGCGCCGGTCGAGACACAGATCCCCTCGAGGTCGAGCCCGATGAGCAACGCCTCGCCGTCCACACCCGCAAACTGAAGGTTGCAGGTCGAAGCCACTCTCGCGGCGGTGCCATTGACGATCGTCCCTGGAACCGCAGCGAGCACCTCGCGCTCGAAACGATCACGCAGCGCGCTGACCTGAGCAGAAGCCGGTTCTTGCGACGCGACCGAATGCTCGAGCGCCATGGCCATCGCCTCCGCCATCGCGACCGCCTGCGTGCCACCACGACGGCCATTCTCCTGATGACCCGGAGTGAGCCCCGCCACGTTGACCCCGCGCCGGCCGAACAACACGCCGACACCCGCAGGCCCACCCAGCTTGTGCGCCGAGAGCGACAGCAGATCAGCGGGCACCTCGCGCAGCGACGCGGGCAGCCGGCCGAACGCCTGCACCGCATCTGAATGAAAGACGATCTTCCGCTGCGCGCAGACCCGGGCGAGCTCACCCGCGGGCTGAATCACGCCGGTCTCGTTGTTGACCCACTGCACCGAGCACAAGGCCGTCTGCTCGGTGAGCGCCTCGGTGAGCGCTTGGGCCGGAACGGCGCCGTCGGAGCCCGGCGCAACGCGGATGACTTCGGCGCCTTCTTCCTCGAGCAACGTCACTGCACCGAGCACGCACGGGTGTTCGATGGCCGTGGTGACCACCCGCCGCTTCGACTTGTCTTTGCGTGCCCGGTAGGCGCCCAGCACCGCGAGGGCCGCCGCCTCGCTGCCTGATCCGGTGAAGACGATCTCTCGCGGCGTGCAGCCGAGCACCTTGGCGACGCGTTCTCGTGCTTGATCGAGGTGACGGCGCGCAGCGCGACCGGCCTGGTGCACGCTCGAGGGGTTGCCTGCCGCCTCAGCGAAAGCGGTGGAGAGATGGCTGGCGATCTCCTCGAGGAGCGGGGCGCCGGCGTTGTGATCCCAATAGAGCAACCGTCCGCCCCTCACCCCGACCCTCTCCCTCAGGAGAGGGAGCACCAGGTCAGGCTTCATCGGACAACAGCGACGCGCCGCGTTCACCTTCGACGCCGAACGCTTCCTTGAACCTGCGCACCAGCTCACGCTTGAACGCCTCGCGCTGCGCCTTGCGGCCCGCCAGCGGCAACCGCGCGCCCGCCATGCTTCCGTGCCCGCCGGCCGAGCCACCGAACGACGCACAGGTCTCGCGAATCAAGCGGCCCGCATTCATCCGCCGATCGCTGACCCGCAACGAGAGGAACAGTTGGCTGCGATAGCTGCCGAACGCGAGCGACCACTTGGTGTCCTCGATGAACGACAACCGCTCGGCGACCTCAGCGACCAGGTCGGGCGAGTACACGTCGCCCAGATCGGTGATCACCGCCTGCGAGTAGATGCGCGCCTTCTCGATCGCCGCGTGGAACAGGCGAAAGTACCGCACCGGCAGCTTCGGGTGCTCGATCTGCGCGAGCAGCTCGCGATCGATGCGCGGGAAGAGCCACAGATAGCAGTCGACGTCGGGATCGCTGGTCTGCCGCCCGAGGTCACGCGTGTCGGCCTTGATGCCGTAATACAGCGCGGTCGCGAGCTCCGGCGAAGGCTCGATGCGCGCGGCGCGCAGGTACTCGGTGAGCATCGTCGAGGTGGCGCCGTATTCCCCGCCCACGTCACCAAAGGGGTTGGTGCCCTCTTCTTCACGCACGGGGTGATGGTCGACCACGATGTCGGCCAGCGTCGTCTCAGGCAGCGCGTGATTGCCCACGCCCTGCTGGGTATCGACGATGCCGAACAGGTCGTAGCCACTGAGGTCGACGTCTTCGACGTGACGGATCGGAATCTTCAACGTCTTGACGAACGCCGCGTTCTCAGCGCGCCCGATGATGCCGCCGTACGCGATGTCGGCGGGCACGCCCACGCGATCGCTGAGCACGGTGGCCAGCGCCCAGGCCGCCGCCATCGAGTCGGGGTCGGGGTTGTCGTGGGTCAGCACGAGCGCGCGCTGCCGACCCTTGAACATCTTGGTGAGTCGCTCGATCTTGCCCTTCGCGGGCAGACTTGCGATTTCGAGGGAGGCGGGAGCCACCGTCGTTCACCGGTAAAAACGCTGAAGGTCTTTGAAGTACTTGAGCCCGTTGTCGAGCGAGTTCTCCATCGAGTCCATCATCAGGTTCGAGAAGGTGGTGAAGCTCGAGCGGAAGGTCTCGTAGTACTTCGAGCGATCGACCGAGACGATGACCACGGGCAGGAACCCGTTCCTGATCAGGATGAAGTTGGTCAGCATGCGGCCGACTTTTCCGGACGTCTCCGTGAACGGGAAGATCTTGATGAACTCGTGCTGAACACGAGCGGCCTGCAGCAGCGGGTGGAACTCGCGGAACTCAGAGCTCGCCGTCCAGTCGAGGAGCTTCTCGAGCTGCGGCTGCACCTTCGCCGGCTGCGAGATCTCGTGCAGGTAGGTCTTGTGGAGCGCGACAAGGCCGGGTTCCGCAAGGACATCCCTCTCCACAAGACGTACCTGCACGAGATCTCGCAGCCGGGGAAGGTGCAGCCGCAGCTCGAGAAGCTCCTCGACTGGACGGCGAGCTCTGAGTTCCGCGA
>JBKJSE010000440.1:0-13437 GCA_046595925.1 Archangium sp. | reverse complement strand
CATCATGACAACAGACAACAAACAAGTAGCGAGACGGTTGATCGACGAAGTCTGGAACCTTGGGAAGTCCGACGTCATCGAAGAGATCTGTGACGCCAGCTACGAAGGGAGCGACCCCATGCTCGGCAAACTCAATCGCGACGGACTTCGCAGTGCGGTGAAGTCGTATCGCGTCGGCTTCCCCGACCTGAAGTTGGAAATCGACGCCCTCTCGGGAGAAGGCAACTTCGTGACCACGCGGTGGACCGCGCGCGGCACGCACCTCGGACCGGTGATGGGAATCCCTCCCACCGGGAAGTTCTGTGTCGTCAAGGGCATCGACGTCGCTGAGTTCCGCAATGGCAAGATTCTCTTCAACTACGGAGCCTTCGACACGCTGGGCCTGATGCGCCAGCTCGGCCAGGTCCCTGAGTTCGCCAATCCCCCTGCAAAACGCGCGGGCGGCGTCGAAGCGAGCGGTCGGCACTAGCAGCAGTGAAGGCGGTCACGTCGACAGTGACGTGGCCGCCACTTCACCGACGCCTCACCGGCACACGGTGCCAGCTGGCCGTCAGCGATGCAGCACTGCTCAGGGCGCCGCGTCGTAGCAATACGAGGGGGCGGTGCAGCGGCCGCTGACGCACGCGCCCTGGCATTCCTCGTACGACACGCAGGTGGCGCCGGTGATCTTCTTGTTGGCGCACACCCCGGTGAGGCTCGTGCTGGTCGCGGTGCAGTAGCCCGGGCCGCACTGGGTGAAGGCCGCGGGGTTGTACGTGCAAGTCGCGCCGATCGCGTACGGCGCCTTGCACACCCCCGGCGCCGTCGACGTGGCGGTGCAGAAGAGCCCCGGAACGCACGCGCTGCCGTTCGTACAAGTCTGATCGACCGTTCGCAGCGGGGTGCAGGTGCCGGTCGTTGAGCCGGTGGGCTTGTTGCAGAACAGGCTCGAGGCACACTCAGACGTGCTGCAGGTCGCGCCCGCCACGGAGCGGACCACGCAGGTGTTGGAAGCGTTGCATCTCAAGTCTTGTTGACACCCGCGCACCGTGTCGCAGGGGTTGCCCGCGGTCACGTACGGCGTGCACACGTTCGCCACGCAGTTGAGCCCCTGGCCGCACTCGAGCCCGGTGGTGTTGTTGCAGGCCTGGCCATTGCCCTGCAGCACGGTGGCCGTCCACGTGATGCACTGATCGGCCGGCCCGCACACGCCGCCTTCGACGCACTGGTGCAGCGCCGGGTTGCCGCCCGTAGGCGCGCACGACTGACCCAGTGCGATGAGCGGGGCGCAGAGACCGCCGTACGGCTCGGCGTTGGCCACGCACTGCTGGGGGGCGGTGACCGGCTGCCCCAGCGCCACCCGCGCGACGCAGCGCCCGGGACAGGTGGTCGAGGTGTCGCAGTACAGCGCGCTGGTGCACTCGTCGGTGCCGAAACAGAGGCCATTGACGCCTACGGCGCCGGGAAAGACGCGGGTGCAGTCGTAGTAGCCCGGGGGGTTGCTCACGGTACAGGTCGCGTCACGGAGCCCGGCGAGGCAGCGGGCGGCCATGGTGGCATCGAAGGTGGCGCGCCCATCGGCGTAGGCCCGCGAGAGGCCACTCGTCGCGCAGCGCGCTTCCTGCTGGCTGCGCAGCTCCGCCACGCCGGCGGCAGAGTAGGTGCCGCACATCGCGTAGAACTCGACTTGTAGCGCCACGGCATCGAGGCAGAACTGCAGGACAGGGGTGCTCCCACCGCCACCGCCCGCGCCGCCACCTGAACTGCCGCCCGTGCCGCCCCCCGAACTGCCTCCCGTGCCGCCGCCCAATCCACCACTGCCGCACACGCCGAAGGTGCAGCCCTGCGCGCCCTGGCACGTCGAGCACATGCTGCCCGCGACTCCGCAGGCGAGGTTGCTGTTGCCAAGCTGACAGGCGCCGCTCACATCACAGCAGCCGGTGCAGTTCGAGGGCGTGCACGCAGGCGTGGTGGGGCCGCAGGCGGGCGCCGAGAGGAAGAGCGCAGCGCCCACGGTCAACGTCAGGAAGGTAGTTCGCACGCTCGGGACTAAGCAGCCCAACGACGCGGGGGCAACTCACCTTCACGAAATCTCAGCACCTCATCAACATGCCGACCCCGAGCCCCACGGGGACGCGCTGAGCGTCAGCGAGGCTTGATCAGCAGCCGCTTGAACCGGAGGCCCTGGAGCGCCGGGATCATCGCGAGCGCGAAGCCCGGGCCTTCGTCGATGAGCTCGGCCGAGGGCAGGTACCGCACGTCGAGCCCCGCGGGCAGAGTCGCGTCGGCCGTCTTCCATGAGCCCCGCGAGAAGGTCTCGACCCAGGCGTGCCCGAACGCGCTCGGTGCACCATTCGTCGTCACCAGCACGGTGCCCAGCATCACCCGGGCAGGAAAGCCGGAGCGTCTCAGGATCGCGGCCAGCAGCACCGCGTGTTCAGTGCAGTCACCCTCGCGCGTCGCTGCCACCTTCGAGGCGAGGTCGAAGCTCCGGCTCAACGACTTGTTGGTGACGTAGTTACCGGTGAAGGCGACCAGGTCGGCAACGGTAGGCTTGCTGCCGGCTTGCTTCTCCAGCTCAGCCCAGATCGCGTTGAAGACCGGCTCCTTGAAGTCCATCACCCACGAAGCGCCGCGGTGGGAGGCACAACGGGGTCTTTCATCACCGGCTCGGTCAGCGAGCGCACCGTGACGACCCCTTTGTCCGGGTGCAGCCCGAGTCGTCACGGGGCCCGCGGCGACTCGGGCTCGACTCGTGGCAGCCGCCAGGAATCCGAAGGCGTGCGCACCGGCACCATCGCTTCGAAAAGGGCGCGGCCTCAGAAGCTGCGCTAGACTCAGGGCATGTCCGCAGAGCGCGCAGCGCACTTTCTCCAGCACCTCGCGGAGCGACGCAGCTCACTGCGAGAGGAGATCGAGGACGACATCTCGGGCGTGCGCGGCATGAGCCTGGAGGAACGAGGCAAACTCCTCGAGTCCGTGTGTCGCGACGCCATGGCGATTCTCCACGGCAGGTTGGACTTCGAGCGGGCGATTCAACACCAGGACCAGCGGAGCGCCGAGTCGATGTCGACGTGGCTGCGCCTCGTCAGGCGGTACCGGGCCGATGGACGCCACTGAAGGGGCCGTTCATTTCGCGACGGCCCTCCAGCGTGCGGGTATTCCCCATGCCATCGGCGGCGCCATCGCCTACGGCTTCTTTGGTGCTGCCCGCGGTACGCACGACGTCGACATCAACCTCTTCGTACCTGGAGACGCAGCGGGGCCGGCACTCAACGCGCTGATCGCCGCCGGCCTGGAGATCGATGTGCCGCTCGCGCTGGCGACCGCTGCCGAACGCGGCGACGCCCGTGGGCGTTTCAGAGGGCTCCCGGTCGACTTGTTCTTCAACTCGATTCCCGTGCACGAGCGCGCCGCCACTCGCACGAGGGAAGTCATGCTCCATGGGGTGCGCCTGCGGGTGCTCTCTCCGGAAGACACCGCGATCTTCAAGATGCTCTTCTTCCGCGGGAAGGACCTCGTCGACGTCGAGCGGCTGCTCGGCATCATGCAGGGCTCGCTGGAGCTCGCTTACGTGCGCGAGGCCTTGCTCGAGGTGGTCGGTGAGGACGACTACCGGACGAAGAAATGGGACGAGCTCGTCGCGCAGTTGGTCGGCGCGTAGCTCAGCCCTCCGGTTCGTCGGCGTCTTCGTCAGGCACCTCGGGTGCCTCGTGCTGAACCGAGGGTGGCGAGCCTTTGAAGGTGGGCCTGAAGCGGCGCAGCTGTTGGCGCAGGTGCAGACCCGTGCCGGCCGCGCTGTAGCCCAGCGCCTTGAAGTACGACGCCAGCTCGCTCTCGGCCGCGGCCGCGCCGTTGATTTCCCCCAGCAGCGCACCTTCGCCGTCGACGACCGATTTCTGGTGGAGCGTCAGCACGGCCCTGGCGACGTGGCCTGCGACCTTGCCCCGCTGCGCCTCGTCGTCGGGCAGGAACACGAAGGCGGCCTTGTGGCCGCGGCTCAGCCAGGCACGGGCATGACCGTCGATGAGCACCACGTGCGCCCCCGCTTGCCGCATCGGGCCTTTGCCCGGCCACTTCAGCAGCGCCCCGTACGGGTTGGCGGGGTCGGTGGCCGACACCACGACGATCTCCGGTTGCTCCGGCGGGGCCTTGAGGCTGCGCAGCACCTCGAGCGCGGGGGGCTGCGCAAACTGCATCGCGCCCACGCCGCTGACGAAGTAGCCGCGCCGAACTTTTCCGCCGTCTTCCATCGCCTTGAACACGTCGTAGAGGCCAGAGAAGCCACCCACCGTGTCCTCGGCCGCGGCGACATCTCGGGTCACCAGGCCGTAGCGCGTGAGCCACTGCTGCGCCAGGCGGGTCGCCCACTGGGTATCGGTCAGCGCAGCCGCGTCGACCTCGAGGCGGCGCTGCACCAGGCTCCACCGCCCGTCGGCCTGCACCGGCGTCGAACGCCTCGAGCGAAACGTTCGCGGCTCGATGCTCGAGCGCTTCTTCGATTGCGCTCGAGTTCGAATCAGCTCGCGCAGCGGGAAGAAGCTGTCGTTGGTGAGGACCCCCTTCCAGGTGAGGCTCCACAATGCCGCCACCAGCTCGGGCGCGAAGCCGCCACCGAGCGCCTGGTGGAGCGACGCGAAGAACAAGGCCCCCCGCTTTCGCAGCTGCTCGACGATCGCGCGCTCCTGGGGTGACAGGGTCTCTTCATCGAGCGGGGCAGGCCGATGCAGGTGGGCGAGGTGCTCGGTGAGGTACAGGGCAATGCGGCCGTCCTTTTCGCCTGACGGCTCGACGCCGACCCAGACCACTTCGCCGGCCGCGGCGAGCGCGTCGAGGTCGCTGGGTCGGTACCCTTCGACGCGCGCCGGCAGCAGCTCGGGCTCGAGCTGGCTTGCCAGCACCGGCAGCCCCTGAAGCTTTTCGATCGCGTCGAGCAACGAGTCGAGGCCCTGGCGCTTTCGATACAGCCCGTGCCACGAAATCAGAAAGCGTCCGAACACCTCAGGGGGGACCGGCTCGACCGCCTTGCGCACTTTGGCGAGCGATCGCATTCGCAGCGTCTGCAGCACCTCAGGCGCGCACCATTCGTGCTGCTTCCCGAAGGGCCTGAACGCACCTTCTACCAGGCGCTTCGCTGCGCTCAGCGCTTTGAGCTTCTGCTCGACCTCGGTGATGCGCAGCCCGTACCGCGCCGCCACATCTTGAGGCGAAAACGGCCCGTGCGTTCGTGCGTAGCGCATCACCAGGTCGTCCATCGCGCTCGACGACGTCACCAGCAGCGACTCGGGCAAGCCGGGTGGCAACGGCACGCCGAGCGCGTCGCGGTAGCGGCTGGCGTGCTCGACCGCGACCCAGCGCCCGCCATCGTGAAACCTGCACTCCAGCGCCCGCCGCTCGAGCGCGAGTTCCTTCAACGCCGCCGCGAAGTCACCCTCGAAGCGCCTGGCCGCTTCATCGCTCTTCAGGTCACCGAGCTTGAGCAGCAGGTCGTGGAGCGCGTCTTTGTGCCTCGCCTGATACCCGGGCGCGAGCGCTTGCAACTGGGCTTCGACCTCACCCACCACGTCAGCGTCGAGCACGTCTCGCAGCTCGAGCTCGCCGAGCAGCTCACGCAGCTGCGAGGTGTCGATCGACAACGCCTGCGCGCGCCGTTCCTGAAGCGGGGCATCGCCATCGTAGATGTAGTTCGCGACGTACCCGAAGAGCACGCTCGCGGCGAAGGGCGAGGGCGTCTGGCCGGTGCGCGTGACGACCTTGATGTGCTGCCGTTCGATGTCGCGCAGCGTCTGCGTCAGCGCAGACATGTCGAAGATGTCGGCGAGGCACTTGCGGTACGCCTCGAGCGTGATGGGGAAGGCGTCGAAGCGGGCGGCCGCGGCCATCAAATCTGACGCGCGTTTGCGCTGCTGCCACAGCGGGGTGCGCTGGGCGGGCCTTCTGCGCGGCAAGAGCAACGCGCGGGCCGCGGCTTCTCGAAACCGTGCCGCGAACATCGGCGTCATCGAGAGCTGGCGCATGACCAACGCCTCGACTTCCTCCGCCCTGGGGACGAGCCAACCCTCGCTGGGCAGGGCCGTGCCCTCGGGCAACCGAACGACGAAGCCATCGTTCGTCCACAGGGTCTCGACGTCGATGCCCAGCTCGTCTTTGGCCTTCGCCGCCACCGCCATGCTCCAGGGCGCGAGCACCTGGCCACCGAGCGGCGACAACACGCAGATGCGCAGGTCGCCCAGCTCGTCACGCGAGGTCTCGATGGCGATGGTGTGGTCGTCAGGCACGTGGCCGGCGGCGGTCTTCTGGTCTTCGAGGTACCGCAGCAGGCTCTCGGCCGCGGTCAGGTCGAGGCCCTGGCGGGTGTGCAACAGCTCGACCGCGGAAGCGTGGGGCAGGGCCAACAGGGTGCGAACGAGCGCCCCGATGCGCTGGCCGAACTCGAGCGGGCGGGTCGCCGTCTCGCCGCGCCAGAAGGGCATCTTGCCCGGCTCACCGGGAGCTGGAGAGACGATGACCTTGTCGAAGGTGATCTCCTGAATTCGCCAGGTCGACGCGCCGAGCACGAAGGTGTCGCCGGGTTTGCTCTCGAAGACCATCTCTTCGTCGAGCTCGCCCACGCGGCCCTGGCCCTTGGGCGCGCCTGCGAGGAAGACGCCGTACAAGCCGCGATCGGGGATGGTGCCCCCGTTCAAGATGGCGACGCGCTGGGCCCCTTCGCGCGGCTTGAGCTCTCCGCTCAGCCGGTCCCACGTGAGCCGGGGCTTCAGGTCAGCGAAGTCGTCACTGGCGTAGCGCCCCGAGAGCATGTCGAGCACCCGCTCGAAGGCGCCGCGGGTGAGGTCTGCGAAGGGGGCCGCTTGTCGAACCCGTTCGAAGAGCGCGTCGACGTGCAGCGGCTCCATGGCGATCATCGCCACGAGCTGTTGCGCGAGCACGTCGAGGGGGTTGCGTTGGTAGCGGGTGCTCTCGACGGCGCCCTCGCGCATGGCCTCGACCAGCGCCGCGCACGCCAGCAGATCGCCGCGGTACTTCGGCACCACGATGCCTTCGCTCGAGCCGCCGACGTGGTGGTTGGCCCGGCCGATGCGCTGCAGCCCGCTGGCGACCGACGGAGGCGCCTCGACCAGCACGACCAGGTCGATGGCGCCCATGTCGATGCCCAGCTCGAGCGTGCTGGTGGCGACGAGCGCCCGAACGCGGCCGGCCTTCAAATCTTCTTCGATGCGCGCGCGTTGGTCTTTGGCGACCGAGCCGTGGTGCGCGTGCACCAGCGTCTCGCCCTTCAGCTCATTCAAGGCCTGCGCCAGGCGCTCTGCGAGGCGGCGGCTGTTGACGAAGATGAGCGTCGAGCGGTGCGTCTCGATGAGCTCGAGCACCTGGGGGTGAATGGCCGACCAGATCGAGGTCTCGCCGCCGGTCGCGAGCTCACCGCGGGCCCTGGCGGCCTTGCGAATCGAGAGGTCTTCGACGGGCACCTCGACCCGCAGCTTGAGCTGCTTTTTGGCCTGCGCGTCGACCACCGTCACCGGGCGATGGCGCGGCACCGGCGCCGTCCCCCGTGGCTCGGCGCCCCCTAAGAAGCGGGCCACCTCGTCGAGCGGGCGGCAGGTCGCTGACAGGCCGATGCGCTGCATCGGTGCACGGGTCAGCGCCTCGAGGCGCTCGAGCGAGAGCATCAAGTGGCTGCCGCGCTCCGTGGGCACCAGCGCGTGGATCTCGTCGATGATGACGGTCTGCACGTCTCGCAGCGACTCGCGCGCTCGAGAGGTGAGCATCAGGTACAGCGACTCCGGGGTCGTGATGAGAATGTCGGGCGCGTACTTGACCAGCCGCACGCGCTCTTTGGCCGGCGTGTCACCGCTGCGCACCCCCACGACGGGTGGCGCGACGCTGAGCCCGAGCCTCGCGGCCGCGTGGGTGACGCCGATGAGCGGGGCCCGCAAGTTGCGCTCGATGTCCACTCCGAGCGACTTGAGCGGCGAGATGTAGAGCACGCGCGTCCTGGTCTCGCCGGGCGGGCTTCGAAACATCAGCGCGTCGATGGTGTGAAGAAACGCCGCCAGCGTCTTGCCGCTCCCCGTGGGCGCGAGCAGCAAGGTCGAGTCGCCCTGGTGCAACAAAGGCCAGGCCTTCTCTTGCGCATCGGTCGGTTTGGCGAAGACCGCAGAGAACCACGCGCGGGTCGCTTCATGGAAGAGGTCGAGGGCGGCCATGCCCGGTTCCCTTTAACGGCCCCGCCCCTCGCACCGAAGAATTTGAAGTCCTCGCCTGTTAGGCATGCCCGTGCCCGAAGGCGACACGCTGCACAACATCGCCAAGACGCTGCGCCCCGCACTCGAGGGGAAAGTCGTGACGCGGCTCGAGTTCTCGCGGCTTGCCGGCGACGCGCGCGTTCTGGTGGGCACCACCATCACCAGCGTGGAAGCCCGGGGCAAGAACCTGCTCATTCACTTCGACAACGGGCTCGTGCTGCACACCCACCTGAAGATGCCGGGCGCCTGGCACCTGTATCGCCCGGGCCAGCAGTGGAGGCGGTCGCCCTCCCAGGCGCGGGTGGTGCTCGAGGTCGAAGACGCGCAGGCCGTTTGTTACAACGCGCCGGTGGTGCGGGTGCTGCGCGAAAGCGAGCTGCGGCGTGACCGCCCGCTCGCGAGCCTGGGGCCTGACCTCCTGGCAGAGCCCTTCGACGCGGCCCGCGCCGTCGGCAATTTGAGGGGCCTCGAGGGCTGGCCGCTGGGCGTCGCGGTGATGCACCAGGCCGCGGTCGCCGGCATCGGCAACGTCTACAAGAGCGAGCTGCTCTTCCTCGAGGGCCTCGACCCGTTCGAACCCGTCGCGTCCTTCGGCGACGAGGCGCTGCATTCGCTGCTCGAGCGCGCTCGCGAGTTGATGCAGGTCAACACCAACCATGGCTCTGATGCACCGTTCACGGGTCGGCGTACGACGCGCTTCGAAGGCCGCTCGGACGGGACGAAGGTGTGGGTCTACGGTCGCCGGGGTCTGCCGTGCTTTCGGTGCGGGGCTGCCATTCGCATGAAGCGTCAGGGCACCGCGCTGCGCTCGACGTACTTTTGCGCGAGCTGCCAGGGCATCAGCGAGGAGAAGCTCGCGTTGCTCTTCGCGGTGAAACGATGACCCGGAGCCCGTGGCTCGTTCAGTGACGAGCTTCACCTCACACCGGCAGCACACGCGCCAGCAGGGGACACAGGTGCTCGAGGCGAACGGGCTTGACCAGGCAGCCGTTCATGCCCGAGCGCAGGCACTCGCCTTCGGTCTCAGGCTGAGCGCTCGCCGTCAGCGCGATGATTGGCACCCGCAGACCGTTCTGACGCAGGCGGCGCGCGGTCTCGAAGCCGTCGATGCCCGGCATCTGCAGGTCCATGAACACCAGGTCGATCGGCCCTTGGTGCGCCAGCGCGCGCTCACCGCTGTCGAGGGTCAGGACCTCGAGCCCCAGCTTCGAGAGCAACGCCTGGGCGACCTTGAGGTTGATGGGGTTGTCGTCGACGACCAGCACCTGCCCGCGAAACCTTTGCACCGGGACCAGCGCCTCGTCACTCGGCAAGACGGCGCTCGGCAAGGTGAGCCGAAGCGAGAAGGTGCTGCCCGCGCCCGGAGCACTCTCGAGAAAGAGTTCGCCCCCCATGTGGCGCGCGATCGAGCGGCTGATGAACAAGCCCAGCCCCGAACCGCCCGCCGTCGTGCCCGCGTTGAGCTGAGCAAAGGGCTTGAAGAGCAGCGCTTGATCTGCCGGCGTGATGCCCGGACCATTGTCCCTGACGCTGAAGACGAGCTCGGTCGCCTCGGGACCCCGTGTGGCCTCGAGGCAGACCCGCACCGGCGACTGCCCATGACGAAGGGCGTTGACCACCAGGTTCCCCACCACCTGCTGCAGGTGCACCGAGTCACCCAGCACCGGCACCGTGACCTGCGGCACCACCAACTGCAGTTCATGGCCGGTGGCCTTCGCGCGCGCCTGGTGGAGCGCGACGGTGAGCTCGACCGCGCGCCTGGCATCGAAGGGGTGCCGCACTTGTGAGGTGCCCGCTTCGGCGCGCGCGACGTCGAGCAGATCGTTGATCAACGCCAGCAGCGTCTCGCCGCTCGACTGAATGGTCTCGAGCCCCTCACCGACCTGGCGCGACAGGGTCGACGGCTCGAGCCGAAGCGCCTGAACGGTGCCGATGATTCCGTTGAGCGGCGTGCGCATCTCATGGCTGACGTGCGCGAGGAGCCTCGACTGGGCCGCCAGGGCCCGCGTGAGCGCGGCCAGGTCGCGCGTCTGCTGGGCGTCGTAGAAGAAAGCGATCACCGCAAGCGCGGGCACCAGCGAGAGGACGCGCAGAATGCGCACCACCGGAGTGCCCTGGCTGAGCACCGGCACGCTCCCCTGGTTGATCACCCACACGCACAACCCCAACAGCACGAGGATGATGGCGGTCCACACCAGGCCGCCCACGCGCCCCGTCAGCATGAAGGCCACCACGCTCACGAGGCCCAGCCACGCGACGTAGGCAAGCGACCCCCACACCACCGAGAACGAGAACAAGGCCGTCAGTCCCAGCACCCCGAAGTGCGCCACGAGCCGGTGGCTCTCGAAGGCCCGCCACAGCAGCACCGTCACCCAGCAAATCAGCGCCGCGAGGACGAAAATCACCAGGTCTGGTCGGCTGCCGAGCAGAGCGTGCAGCCCGCCCATCGCCGCCGCGAGGAGGCCACCGCTCACGCCAGCGCGGGTCATGAACGAGGCCGTTCGCACCGACACAATGTTGTCACCGGGACCCGCCTGCACGCCGCCTGAGCTTACAAGATTCGTTCCGGCGCGGATCAGCGCATAGGGCCGCCCTGTTACGGGTCAGCGCGCGCGAACGGGTGAAGGTCGACCCACGCATTCAACTCAGCGCGCCCGCGCTGAGAGCACCGCGCGAACGTCGTCAAGGCCCACGCCCAGCGGTTCGAGCGCGACGAGCAGGTGGTAGATGAGATCGGCCGCTTCTTCCGCCGCCCGCGGGGCATCACCATCGACGCAGGCCATCACCAGCTCAGCCGATTCTTCCCCGAGTTTCTTGAGCCGGTGGTTGCGGTCTCCCAGCAACTTCGTGGTGTAGCTGCCGGCCTGTGGGCTCGCGGCGCGCTGCGCGATGGTCGCCGCGAGCGCCGAGAGCGCCTCTGCTTTGGGCGCCGCGGCGAAGCACGTCTCATCGCCCGTGTGACATGCCGGCCCCGCGGGCAACACGCGGGCGAGCACCGCGTCACCATCACAATCGGTCGAGAGCGAAACGACCCGCTGCACGTTCCCGCTGGTCGCGCCCTTGTGCCACAGCCCGCGCGTTCGGCTGCGGTAGTGCATTTCGCCCGTCTCGAGCGTGCGCGTCACCGCCTCAGCGTCGGCGTGCGCCACCATCAGCACCTCACCGCTGTGCGCGTGCTGCGTCACCACCGTCACCAACCCGTTCGACGATTTGGTGAAGTCGAGCGTGGGCACGGTCAGCGGTGGGCGAGGGGGCGGGCTCAGCAACGTCTTCACTTCGGCGGCCAGCGCGGCGTTGCAGGCGATGAGGCTGCCTGACTCGAGGGGCCCGCGGCCGTCGAAGGTGCTGATGACGCCGCCCGCTTCTTCGATGATGGGCACGAGCGCCGCGGCGTCCCACGCGTTGAGCACCGGGTCGATCATCACCTCGGCCCGGCCCGTGGCGACCAGCAGGTAGCCGTAGCAGTCACCCCAGGTGCGGCTCACCCCCGCGCGCGACATCACCCGCTGCAGGCCTTCGGGCTGTCGCTTCACCTCGGTGGTGAGCGCGGTGGCGTCGGCCCACTTCGCGACGTTCGAGACCTGCGCGCGCACTCCGTTCCAGAAGCAGCCCTGGCCTCGAGCCGCCACCACGCACTCCAAGAGCGCCGGGTAGAACACCGCGCCCGCGAGCACCACGTCGCCTTCGACCACCGCCACCATCGTTCCCCACAGCGGCACGCCCCGAACGAACGCCTTGGTGCCGTCGATGGGGTCGAGCAACCAGCGGCGCTTCGCTTCAGGCCGGGTGACGCCCAGCTCTTCGCCCACGATGCCGTCTTCTGGAAAGTGAGCAGAGATCCATTCCCGCGCGAGCCGTTCGGCGGCGCGATCTGCTTCGGTCACCGGGCTGCCATCAGCTTTGGTCTCGACGGCCAACTGCGAGCGGAACTGGCTGAGCGCGCGTGCTCCGGCCAACCGGGCCACCGTCTCGACGGCTTCGAGGAGGTTCATGACCGCACCTCGAGGCCCGCCTCACGCAGCGCCGTCTTGATTGCGCCGACGGTGGTGGTGCCGTCGTGGAGCATGCCGGCGACGAGCGCCGCCTCAGCCCCTCCGCGGGTGAAGGCCTCGACCACGTGTTGGGCCGTGCCCGCGCCGCCTGACGCGATGACCGGCACCGTGACGGCGTCGGAGATCGCCCGCGTCAGCTCGAGGTCGTACCCCGTGCGCGCCCCATCGCGATCGATGGAGGTGATCAACAGCTCTCCGGCCCCGCGCGCCGCGCACTCCTTTGCCCAGGCGACGGCGTCGAGCCCGGTCGGCGTGCGCCCGCCGTGCGTGAAGACGCGCCAGCCCGTTCCTTCCCGCTTCGCGTCGATGCTGGCGACCACGCACTGGGCGCCCACCACCCGCGCGGCCTCGTCGATCAACGCCGGCCGTTTCACGATGGCCGAGTTGAGCGCCACCTTGTCTGCCCCCGCGCGCAGGGCGGCGGTCACGCCGTCGACCGACGCGATGCCGCCGCCGAGCGTCAGGGGAATGAACAACACCTCGGCCGTGCGCTGGGCCAGCTCGAGCAGCGGCGCGCGCTCTTCGACCGACGCAGACACGTCGAGGAAGACGATTTCGTCTGCGCCCGACGCCTCTGCGCGCGCGGCGAGCTCGACCGGATCGCCCACGTCGCGCAGCCCCTCGAACTGCACGCCCTTCACCACCCGCCCGCCCTTGACGTCGAGACACACCACCACGCGTCGTGAAGTCATGGCGTCACCTTCCATTCAATCGAGCCCTTGGTGCTGAACACCACGCCGTCGTCGCGCAGCGCTTGCCGCAACGCGAGACCCAGCGCCTTGAACGCGGCCTCGATGATGTGGTGGCGATCGCTGCCTCGCAGCACACGCAGGTGCACGGTGCTCTCGGAGGCCGTCGCGAAGCTGCGCAGCCAGTGGGTGTAGAGCTTGCTGCCGAGCTTGCCCTCGAAGTACGCGCGGCCCCCCACGTCGATGACCACCTGCACCAGCGCGTCATCCATGGGAATGGTGCGCTCGCCGTAACGCGCCGCGGTCGCGGGCGTGAGGCGGCGAACGAAGGCGCCGACGGTGAGCGCGACGTCTTCCATCAGGTGGTGCCGCAGATCGCCCCTGGCGTTGAGCACCAGCGGCAGGCCTGCGTACTTCGCGAAGGTGGCGAGCATGTGGTCGAAGAACGGCAGGCCCGTGTCGATGGCCACC
>JBKJSE010000390.1:0-11564 GCA_046595925.1 Archangium sp. | reverse complement strand
TCGAGGTACTCGACCTGATCGACGCCGTTCCAGATCACCCACTCGTCTTCCGAGCGGTAGTTCTGCTCGGTGATGTTGCCGCGGCCGGCCGGGAGGTTGTTGTTCCGGAAGCAGCTGGGCACCGCGATGGTGCGAACGGGGGTCGCGTCGACGGCGACGCGGTAGAGCCGGGGCTGGCCCTGGAGACAGCCGACGAGGCTGAGCAACGAGAGAGCGCCGAGAGCAACGAGCTTCATGGAACGCATTATTGTGTATCCCTTTGTTTGGTGAGGCCGGCCTGAAGAGTCTGGCGCCGTTTGGCGTAGGGCCGGGGTGAAGTCAATCGCTTCGGCCTTGGAGACACAGGGCCTCCAGCATGTGTGCAAGGAATCTGGGGACCGCGGCTCAGCGTGCGCGAAGCACGAAGAACTTGAGGTACTTACCTTCGCGGAACTGCAACCGAACCGGGTGATCCGGGGGCTGGTAGCGCTCTTCGACCAACGCCAGATCGACGCCCGCGTTGTGCGCGCCGTCTTTGACCGCATCAAAGAACGCTTCCGGGCTGACCCGCGCGGAGCAGCTGGCAGTGCACAACAACCCACCGGGTTTGAGGATCGCGAGCGCCTGGCGGTTGAGCGACGCGTAGCCATCGAGCGCGCTCTCGACGGCCTTCTGGCTCTTCGCGAAGGCGGGCGGGTCGAGAATGATGAGGTCGAACTTCCGGCCTTCTTTCTTGAACGAGTCGAGCAGCTCGAAGGCATCGGCGGCGAGGAAGTCGTGCTCGCTGGCGTTGATGCCATTGAGCGTGAAGTTCTCGCGAGCCAGCGCGATCGCGTCAGCGTCTTGATCGACGGTGAACACGCTCTTCGCACCGCCCAACGCCGCGTTGACGGAAAAACCACCGGTGAACCCGAAGCAGTTGAGGACCTCGAGGTCCTTCGCGATGCGGCGCACCATGTGCCGGTTCTCGCGCTGGTCGAGGAAGAAGCCGGTCTTTTGACCTGCGTAGACGTCGACGAGAAAACGGGCGCCGTGCTCGAGGATCTGCAGCGGCTGCGGCGCTTCGGCACCGGCCAGCACCTTGCCGTTGCCCTTCTCGTTGTCGACGTCCGCGTCGTCGCGGCCCACCTCGTCACGGCCCACCACGCCCTTGAGGCCGGGCACCCTCTTCTCGAGCGCCTCGACGATCATCGGGCGGTGCGGCGTCAGGCCCGCCGAGTACAGCTTCATCACCGCGAAGCCGTCGTAGAGATCGACGATCACCCCGGGCAGCCCGTCACCTTCGCCGTGAATGAGGCGGTAGGCGTTGGTGCCCTTGAAGTCGATCAGCTGGTGCCGCGACTGGAGCGCCAGCTGCACCTTGCGCTCGAAGAAGTCGGCGTCGATGTCTTCGTGCGGATCGGTGGTGAGCACGCGCACCGCGATGGCGGAGAGCGGATCCCAATAGCCGCGGCCGGCGAAGCGGCCTTCGTCGGTGAGATCGACCACCGACCCAATCGGAATGCGCGGGGGATTCTCGATGGCCTTCTTGAACACCCAGGGGTGGCCCGCCCGAATGTGACGGCCCAGGCCCGGCTTGACGGCGACTTTGACCAGGTGACTCATGTGGTTCTCCTGCGGGCACGCATGATCGCGTCGGCGACTTCGCCGAAGCCTTTACCTTCACGCGCGCGGGTGACGAAGCGGGGTTTGGCGTCGAGCTGCTCGAGCACGTCGCGCACGTTCGCCACTCCGATAGACAGCGGGAAGGCCCCGAACATCGGCGCGTCGTTGAACGAGTCACCCACGTAGGCGAAGCGGCGCTCGTCGGGCCGCACCGTCTTCTTCCACTCGAGCGCAGCGAACCTTCGCACGGCAGAGAGCTTGTCGAAGCGGCCCAGCCAGCAGTTCACGTGCACCGAGCTGCGCACGGCCGTGACGCCGCGTTGGGTCAGAAAAGCCTCGAGCGCGTCGGCGGCAGAGGGGCCCAGTGAAGCGTCTTCGGCGTAGTCGATGGCCAGATCGACCTCGGTGTACACGGAGTCGCTCGACAGCTGCGCGCCGGGCACGTGCTTGAGCGCCGCCTGCACGTGCGCGTGCAGCTTCTTGCGATCGGTCTGTCGCTGCTTTGCGGGCTGAGCGTAGGTCTTCACCAGCCGCTCGCCGCGCCAGGCGAAGTGCAGCGCGCCGTTTTCCATGATCGCGCCCGCCACGGGCCACTGGCGAACCCACGCTTCGCCCCACCCCGCCGGCCGCCCGCTCACCAGCACCACCTTCACGCGGTGCGCGTTGAGCCACTCGATCGCCCGCAGGGTGGCCGAGGTGAGCTTGCCCTTCGTGGTCAAGGTGCCGTCGACGTCGGTGAAGACCGCTTCGACGCGTGAGAGATCGGCCTCGAGCAACGGGGCCAACTCACCAGTCGCTTCGGGCTTTTTCCGCTGGGCTGCAGCGCTGCTGGGCACGCGCCTCAATACTGCGAGAGGCCGGCGATCTGTACGAGGAACTGCTCGAGCTGCTCGGGCATCGCCTCGGGCTGCGGCAGGACCTTGCGCTGGTTGCGCAAGAAGACGTCGAAGTCAGGCGAGCGCCCGTAGAGGTTCTGGCCGGCGTCGAGCGCCTCTTTGAAGGCGGCCAGGCGCTCCTCGTACGAAGCGAGGTTCATCGCGCGCTCGATCACCACGCCCACCGACGCGAGGATCTCTTGATCGTGCTGCACCAGAATTTCGCGCTGGCTGATGCCGCCAAAACCGTCGACGAACTCCACGAAGGGCTCGAGCAAGGACAGCAGGTCGATCTTCGAAGGCGCGCCCGCGGTGATCAGCTGCCGCAGGTTGTAGCGGAACTCGAGAATGCCCTTCTTGTCCTGCGCGCGCAGGGCTCGCCAGGCAGCCGTGCGGCCGAAGGCGTTGAGCTCTTTTTCCATCTGCTGCGCCTGGGCGAGCATCTCGAGGGGTGAAGCTTCGCTGACCTTGTGAATGCGCACCCGCATCAGCCGGCGCAGGTCGGCGCTCATCGCGCGCACCACCAGCGTCGACTTGAGCGCTTCGTCGTAGCCGGGCTCGACCTCGCGGCGTTTGCACTCACCGAAGGCGGTGGCGGCGTCCCACACCATCTTCCCGATGCGGTCGCGGAACTTGAAACGGAAGATCTGCAGCTCGGTGATCAGGTTCCAGCGATCGCCGACCACCGAGGGATCACGCACCCGCATGCCGAAGTTCATCACCTCGGCGCGCAGCTCGGTGGCGCCCGTCTGAAACGACTCGTTGACCGCCAACGCGCGCTGCTCGACCAGGAACTCACCGGCCGGAAAGCTCGAGTCGATCTGCGCGCAGAGCGTGTTCACCTCAGAGATGGTGGTGCCGATGAGGGGCGCCACGGTCTCCCACATCGAGAGATCCGCTGAACTGTCGACGTCGGGCTCTTCGTACTGAATGAGATCGAGCTCACCCATGGCCTCGATGGCGCGGCCCGCGGCGAGGCTCACCATGTGCGTGCGCGCCCCAAAATCGCGATCGGGCTCCGAGGCGATGAGGGCTTCGAGTTTGGGGGGCAGCGACTCCACGGGCCCTCATTACGATACCGGCGCGAAAAGATCTGCTAGCCAGAACGCCATGCTGCGTGTGCGCGTGTACGACAACGGCCGCCTCCTCGATGGTGACGAGTCGTTGCTGGCGGTGCCGGGCCCCAAGTGGATCGACGTGGTGCAACCTGACGAAGAGGTGCTGCTCAAGCTGGGCGAGCGCTTCGGGCTGCACAAGCTGGCGATCGAAGACTGCCTGCACCTCGATCAACGCCCCAAGCTCGAGGAGTACGGCAACCACCAGTTCCTCGTGCTGCAGAGCTTCTCGACGCCGACCGAGAAGTGGACCGATCTCGAGATGCACGAGCTGCACTTCTTCGTGGGCGCCGACTGGCTCATCACGGTGCACGCCAGGCAGCACGTCGCGATCGAGGCGACCCACAAGCGCATCGAGGCCGACCCCGCCAACACGCTGGGTCGCGGGGTCGACTTCGTGATGTACCTGCTGGCCGACTCGCTGGTCGACCGCAACTTCCCCCTGCTCGACTGCTTCAACGAGGCGCTCGAAGACCTCGAGGAAAGGATCTTCGCCAGCTACCCCAACCGCTCGATGCTGCAGGAGACCTTCGAGCTCAAGCGCGCGCTGGTGATGGTGCGGCGCGTGCTCTCGCCTCAACGCGACATCGTGGGCCTGCTCGCGCGGCGCGGCGTGCCCCAGGTGCAGGAGCGCACGGCCATCTACTTTCGCGACGTGTTCGATCACCTCGTGCGCATCTACGAGCAGCTCGAGGCCGCGCGCGATCTGGTGGGCAACGTGGTCGAGGCCTACCTCTCCCAGGTCGCCAACCGCACCAACGACATCACCAAGCAGCTGACGATCTTCGCGGCGATCTTCCTGCCGCTCTCGTTCATCGTCGGCTTCTTCGGGCAGAACTTCGATCAGCTCGGTGGCCTCACCCACTTCGAGATCATGATCGGCATGATCGTCGCGCTGCCGCTCGTGATGGTGCTGTGGTTTCGCCACAAGGATTGGATCTGATGCCCAGCATCTCGCTGCAGGGTCGACTGTATTTCTATGAGGACCGCGGTGAAGGGGTGCCGCTGCTGCTCTTTCACGGCTTTCCCTTTTCCAGTCAGAGCTTCTGGCCGCAGCTGGCGTCGCCTCCGAAGGGTGTGCGGTTGATCGTGCCGGATCACCGCGGCTTCGGGCAGAGCGCGCCTGCGCCGGGCGTCACCACGATGGACGCGATGGCGGAAGACGGGCTGGCGCTGCTCGACGCGCTGGGAATTCAGAACGCGCTGGTGGGCGGGGTCTCGATGGGTGGCTACGTGGCCATCGCGTTGACCCGGCTCGATCCGGGTCGCGTGCGGGGACTGGTGCTCATCGACACGCAATCGACTGCTGATGACGAGGCCGGCAAGGCGCGGCGTGAAGCGACTGCGCTCGACGTCGAGAAGAATGGTGTCGGCGGCCTGGTCGGCGCGATGTTGCCCAAGCTGATGGCGGCGGGCGTGGCACTTGAGACGCGTGCGCGCGTTGAGAAGCTGATGCTCGCGCAGTCAGCGTCGGCCGTCGCAGCGGCCTCGCGGGGCATGGCGAGCCGGGTCGACGGGAAGGACATTCTCAGCCGGTTCTCTGGCCCGTGTTCGATCATCGTCGGCGCAGAAGACCTGATCACCCCGGTCGAGAAGGCGAAGGGGATGCAGTCGCTGGTCGGGGGGGCGACCCTCGAGGTCATCGAGGGTGCGGGTCACCTGTGCAACCTCGAGAGGCCGGAGGAATTCTCGGCCATCATCGAGCACTTCGTTGCTGCGATTACGGCTGGCAGGTGACGAGGTCGCCGCTCACCGAACAGGTGCGGCAGGTGTTCGTCTTCGCGAGCTTGCCGTCACGGCACTCCAACGTGCCCTTGCCATCGGCGGTGCACAGGCCCTTGCCTTCAGCAGACGAAGCGCAGGCATCGCCTTCGGCATTGCCGGTCATGTCGCACTTCACGATGTCGCCTTCGCGCTTGCAGCCGTTCGGGCCCTTGCAAGGAAGCGAGGTCCACGTACCGACGCGGCACTCGAGGGCGCTGGCAGCCGACTCACAGAGGAAGCCCGTCGCATTGCAGGTGTCTCCGTTCACAGGCGAGCCGCAGCCGAAGGAGAAGACAGAGAGAACGGCGACGAGGGCGAGCTGAATCTGGAGGCGCATTATGAGGGTCGTTGGCGGGAGGCGGCCGAGGCGCGGACTATCTTCTCCGCTGCGATCCGAGTCAAACGAAAGAACCTCAGAACGTCTCGTTGAAGAAGCGCCGGTAGTTCTCCCCCAGCACCTTCTCGACCACGCGCACCGGAATGCCGTGCTCCAGCAGCGCCGCGGTGAGCTTCGGCAGGTCACGCACGTCTCTCATGCCCTGCGGCAGGGGAATCATGCCGTCGAAGTCGCTGCCGAGCGCCACGCCGTCTTCGCCCATCACCTCGAGCGCATGCGCGACGTGCCGCACCACGTGCTTGAGGGTGCGCCCGCCCACGAACTGCGGCGCGAAGATGATGCCCACCACCCCGCCCTTGTCCGCGATCTTCTTGCAGACCTCGTCGGACAGGTTTCGCCACAGCGGCGTCGCCCCCTGCACCCCGGCGTGGCTGCAGAACACCCGCGCCTTCGGGTGAGAGAGCAGGTCGGGGAGCATCGACGGCGAGGCGTGCGCGACATCGACCAGCATGCCCACCTCGCCCATCGCGTCGAGCACGTCGCGGCCGTGCTGGGTGAGCGGCTTGTTGCCGAACATCGGCGTCGAAGTGCCGCCCAGCTCGTTGTTCGACAGGTGGCTCAGCGACATGAAGCGCACGCCGCGTTCGGAGAGCTCGGCGACGCGCTCGACCCTGCCACCCAGCGCGTGCCCGCCTTCGATGCCCAGGACCGCCGAGAGCGTGCCGCTGGCCAGGTTCGCCTCGAGCTGGGTCGACGTCGCGGCGATCGACGCGTTGCCCTTCGACTCGCGGCAATATTCGGCGAGGCGCTCGACCTGGAAGGTGCAGCGGCTCCACTCGTCGGCGCGCGCGTGCCGGGGCCAGCCCTGCTTCATCGCGAAGAGCGAGAACCCGTCGATGACCGGCAGCCCGCGGGTCACCACCGTGAAGCACTGAATCTTCACGCCCGCTGCTTTCAACCGGGGGAAGTCGACGTGACCCTGCTCGGAAGCGCAGTTCAGATCGCGGTTCCACATCAGAGAATCAGCGTGCCCGTCGGCCACCGCGACCCGACGGTGGAGTTCCCCAATGTCCACCGGCTCGGCCATGGGAAGTTCGTGTAGGGTGAGCCGCGCAGGAATTCAACGTCATGCAGCTCAAGCTCAACGGCCAGTCCCGAGAACTCCCCGACGGCCTCACCGTGGCCACGCTGCTCACGCACCTCGAGATCAAGGCGCCGCGGGTGGCCGTCGAAGTGAACGCAGAGGTGGTGGTCAAAGCACGCCACGCCCAGACCGCGTTGAAGCCCGGAGATCAGGTCGAGATCGTCACCTTCGTCGGAGGCGGATGAAATGAAGCCTTTCACCATCGCAAACAAGACGTTCCAGAGCCGGTTGATCGTCGGCACCGGCAAGTACCCCAGCCACGCCGTGATGAAGCAGTGTCACGAGATCTCGGGCGCCGAGATGGTGACCGTCGCCGTGCGCCGCCTCGACTTGAAGGCCCAGGGCGAAGAGTCGCTGCTGCACTGGATCGACACGACGCGCATGCAGCTGCTGCCGAACACCGCGGGTTGTTACACGGCGGAAGACGCGATTCGCACCTGCCGGCTGGCCGAGGAACTGGGCCTCTCGAAGTGGGTGAAGCTCGAGGTGCTCGGTGACCAGAAGACCCTGTACCCCGACGTGGAAGAGACGCTGAAGGCAGCGCGCGTGCTGGTGAAGGAAGGCTTCACGGTGCTGCCGTACACGAGCGACGACGTGATCACCGCGCGCAAGCTGGCCGACATGGGCTGCGCTGCCGTGATGCCGCTCGCCGCCCCGATTGGCTCGGGCCTGGGCATCATCAACCCACACAACATCAGGCTCATTCTCGAGACGGTGAAGGTGCCGGTGATCGTCGATGCGGGCGTGGGCACCGCCAGCGACGCCGCGATCGCGATGGAGCTCGGCATCGACGGCCTCTTGATGAACACCGCCATCGCCGCAGCGCGAGAACCGGTGCGAATGGCGAAGGCAATGAAGCTGGCGGTCGAAGCAGGTCGAGAAGCGTTCCTCGCCGGGCGCATTCCCATGAAGGCCTACGGTTCAGCCTCGAGTCCGCTCACCGGACTGGTCGGCCCGTGATCGTTGGCGAGGGGCCACTTCCCTTCAAGCTGATGATCATCACGGACTGGTCGATGCCCGTCCTCGACATTCTCAAAGAAGCGCTCCAGGCCGGCCCGGGAATCGCTGTTCAGCACCGCCATTACGGCGCGAGTGATCGCCAGTTCTATGAAGAAGCGGTCAGCCTTCGAGCGCTCTGCACAGACACCCCCCTCTTCATCAACGGCCGCCTCGACGTCGCGCTCGCCCTCGACGCGCACCTGCACTTGACCGACCGCTCGCTCTTCCCAGCAGACGTCAGGCCCCTGCTCGGCAAACGCCTGCTGAGCGCCTCCTGCCATCCACCACACCACCCGACCGGGGCCGATCTCCTCTTGGTGAGCCCGGTGTTCGACCCCATCAGCAAGGCCCCCGAGCGACCTGAGCTGGGCGCCCACGCCTTCCAGGCCTTCGCGAAGAAGTCGCCCACGCCCTGCTTCGCCCTCGGAGGCATCACCCTCCAGCGCATGAAAGAGCTCGGCCCCGTCTCGGGCGTGGCGGTGATCGGCGAAATCATGCACGCCACCCACCCAGCGCACGCGGCGGAAGCCCTCCTGCGCGCACTGGAGTAGCTTTCCGCCCACTTTGAACCCGCTTCGCCCGCTGGGCCTTGGTGAGCTGATCGATCGCTCCGTCAACTTCTGGCGAGCGAACTGGAAGCCGTTGTTCTGGTTGTTGCTCGGCTTCCAGTTGTTCGAAGGCACGCTGGTCGCGGTCTCGCAGGGCCTGACCAAGGTGCTCTTCCCGATGGCGAGCAGTCCGGAAGCGCTCAAGCACCCCACCGATCAGGTCTTCCTGCACATGTTCGGCATGTTCTCGTTGTTGATGGTCGCGATCCTCGCCTCGCTCTTCGTGGCGCAGATCGCGGGCGTCGCTGCGACGCACTTCTCGTTCAACAGGCTCATCAACACGGCACAGCCGAACGCGAGCGATTCCTTTCGTCACGCAGCGGCCCGGCTGGGCACCATCACGGGCGCCTTCTTCTTGAGCATGGCGTGGAGCGTGGTGGTGATGGTCTTGCTGCTCCTTCCCGCGGCCGCGCTCGGTGGGGGCGCGATGGCGCTGGGCCTCAACGATCAGCGTGGCCTGGCAGCGGTGTTCGGCGTGCTCGCAGCGCTCGCGTCGATCCTGGGCACCATCGTGCTGGTGTTGTGGTTCGCGATTCGTTTCATCCTCGTCTCGCAGATCATCGCGATCGAACCGCTCGGCGCGATGGCCACCTTCCGCCGCGCAGACGCGCTCTCTTCAGGCCGCGTCTACGAAGGCGCGGGCGGCATCGTGAAGCTGCGCCTGACCGTGCTGGTCACGATCGTCGGCACCGTGTTGCTCATCATGAGCTTCGTGGCCTCGATGCCGACGCTGTTCGCGGGCGCGGCCTTCGGGGCGAACTTCACGCCGGGCAACACGCTCAACGACGTGGTGCCGCTCTACGTGATGATCCCGCTGCAGCTGCTGCAGTCGGTGATGGGCGCGGTGCTGGCTCCGCTCTACATCGTGTTTCAGACCTTCTTCTACACGGACATGCGCGTGCGCCGCGAAGGCCTCGATCTCGAACTGGCGCTCGGCACGTGACCTGGCTCGTCGTCGCGCTGACGCTCTCAGCGAACTGCGAACATCCCGCGCTCGCGATGCTGCCAGAGGGTCAGCAAGAGGCCGCGTGCGAGCTGTTGAGCCAGCCGGTGCCGGAAAAGCTCGAGCTGTCCTCGCTCCCGCCCATCTACGAGCGGCCGGGGTTCGAGCGCGCCCGGCAGCGCAACTCGGGGTCGCTGCAGGCGTTGATGGCGCAGCTCAAGCACTGGTTCGAGAGCTTCTTCGAGTCGTCGGGCGCCGAGGCGTACTCGAACGTGACGCGCGTGGTGGTGCTGGTGCTCGCGTTGGTGATCGGCGGCGGCGTGACGTTGCGACTCATCAACCGACGTCGCGCGAAGGCCGTCACCCACGAGCGAGCGTCCGTGGCGCCTGCGCTGGTGCTCGACGACCCCGCCACGCACCTCTCGCGCGCTGAGGCGCTGCTCGGCACGGCGCCCCGTGAAGCGATCCGCGAGGCGTTGCTTTCGCTGCTGTCTTCGCTCGAGCGTCAGCGCTTCGCCCGGCCTGATCGCGTGAAGACCAACCGCGAGCTGACCCAAGAGCTGCCGACGCGCGGTGCACCCGCAGCGCTGATTGGTCGCGTGACGCCGCTGTTCGCCTGGTTCGACCGCGCCTTCTATTCGCTCGACGCCGTGCCGCCTGATGACGCGCGCCGGTTTCTCAATGACGTGCGCGCGCTGACGGAGCAGTCGTCGTGAGGAAAGGCCCCATCGTTCTGGCCGTGTTGGTGCTGCTGTCGATCATGGCCAGCGTCGCGGCGCAGGACCCGGGCTCCGAGTCTCCGATTCCCAGCATCACCAACAACGGGCCGAAGGGGCTCGGTGCGCTCGCCGCATGGTTGAGCGAGAGCGGCGTTCAGGTGATCGCGCACGATGCGCCCCTGACGCAGCTGCCTGACGAGACGCGGGTGTTGGTGATCGCCGCGCCTTCAGGTGAAGAGATTCGTGATGACGAGGTGAAGGCACTCGCGCACTTCGTCGAAGGCGGGGGCACGTTGGTGTACCTGATGCCGCGCGCCGCGCCGCAGCCGTCGATCAACGAGTGGCTCTGGTTGCGCGCGGGGCCGGTGGCGCCGCTGGTCACTGAGCCGGGGCTGGAAGACGTCGGTGGCACCAGCGTGAAGGTCACCTTCGCGGCGGGTCTGCTCGCGGGCGCAAAGCGGCTGCGGCTCTCGGCAGATCGCACGCTGGCTTCGAGCGATGAGCACGCGGTGCCTGTGACGAGTGAGGGCGCGGTGTGGTGGGTGAAGCGCGGCGCGGGCGAAGTGTGGATGGCCGCGGGGCCTGATCTCGCCGAGAACGCGCGGTTGGAGCTCGCAGACAACGCGCTGTTCTGGGCTCAGCTCGGACGTCGGGGCCCGGTCGCCTTCGATGAGTTTCATCTGCACAGCGGCGCGAGTGTGGTGCCGATCAATCTGCTCGTCACCGGCTTGCAGCTGGGTTTCCTGGCGATGTTGTTTCTGTGGGCGCGTGCCACCCGCCTGGGGCCGGCTCGTGATGAGCCCGCGAGCTGGCATCGATCTTCACTCGAGTACGTCAAGGCGATGGCCTCGCTCACTCGCGCTGCGGGCGTCGAGGCTGAGTTGGTGATCTCGCTCAAGAGCGAGTTCAGGAAGCGGCTGCGCGATGACTTCGGCATTCCGCTCGAATGGAGCTGGGATGAGGCGGACGCTGAGCTGGCTCGGCGTGGCGTTATCGAAGCCGGGATTCTGAAGAAGGCGGCGAACGACGACGACTTCGTTTCGCTCTCGCAGGGTCTGGCGAGAATTGAGCGAGACACTTCCGCTTTGAAGCGGAAGTAGCGCACCCACCGGTCACCCCGAGCCCAGTCGAGATCCGAAGGAACAGCACCACCGTTCTCCCCGAGAGAAGTCGAGGGTCACTTGGCGGGGACCGGCTTCGCCGGCGACCGTTCGCATCGAGCGCAGTCGAGATGCCACCTCTGCGCCGCGCGGCAGGTGACCCCTCGACTTCGCTCCTAAGGAACAGCACCGTTCCCCCCGAGCGAAGGCGAGGGGTGGCCTGCCGCGTGGGACCTGCCGCGCGAGGCAGAAGTACTCCCTCGACTCCGCTCGGGAGGACCGGTGTGTTCCTTCGGTCGAAATCGCCAGCGAAGCTGGTTCCTTGCTCCTAAGGAACAGCACCGTTCCCCCCGAGCGAAGTCGAGGGGTCACCTGC
>JBKJSE010000252.1:0-13520 GCA_046595925.1 Archangium sp. | reverse complement strand
CCTGCCGCGCGGCGCAGAGGTGGCATCTCGACTGCGCTCGATGCGAACGGTGGGTCTGTTCCTTCGGACGAAATCGCCGGCGAACCGACCGTTCCCCCCCGAGCGAAGTCGAGGGGTCACCTGCCGCGCGGCGCAGAGGTGGCATCTCGACTGTGCTCGATGCGAACGGTGGGTCTGCTCCTTCGGTCCCCTGCTCGGGATGACCGGTGTTCGCTCGTATTGTCGAAGCCTTAGTTCGATTCATCAGGAGACCGTCGTCTCGTCCCACTTGCCTTGCGATGCGGCGTCCCGCAGCAGCGCGTCGAGCTTCGAGAGCAACACCGTGTTGCCCTCCTGCTTGAAGTCCTCCAGCGACTTCGCGCACCCGTCGACGCGCTCGAGGAACTGGCCGAGCACCTGGCCATCGAGCGCCTTGGCGTGCATGCCGTAGTTGAGCTTCTCCAGGTACAGCGCGTTGAGCACCTGCTCGAACTGACCACCGATGGGCACCGAGAGCATCGGCTTGCGCAGGTAGACCGCCTCGCTCATCAGCGTGTACCCACCGCCGCCCACCACCCCGCGCGCGGTGCGCAGATCGTCGATGAAGCCTTCTTCACTGAACGGCTTGAAGATGAGATTTCCCTCGCGAACATCAGAGGTGATGTCGCGCTTGAAGCCGTAGATGCGGCACTCGATGCCGCTCTTGCGCAGCTCCTCGATGAGCGCCGTGTTGCTGGTCATCGTCTGGTACACCAGCAGGTGCGCGCCCGGCTCCGACTTCGCGGCGATGATCTCGGGCCTGAGAATCGAGGGCACCAGCGTGGTGCGCTCCTTGCGGACCGGCGGGTGGAAGAACGTGGTGATGAGGTAATGAAAGGCGCCCGGCAGCTTCGCCTTCACCAGGCTGCGCGTGAGCTCGAACTGGTCTTCGTACGGACCAATCAACGCGGGCTCGTGTTTGCACCGGTTGATGATCTGCATGTTGTCGACGCTGATGCAGGGAATGAAGTGGTTGCGCGCGAAGAGGTAGCTGAACGACTCGAAGTCGCTGATGACGACGTCGGGTTTGAAGTCGTCGACGATCTCGAAGTACTTCTTCACGTTCTGCGGAAAGCCGGTGACCGCGCCCTTCAAGTTCTGCAGCACCGACTGCCACTTCTTGACCGAGTTCCCCTCGTAGTTGAGGGTGAAGCCCCAGATGTTGTGCACGTTCTCGAAGCGCTTGGCGAGGTAGTCCCTCGCGCGGCCTGAGACGACGATGTGCACGTCGTGGTTCCTGGTGAGGTGCTCCAGCACGACGCGAGAGCGGGTGGCGTGACCCATGCCTTCACCGACGACTCCGTAGAGGATGCGCATGGCGGCGGACGCTACTACCCTGCCCCCCGAAATGGCTCACCCGCTCCGCTCAGTCGCTCGTGCTGCTCTTGGTGGCCTCGTCCTCGGACTGGTGGGCGCCGCGATGATCTTCGTGGTCAGCGCGTGGAACAACGCCACCAAAGACTGCGCCTTCCCCGACACGGAAGAATGCAACTTCGAGCTGAGCTACGCGCAAGAGGTCAGCCGCCTTCAGTCCTTCGCGGCGCTCGGCTGCGTGCTCATCGGCGGTGGGCTCTACCTGGCGCTGCGCCGGAAATGACTCTCATGGATCCCACTTCGCTTCCTGAACGCCTCAACCTCGCGCAGGTCTTTCTTCACGCCCGCGCAGCCGAGCAGCCCACGCGGCCTGCCATCTATTTCGAAGATCAGGTGATCAGCTACGGGCAGCTCGCCGACGCGACCCACCGCGCCAACGCCGTCTACAAGGGCCTGGGTCTCGAGTGGGAGCAGCGCGTCTTGCTGATGCTCCCCGACGTGCCGCAGTTCGCGTCGGCGTGGTTCGCAGCAGTGCAGGCGGGCGGCGCGGTGAGCGCGGTCAACCCGGGGTTGAAGGCCGACGAGGTGAGCTACTACCTCAACTACACGCGGGCGAAGCTGGTGGTCACCGAGGCAGCGACCGCGGCGGTGATCGACTCGGTGCGCGCGCAGTGTCCGCACCTGAAGCACGTGCTGGTGGCCGGTGGACAAGCGGGCGCTCACCTCGACTACGACGCAGAGCTCGCCCGGACGAAGCCCGACGCGTCGATCGCCGACACGCACCGCGATGATCCCTGCGTGTGGCTCTACACCTCGGGCTCGACCGGCTTCCCGAAGGCGGCGGTGCACAAGCAGCGAGACTTCGTCTTCAACGCGCTGAACTACGGACTGCCGGTCTTGAAGTACGGGCCCAACGACCTCGGCCTCTCCATTCCGCGGCTGGCCTTCGGCTATGCGCTGGGCAGCAACCTGCTCTTCCCCTTGCTCGCAGGCGGCGCCACCGCCCTGTTCAAGGACAAGCCGACACCCGAGAAGTTCTTCGAGCTGTTGAAGAGACACCGCCCCACCATCCTCACCGCCGTGCCCACTGCGCTCAACGGCATCTTGAACGCGCCGGGGTTGAAGGACGCTGACTTTTCCAGCTTGCGCGTGGCCATCAGCGCGGGTGAGGCGCTGCCCGCAGAGCTCTACCAACGCTGGAAGCAGCGCACCGGCGTCGAGATCCTCGACGGCATCGGCAGCGCCGAGATGTTCCACATCTTCATCACCAACCGGCTGGGCGACGTGAAGCTCGGGTCGCTCGGCCGCGTGGTCGATGGCTACGAAGCGAAGGTGTGTGACGACGCGGGCCAGTCGGTGCCGCACGGCGAGGTCGGTACGCTCTGGGTGCGGGGCGACTCGATGGCGCTGGAGTACTGGCAGCAGCACGAGAAATCGAAGAGCACCTTCCGTGGTGATTGGTGCGTGTCGGCCGACAAGTTCCAGCGCAGCGAAGACGGCTACTTCTATTTCTGCGGCCGGGGCGACGACATGCTCAAGGTCGGGGGCAGGTGGCTCTCTCCGGTCGAAGTGGAGAACGTGCTGCTGCAACACCCGGCCGTGCGCGAAGCGGCGGTGGTCGCGTTCAAGGACGCCGACGGCCTCGACAAGCCGCGCGCCTTCATTGCCCTGAACGAAGGCCACAGCGGTTCGGACGAGCTGGCCGAGGCCATCAAAGCCCACGTGCGCGCGACGCTGGAGCCGTTCAAGGCGCCGCGCCAGGTGCGTTTCCTCGACGCGCTGCCCCGCAGTGATCGCGGCAAGGTGCTCAAGACCGAGCTGCGCGCATGACGCTCTTCGACGCTCGAAAGCTCACCTGGCCCCGCACCCGCGAGCTGGCCGAAGCCGGCACGGTCGCGCTGCTTCCAGTGGGAAGCACCGAAGCGCACGGCCCTCATCTCCCCCTGTCTGTCGACGTGGTGATCGCCGAGGAGGTCTGCCGCCGGGTGGCAGAACGCCTCTCGCGCGACGTGGTGGTCTTTCCCCCGGTCGCCTACGCGTTGACTGATTTCGCAGCGCCCTTCGCCGGCACGGTCACGCTCAACGCCGAGGTCGCACGTCAGATGCTCGAAGGCATCTTGAGGGGCATCGTGTCGGGCGGCTTTCGCACGGTCGCCGTGGTGAACCATCACCTCGAGCCTGCGCACTTCCGGGTGGTGCACGACGCGGCGAAGGCGGTGCAAGGTGGAAGGGCTCGCGTGCTGGTGCCTGATCACCGCCGCGCACCCACGGGCCCGCTGCTGGGTCACGAGTTCATGCACGGCGGCAGTCATGCGGGTCGCTACGAGACCTCGCTCATGCTCGCCGCGGCGCCTGCTTTGGTGAACGTGACCGCGATGAAGGCCCTGCCCACGCTCGAGGTCGACCTGCCCGGCGTCATCAAGGGCGGCGCGAAGAACTTCCTCGAGTGCGGTGGCCCTGACGCGTACTTCGGTGCGCCCGCAGAGGCGACGGCCGAAGAAGGCGAACGGCTCTTCACCATCATCACCGACGCGACCGTCGCGTCCATCGAAGGCGCGCTGACATGAACGAAGACCCCACGCCAGATCAGCTGCTCGCCGCCGGGTTCTCGGGGTTGTGCTGCTGCCTCGTCGCCGTCGCCGGACTCATCGGCGTGGTGATCTGGCTGATGCGCAACAAGGAAGCGCCGGCCCGTCAGCCGCCCCCGCCCGGTGCGCCGTTCGCCCCGGTCGCGCAGTTCCACCTGTCGGTCATCGCGCTCGCTTTCGACGGCTTCTTCCGCGCGCAGGTCGAGCAGCTGATCTCAGCGCCCAGCAGCGTGGGCGACCCGGTCGGTGCACGCGTCGAGTTGGTGCAGCGCACGGCCCGGGCCTTGTTGGGGCAAAGCGCGCAGTGGCGCGTCTTCGGGTACGGCGAGAAGGATCTGAACGATCTCGCCGCGGCGCAGCAGAGCTACGCGAGCGCGCTGACCGACTTCCGCGCGCGTTCGGGGCTCGGGGGTGATGGCGGCTCGTTGAGCGTGCTCACGTTGATCATCTGTACCCGGGGCCGTCGGCTCGGCGTGGAGCGTCTCGATGCGAAGGCGCAGATCAACGAGCTGCTCAACGATCGCGTCAGGCTCGAGGCGGCGTCTCTGCTCGGCGCCGAGGTGGTCTGGGCACCCGGCGAGGGCGGTCTCTCTGAGACGACGCTCCGGGAGCGCTTCCCCGAGATGCACACCATTGCGCTGTAAGTATCCCGCGTAGTTGGAAAGACAGGGTGCGGAGTGGGGCCTGATTAGGGTCAAATGCGCCCCCATGCGCCTCTGGCTGGTGACGTCCGCCCTCCTTGCTTCCGCTGCTGTCGCCGCCCCGAAGCCTTCGGTGGTGATCACCGGCCCTGCGCCAGTCACCAGGTGGGTGAGCAAGGAGCTCTCGAAGCGTTACACGCCGAAGGTCCTCAAGACCGCGGTCGCGCCCATGCCCACGGCCAAAGAGGTGCGAGACGTCACGGCGCCCTCCAAGGCGGTCGCGCTGATCATCTGCCAGGCGTCGGGTCAGTTCGTCACCCTGCAGGTGCTCAACGGGGCTGACGGCACGCCGCTCGACACGGTGTCGATCAAGGCGAGCATGAAGAAGCTGCCCCGGGTGATGCCCAAGCCTCAGCTCGCCGCGCTGATGTTCGCCGTCGGCAGTGGCAAGGCGCCGGGCAAACAAGCGCCGGTCGCAGCCGAGCCTGAGCCGGTCGCCGAGAAGACGGCTCCGGAAGTCGTGAAGGTGAAGGACCCGCCTGCCGAGGAGCCGAAGAAGGAAGTCGCTTCGAAGAAGAAGAAGGAAGAGCCGAAGCCCGAGCCGGAACCCCAGCCTGCGGCCGAGGTGGTCGCTGAAGCGGCGAGCCCCTCGACGCCCTCGAAACATCCCGCGCTGCGGGCGTCGGTGGGGGTTGGCGGCTTCAATCGCAGCTTCTCGTGGGCGGGCAATCCCAGCCCGTCGCTGGCCACCGCGAGCCAGCCGTTCTCGGGCGATATCTCGGTGGACGCCAGCTGGTACCCGGGCGCGCACTTCACCTCGAACTTCTTGAGCAACCTGGGGGTGTTCGTCACCGGTGACTTCGGCGTGGGCATGGTCTCGCGCGTTCAAGAATCACGCTTCGCGCACTCGGCGACGCGGCTGCGTTTCGGTGGGTTGATCAGGTTGCCCATCGGTGATCGTTTCTCGCTGCACGCGCACGTCGGTTACTCGCGGCACGAGCTGACGACCTCGGCGGTGGCGGTCAATGACGGCAGCGCGCGCCCCAACATTCCCGACGTGCTCTTCAACGGCTTCCGCGCGGGCCTGGGCTTCCGCCTTCGCATGTTCAGCACGGTGGAGCTGGATGGCCTGGGTGGATTCCAGGTGGTGGCTGGAAAGGGGGAGCTGGGCAGCGATCGTTTCTTCCCCGCGGCGACGGCGATCGCGGTCGATGCCGGCGGCGGGCTCTCGGTGGGGTTGGCCGAGAACCTGCGGTTGCGCGCTGGGGTGGAGTGGCAGCGGTACTTCGTGACGCTCAATGCCGCGGAGACTTCGACGTTCTTCGCGAAGAGCGCCTCGGATCAGTACATCACCGCGGCCGCCAGCCTTCAGTGGTCGATGTAGCCAAAGGTCACCTCGCGCCGCGTCGAGGGGACACCTGGTTTTCAAGCGGCCCCGAAAGCGGGTGGTGATTCAGGGTGCCGAACCGTGCTCGTCACGCACAGGCCTCTCGAGCCGTGGGCTGGATCTTCATATGACGAGGTGGGTCCGGTCACCCCTCCGCAGCGTGTACTGGGGGAGTACAGGCGTGTACTCCCGGAGTACACGCCCTGGGAGCCTCGCCACCTGCCGGACATGAACGTCTTCGCAAGGAAGAGAGAGGCCTGCTCGGGACGCGCGTGATGTGTGGCTGAAAACACCGCCTCCGTCCTGGCCTCTTCCTTTCGACACGAGGGCAAGTGTCCGGTGGCGGACTCTCAACCCCATTTCGGCCCGCTACCTCGAGCTGATCAACGTGCTGCGGATCGATGCGCTCGTCTGCGCCGTCGTCTCACGTTCACGCCGCAACGCGGTCAGTGTTTCCTCGAGCGCGAGCAGCTTCTCACCGAGCTTGCGCGCCGCATCACCCGCGCCCGCCTTACCCACCGCGCCCAGGTTCTCGCGCATGCGTGTGATGTCGCTCTCGAGCTCGCGCAACCGCACGTCGAGCATCGCCACCTTCGCCTGAGCGTTCTCCGCCCGGGAGATCTCTGCCTTGAGTGAAGTCAGCAGCGCCTTCGCCTCGTCCGGCAACTGCAGGGTGAGCAGCGCCGTCAGGCGTGCCGAGGTGAGCTGCGCGGCCGGAATGCGCTCGATCACTCCGCCCTCCTCCACCAGGTCGACCGTCTCGGATGCCTTCGGCTTGACCAGGATGCGCCCGAAGCGCGGCTGCCCCGGTGAGCGAATGTCTTCCTCGCCGCCCGACACCACGCGGTACTTCTGCTCGCTGAGCTCGACCAGCACCGCGCGCGGCACGTCGGTGCGCGAGACGAACTCGACCCGATGCACCAGGCGATCGACGCGCGTGAGCTCGAGCAGCCGGTTGCCCTCGGCGCCCACGACCCTCACCTTGCGCGGCGTGCCTTCTTCACGTGACGTGCTGCGCGTCACCTCGAGATCGAGATCTTCACCGTGCTTGAGCACGCGCACTTCACCGGGCTTCACGCGATCGACCTGGGTCTCTCCCGTGTACGCCCCATCGGTGTAGACGGAGAGCGTTCCACCCTCGAGCGTGAGCGGAGTGGTGTTCTCGAGACGCACGGCGGTGAACACCCGGCCTTCGCCATCGAGCAGGGTGACCCGCTCGGCCTTCGTGCTGCCGTCGATGATGGGCAACAACGCGCTCTTCCGCGCGCCGAGCACCACCGGCTCTTTGACCGAATACAAAAACAGGTCGCCCGCTTCGCTCACCGCCGCCGGCTCGATGGGCGTCGGGCCGTCTTCGAGAATGGCCGAGCTCACGCCTGAGCCAGTCCCCGAGCCGTGGCCGATGGTGCCCACCCGCCCCGCCCCCACAGAGCCATACCCGGATCCACTGCCGCCGCCGCCCATGCCGGTACCGGTCAGCCCCGCCCACTCGCCTTCTCCGCGCAGGTGCTCGCGCGCTTCCTTCGTGGCGAGCTGCGGAGCGGTGTCGAGACCGTCTTGCGGCGACATCAACTCACGTCGGCCGTAGCGAGGACCTGCGAGCGGAAAGAGGAACGAGGTCGGATGGCCTGAAGCGAGGGTGACCTTGACGCCGTCCCACGCTTCGTCGCTGTCGTTGTGCACCAGCGCGAAGCCCTGCAGTCGCGCTTGCTTCTTGCCCATCACCAATCGGTACGTGGTGCGCCAGACCGGCGCCTCCGTCGTGTAGCCGACCGCCACCTGCCCCGCACCTGAAGCCCCCCGCACCACCAACCGCTCGCGCTCGGGCTGCATCGCGGTCGAACCCACGGCACGGCTCCACGCGAGCGCGACCTGGCTGCCTACCGGACGCACCGCCTCGATCAACCGCAGCGGCACCTTCGCGAGCCCTGCTTCGCCGAAGACCAACAGCGTCGGCTCAGCGATGGGGTTGCCCTCCTTGTCAGCGCGCGAGAGCGTCTCCTGCGAGACCTCGATCACCCGGCCCTTCACCACCGGCCCGCGCTCACGGCGAATCTCGACCTCCACGCCGGTGAGGCTGCGGCACAGATTCGAGAGCGAGGCCTGCTGATCGCGCGCGGGCAACCCCGCCATGGCGCGCGCCGCTTCAGCAGAGAGCGGGGGCGCGAACTCGACCGACGCCACACCCTGGGTCGAAACCACCACCAACGACTTGAGCGCGTCGTCGAGCTGGCCCGGCTCGAGCGGAATCTCGGCGACGGAGCCCGAGCTCACCGCGCCTCGCCTTTCGAAGTAGCCCACCCCGTTTTCGTAGAGCACCAGCGTCTTCAGCGGCAGCCGTGACTGGGCCGGGGCAGCGGCGAGCGCGACGAACAGGAGAGCGTGCATGAGCGCCCCGACACCGGGCTGGAAGGTCGGGTTTCACTTCACTTGCGCTAATACCTGAGCGTGGCTAATAAAAAGCTCCCCACCGAGGAGTGAAACTCATGCAGTTGGAATCGTTGAAGATGTTCGTCGACGTGGTCGAAACGGGTTCGTTTTCGCGCGCCGCTCAGCTGAACCACGTGACGCAGTCAGCGGTCAGTCAGCAGATTCGGGCCCTGGAGAACCGGTATGAGCAGCGCCTGCTTTCCCGCAGCGCGCGCCAGGTGACCCCGACCCCGGCAGGCGAGCGGCTGTTTCGAGGCTGCAAGGAGATCCTGGCGCGGTTCTCGGAAGTGGAAGGTGAGATCCGAGAGCAGGCCACCGAGGTCTCTGGCACCTGCAACGTGTCGTGCATCTACTCGGTGGGGCTGCACGAGCTGCACACCATTCAGAAAGAGCTGCTGCGCGCGCACCCGAAGGTGAACGTGCGCCTCGCCTACCGGCGCAGTGACCAGGTGTACGACGACGTGATTCTCGGCGCGGCGGACCTCGGCCTCGTCGCGTATCCGCAACCGCGCGCTGGCGTGGACATCGTGCCGTTCCGCGAAGACAAGATGGCGCTGGTGCTGCCTCCGGGTCACCCGCTGGCGAGCAAGGGCAAGGTGGCGATGACCGCCATTCCCGGGCTGCCGTTCATCGCGTTCGATCGAGAAGCGCCGTCGCGCAAGGGCATCGACAAGTTGTTCCGCGACAAGGGGCTCGAGCTCAACCCCACCATGGAAATGGACAACGTCGAGACCATCAAGCGCGCGGTCGAGCTGGGGCTCGGCGTGTCCGTGCTGCCGGTGCCGACGGTTCAACGTGAAGTGGCGAGCGGTACGTTGGTGATCAAGTCGTTCAACGAGCCTGGCTTCACCCGGCCGATCGGCATCCTGGTGCGCAAGGGCAAGTACCTCTCGCGCGCGTCGCAGGCGGTGCTCGATTCGTTCAAGGTGACCCGCAGCGAAGACTGATGGTGGGGGCCCGCGCTCCTACTCGGGGTCTTGAGGCTCGAGCTCGCGAGCCTCTTTCTTCTGCTCGAGCATGCGCTTGAACAACTCGAGCAAGCGCTTCTCAGCGTCACCCTCTGCGGTGCGTACGCCGGGCTGACACTCACACGACATGCGCCCCGTCATCGCATCGCGAGCATACGCGCACACCCCGGGGCATTCCTGCAGCGGGCTCTCCTCGAGCAAGCCGGGGCTGATGCTGGTGACGCCCTTGAACGCCTCGCCCCCGCACGCCGGCATGCTGTCGCCCAGCTTCTTCCAGGGGAAATGATGGTGCGTGCTCCTGCCGCGATCGCCCGGGGAGAACGTGATGCCCAGCCTGCACGTGCCCGCGCCACCGACCACGTCGAGTGACAGTTGCGCGCCCTGCGGCAACGGTCGCCACACGGTCGCCGTCACGTCGATGCCATCACCCGAAGGCGTGGCGTTCAGCTCGAAGCACGCCTCTTCCGAGACCTGCGTGCCGCGTTCGCAACGCGCCTGAGAACCCGAGACGAACACCCGCGGCCGGCGGAGCACCAGCACCGACGAGCCCACGTCGTAGGTCATGTAGAAGCGGCTCCACGCATCGGCGCCGAGCAACCCGTGCACGGCATGCGGCGGAGCACCCGGCTCGACTTCCAGCGAGCCGACCGACAGCCCGAACCCCGGCGCGAACTCGAGCGAGTCCCACGTGTAGCCGCTGAGCTGCGCCAGCTCAGGCGGCAGCACCACGCCTTCCGGCAGCGTCAGGCCCTCGAGCAACTCGAGGCCCGGCTTCATGCCGCTCGCGCGTGCCCAGTCATCGAACACGCGGCTGCGCGGCTCACGCAACGAGAAGAGCATGGTGAGGTCGAAGTGCTCGGGCCCCTGGCGCACGCGAATCGGAATGAGCGGCCAGTCGAAGCGCGACTCTTTGGTGAGCGAGAGCACCTGCGCGTCTTCGCCCGTGGCCTCGGCCTCGGCGGCCCACTTCTCTCTGGGCTGCGACGGGCGGAACCTCAGCGTGCGGGCGACCGGGTTGACCTCGAGGGCGAGCGCCTCGAGCTCAGGCGCGCCGAGCACGACCACGCAGCTCTTTCCTGAAGCGACCGCGGCCGAAAAGCTGCGAAAGCGCGTGGCGCCCAGTTGCAGGCCGAAGACCTTCGCGAGGGGGAAGGTCTCATCGGGGCCGAACGCATCGGGTACGGAGACCCGCGCGACGAATGACGGATCAGGCACACACTTCGAGGTGACGAAGCTGACCGGCTGCGAAGGATCGAACGAGACCTCTGCCTCGATGTCATGGACACGGCCAGCCACTGCGATGCGCGGAGCAGGCGAGGAGAGGAGCGGGAAAGTCAGCCCGACCAGCGAGTCGACACCGGGGGGGCCGGTGACGCGGTGACAGCTGGAGAGGAGGCACAGTGCGACGAGCAGGCGGGGCAGCACCGCAGCACTTTGCCACGTGATCACTTGCCTGCGTCGAGGGTCACCCCAGCATCTCTACCGGGGACGGTCATCTGGGCGCCGCTGAGGAAGTCCTGCACCTGCGTGCCCGGAGGCGGCGTCAGCTTGAAGCTCGACTCGGTGATGCCGACGTTGGTCGTCAACTTGAGGAAGCTGATCGCGTTCTCGCTGCCATCGGGATCGATGACCGTGCTCTTGATGACCATCGCCGACTTCTCATCGACCTCGAGCAGGATGCGCTTGAAGCGGGGATCGGCGACGAGCGGCGTGAGCTCGAGCTGCGTACCGGTGCACTTCGCGCACGCCTTCTTCACGATGGCGAACTCGTTCTCGAGCTTGCCCACGCCGAACAGGAACGTGACCGAAGCCGAAAGCTGGTTGGTGTTCATCGCCGCGCGGGTGATCAACTTCGCCTCGGGGTCGTGCGCGAACACACGGTCGCCGGCCAGCACGAAGGTCTTGGGAGAAGGCTTCAAGTACTCCCAGCGCATGAGCGCGGGCTTCTTGAACGTCACCGTGCCGCTCGAGGTCTGGGTGCGCTTGAACGCCTTGTAGAGATACTCCTGCTTGAAGTCGGCGGTGAAGTCCTGGGTCTTCTCGTAGAAAGATTGCACGCGATCGACGAGCGCCTTCACGTCAGGCGCAAGCTCGGCCTTCTTCACCGGCACGCCCGCATCAGCGACCATCGTCACGCCAGCGTCAGCGACGACGACGGGCTTCACGCTGCCAGCATCGACCGGAGCAGCAGCCATCAGGAACGCAGCCATCCACGGGGTGAGCATCATGATTTCCTCTGACGGAGCGAGCCCGCCGGCCTTCATCACTGGTTGCGGTAGACACGGCCGCGCTGCTTGACCGAAAGGTACGAGAACTGCTCGGTCAGCGCGGTCCTTTCCTCAGCTGACAGATCGCCCTGCGCACCCAGATGCTCCAGGCGCCACGACACGGCGCGGGTCACGCACGCCGAAGCGGCCGCGGAAATATTCATGCTCTGGGAAAACCCCTTCATGGGGATCCAGAACGTGCCGTCTGAATGGGCGAGCACTTCCTCAGAGACACCGAAGCGCTCGTTGCCCAGCACCATCGCGATCTTCTGGTCGAACTTGAGCTCGAAGAGGCTGGTCGCCCCCGGGCGAATGGCCGAGGCCATCACGCGGTAGCCCCTTTTCTTGAGCGCGACCGCGCAGGTCTTGAAGTCGCGGTACACGTGCAGGTCGAGCCACTTGTCGCAGCCTTGAGTCACCTTCGAGTTCGGCGCGAACTTCGCGTCGGGGTTTCGAATGACGTGCACGTCCTGGAGGCCCATGCCTTCACAGGTGCGCAACACCGCGGCCATGTTGAAGGTGTCCTCGAGGCGATCGAGCACCACGGTGACGTTGCGCGTGCGCCCGGCCACGACGCTTTCGATGCGCTCGCGGCGAGGCGCGAGCAGGAGATCAGCCGGGAGCGGCTTGCCTTCGGCTGGCTCGTACTTCGGGCCGCCGCCGACCATCAGCGGCTCTTCCTTTTCGTCAGCTTCTTCTTGTCGTGCTTGAGCTGGCGAAGCGTCTTGGGGTCGACCTGGCGAATGCTGTTGGCCTTGCCGGCCTTCTTCATCGGCGAAGACTTCTTGAGCGCCGACTTCTTCGCGGGCTTCTTCGCAGCGACCTTCTTGGCGGCCGCGGGCTTCTTCTTCGAAGGCGCGCGCCTGGGCCGTGAGGCCTTGGCCGTGGTCGTCTCGTTGGCAGCGCCCGCGGTGAGCAGGTGGCGGCCCTTGAGGCGAACCTTGTGCTCTTCGTTGGCGAACAGAATGCGCGCGCAGGCATCGAGCACGGCCTGCGCACCTTCACCCGTCGCGCCTGACAGCTCGAACACCTTCACGCCGCGCTTGGCCATCGCCTCGGCGAACGCCGGCAACGCTTCACGCGCATGTGGCAGGTCGAGCTTGTTGGCCACCACGATCTGCGGCTTGTCGGCCAGCAGCGCGCTGTACTTCTCGAGCTCGCGGTTGAGGATGTCGAAGTCTTTGGTGGGCGAGCGGCCTTCGTCACCGGCGCTCAGGTCGACCAGGTGAATGAGCACGCGGCAACGCTCGACGTGACGCAAGAACTGGAGACCCAGCCCGTGGCCGTCGCTGGCGCCTTCGATGAGCCCGGGAATGTCGGCGACCACGAAGCTGCGGCGCTCGCGGTAGTCGACGACCCCGAGGTTGGGCACCAGCGTGGTGAACGGGTAGTCGGCCACCTTCGGGCGCGCTGCCGAGATGCGGCTGATGAAGGTGCTCTTGCCCGCGTTGGGGAAGCCGAGCAGGCCCACGTCGGCGAGCAGCTTGAGCTCGAGCACGAGCTTGCGCTCCTGGCCCAGGGTGCCGTCTTTGGCGAAGCGCGGAGTCTGCCGGGTGGCGGTGGCGAAGTTCATGTTGCCCCAGCCGCCGCTGCCGCCCTTGGCGACCACCCAGCGTTCACCGGGCGTAGAGAGATCCTTGAGGAGCTCGTCGGTCTCCTCGTCCTTCACCAGCGTGCCCAGCGGCGCCTTGAGCACCATGTCGACGCCGGCGCGGCCGTTCATGTCGCTGCCCATGCCGTGCGCGCCCGAGCGGGCCACGTGACGGGAGGAGAAGCGGAAGTCGAGCAGCGTGGTGAGCTGGGGGTCGGCCTCGAAGATCACCGAGCCGCCGTCGCCTCCGTCACCGCCAGAGGGGCCGCCCTTGTCGATGTACTTCTCGCGATGAAAGGCCACGGCGCCGTTTCCG
>JBKJSE010000109.1:0-4004 GCA_046595925.1 Archangium sp. | reverse complement strand
ATCGTCGACGAAGAGGCGATGGTGACCAGCCACGAGTACGACACCTACTCGGTCGAGTTCCGCGTCTTTCACTGCAAGCTCGCCCACCCCGACCAACTGGTCAGCCACGCCGTGGTGAACGATCACCGCTGGGCCTCGCTCGACGAGATGGGCCAGTTTCAGTTTCCACCCGCAGACGCGCGCACGTTGGCGAAGCTGCTCGACCTGGACTCCTGATGATGCACCAGTTCCCCAAAGACATCGGGTGGATCGAAGTGATCTGCGGCTCCATGTTCTCCGGCAAGACCGAAGAGCTGATTCGTCGCCTGAAACGGGCGCTCTACGGCAAGCAGAAGATTCAGGTCTTCAAGCCGCAGATCGACAACCGGTATGACGAGCTCGCGGTGGTCAGCCACTCGCAGCTGAAGATCATCGCGACTCCCGTAGCGCGCGCTGACCAGATTCTTCACGCGGTCAAGCCCGACACCGAGGTGGTGGGCATCGACGAGGTTCAGTTCCTCGGCATGGAGATCATCGCGGTGGTCGAAGCGCTCGCCGCGCAAGGTAAGCGGGTGGTGTGCGCGGGTCTCGATCAGGACTACCAGGGCAAGCCGTTCGAGCCGATGCCGCAGCTGCTCGCGGTGGCCGAGTACGTCACCAAGGAGCTGGCCATCTGCGTGGTGTGCGGCAACCCGGCGAACCGCAGCCAGCGTCTGTCTGATTCTTCGGAGCGCGTGGTGGTCGGTGCTGCGGGCGCCTACGAGGCGCGCTGCCGCAAGTGCCACGTTCCCACGCCCGTCGAAGCCACGCCTCCGCAGAACCTCGAACTCTTCAGTCGGTGACCACGACCATGCGCGATTCTCTCTACGAAAACGTCCCCTTCACGCTCTCTGAGCTCAAGCACTTCTACGGCCCCAACGTGCACCTGGTGGGCAACCCCTACCTGCTGTCGTTGCTCGCTTCGTTGTGCGCGAAGGACACGCAGCAGCCGGCGGTGAACACGCTGGTGCGCACGCTCTACGCGGATCTGATCACGATGGTGATCAATCACGAGTTCCCGCGGCGCCAGGTCACCATTCCTTCGCGAATGATTCAGTACACGCCGCGCGGCATCTACCAGGGCGAGATCCTCGACCCTGAAGTGCGCGCCATCTCGGTGAACATCGCGCGCGCCGGCACGCTGCCCAGCCAGGTCACGTACGATCTGCTCAACACGATCTTGAACCCGCGGCTCGTGCGGCAGGATCACATCATCATGAGCCGCGAGCTGGACGCCGCGGACCACGTGGTGGGCAGCAACATCGGCGGCTCGAAGATCGGCGGCGACGTCGACAACGCGATGGTGATCTTCCCCGACCCGATGGGCGCGACGGGCAGCTCGTTGTCGACGGCGATCAACATGTACAAGAAGAAGGTGCCGGGCAAGATCCGCAAGGTCATCTGCGTGAACCTGATCGTCACGCCGGAGTTCGTGAAGCGGCTGACCACGGACCACCCCGATGCGATCATCTACGCGCTGCGGCTCGATCGCGGCCTCTCCCCGCCTGAAGTGCTCAGCACGGCGCCCGGCGAGCTCTGGGAAAAAGAGCGCGGCCTCGATGATCGCCAGTACATCGTGCCCGGCGGCGGCGGCATGGGTGAAGTGATGAACAACGCGTACGTTTGAAGAGGACGCAGATGCCTTTCCACGAGACCTCAGTCGAAGAGTTGTTGTCCGCCGAGAAGATCCAGGCGCGGGTCGCCGAGCTCGGCGCGCAGATCACCCAGGAGTACCAGGGCAAGGCGCTGACCCTGATCGGCATCATGAAGGGGTCGATCTTCTTCCTCACCGATCTCGCGCGGCACGTCGATCTGCCGATCACCCTCGAGCTGATGGGCGTCTCCAGCTACCAGGGCGGCACGGAGACCACTGGTGAAGTGCGCATCACGAACGATCTCACCAAGCCCATGCACGGGCGGCACGTGATCATCGTGGAAGACATCATCGATACCGGGCTCACGATGAAGTTCCTGCTCGAGAACCTCGGCGCGCGGCACCCGGCGTCCGTGAAGGTCGCCACGTTGCTCGAGAAGCCGTCGCGCGCGAAGGTGAAGGTGCAGATCGACTACAAGGGCTTCGTGATCGAAGACCGCTTCGTGGTCGGGTACGGGCTGGACTACGGCGAGAAGTACCGGAACCTGCCGTTCGTCGGAGTGATGCGCACCGACTAACCCGCGTCAGCCGCCGGAGCGGGAGCAGGGACTGGAGCCGCCACAGGAGCAACGGGAGCCGGAGCCGCCTGCTTCCCCAACTCCTCGAACAACTTCTGCAGCTGCGGCTCGAGCGCCTTGCCGAGCGTACCCGCACCATCCGCGGTCAGGTTCGTCGCCCGCAGCGTAGTGGCCAGCAGCTTCACCTGCGGCTCCACCGCCAGCAGCATGAGCGACGCCTGCCCGCGTGACTTCGAGTCCGACTCCGCTGCGAGCTTGAGCTGCACGAGCGCCTCTTCCAGCTGACGGCGCGCATCGTCGAGCCGCATGCGAGCGAGGAAGAACGCGACGTCCGACTGCATCTTCTTGAGCGACGCGCGCTGATCATCGGTCAGCCCGTGCAGCTTCTCGGCGCGCCGAATCAGCGACAGCCCACGCTCGAGATCCTTCGGAAGGTCCGAATTGAGTCGGGGGCGAGCCAGCATCTCGAGAACCTGAAACAGCGCCCGGTCGAGTTCGTCGCGATCCTCGAACTTCTGGCCGTTCACGGTCAGCGACACGTTGCCCTCGAGATCGATGGGCGCATACGCGTCGACCAGCTGCGGATCTGAAGGTGCCCACGGCGCCGCGCCGACCGGCATCATCTTTCCCTTGAGCACCACCAGGTGGCCGTTCTGAACCTCGAGCATGAAGGTGCGCGCGTTGACCTGCGACAGCGCATAGACGGCCGCACCGCCCAGCCCGACGATCAGCGTCAGGACGAACAGGTTGCGGATGGCGCGAAGTAGTCGTGCTCCGAAGGAGGGCTGCGAGTCCATATGCACGAAGCTAGTACGGACTGCCCGCCGACCCCATTGCTGCCTGCTTGGTGAGGGCCATGTCGATGTAGCTCAGCTGTGCTACAAATGACGCATGTCGACGACCACCATCCGCCTCGACCCGAAGCTCAAACAGCGCGTCGCCCGCGTCGCCAAGCAGACCGGGACGTCGGCGCACAGCCTGATGGTCAGCGCGATTGAGGAGGTCGTCGAGCGCACGGAACGGCGAGCGGCCTTTCTGGACGAGTCCGACGCGCGAGCGACCGAGTTCGACAAGACAGGGCGGGGCGTGCCGTGGGGCGAGGTCAGTACCTGGCTCGAGGCCCGACTGGAGCGTGGTGAGAAGACCGAAGCGCCGCGTGCGCGCAGGCTCCGCAGGCCCAGCACCCGGTGAGGGAGCTCGAGCTGGCCGAGCCGGCGGTTCGCGATCTGGAGCGAATCATCGAGTTCGCTGAATCGAACGATGATGGGGCGGGCCGACGAAGGCTGCTGGCCATTCTCAGATCGCTGGAAGTCCTCATCACGAGCCCCTTCATCGGACGGCCGTCGGGGCGGGGTACCCGCGAACTCGTCATCGGGCGGGGCGCGATGGGCTTCGTGGCGCTCTATCGGCTAGGTGAAGGTGCGGAGCGGGTGCTGGTCCTTGGGTTGCGGGGCCAACGGGAGGCCGGGTACGCCGGCGATGAGTAGCGCTCGGCCAAAGGGGAATGGGCCTCACCCCGACCCTCTCCTACAAAGAGACTGGTGAGATAGGTCCACCACCGGGGTTGACTGAAATGGGAATTGAGAACCCACCGTTCCCCCCGAGCAGGGGTACCAGCTTCGCCGGCGATTTCGTCCGAAACAACAGACCCACCGTTCGCATCGAGCGCGGTCGAGATGCCACCTCTGCGCCGCGCAGCAGGTGACCCCTCGACTTCGCTCCTAAGGAACAGCCCACCGTTCCCCCCGAGCGGAGTCGAGGGGTCACTTGGCGCGCGATGCAGAGGTGGCATCTCGACTGCGCTCGATGCGAAC
>JBKJSE010000106.1:0-2682 GCA_046595925.1 Archangium sp. | reverse complement strand
GCTCTCGAGCGATTTCCGTGGCGACCCGTCGTCAGCGTTGCTCGAGGTGCTCGACCCCGAGCAGAACCACACCTTCAACGATCACTACCTCGACCTCGACTACGACCTGTCGAAGGTCATGTTCATCTGCACGGCCAACTCGATGCACAGCATCCCGCAGCCGCTGCAGGATCGCATGGAGGTCATCAGGCTCGCCGGGTACACCGAGGAGGAGAAGCTGGCGATCGCCAAGCGCTACCTGGTGCCCAAGCAGAAGGAAGCCAACGGCCTGGCCGACGTCGAGGTGAAGCTGACCGACTCGGCGATTCGCACCGTCATCCGCCGCTACACGCGTGAAGCGGGCGTGCGAAACCTCGAGCGTGAGCTGGCGGGCGTGTTCCGCAAGCTGGCGCGTGAGGCGCTCAAGAACGGCAAGCAGCCGTTCCTGGTCGACATGAAGAAGGTGATGAAGCTCCTGGGCATTCCCAAGGTGCCGCAAGACAAGAAGGAAAAGACCAACCAGATCGGCATCGTCAACGGCCTGGCCGTGACCGATGCGGGCGGCGAAGTGCTGGTGGCGGAAGCGACCACCATGCCTGGCAAGGGCAAGCTCATCGTCACCGGCATGCTGCGCGACATGATGAAGGAGTCGGGCCAGGCCGCGGTCACCTACGTGCGCAGCAAGGCGTCGCGCTTCGGCATCGACGACAAGTTCTTCGAGCACAACGACATGCACATTCACTTCCCCGGTGGCGTGCCCAAGGACGGCAACAGCGCCGGTGTCACCATGACCACCGCGCTCGTCTCGGCGATCACCCGCATCCCCGTGCGGTGCGACGTGGCGATGACCGGTGAGATCACCTTGCGTGGCCGGGTCGGCGCGATCGGGGGCCTCAAGGAGAAGTGCCTGGCTGCGCACCGCCTCGGCATGAAGACCGTGCTGGTGCCCCGAGAGAACCGCAAGGATCTGAGGGAGATCCCCAAGAAGGTTCGCAAGGCGCTGCGCATCGTGCTGGTCGACTACGTCGACGAAGTGCTCCGCGAGGCGTTGGTGCTGGAGAAGCCCTCGGAGTTCGCGCGGCTGCCCACTGAAGGCGGCGCCGCTCCGGCCGCGATGTGAGACCGCAGCAGGTGTTGATCTTCGCGTTGGTGGGCCTCTCGCTCGGCCTGTCCTGGTACTTCGCCAGGTCGGGCGCCGATACCGGCCCCAGCCCGCGCGCGGAGTGTCTGACGAACGCGAGCTGCCAGTCGTCGGAGCGCTGCGTCGTCGTACCCAAAGGTGATGGCTTTGCCACCCTGGGTCAGTGCGGAGAGCTCTGCACGAACGATGACGGTTGCCCCAATGGTTGGACGTGCCGCGCCTGGGTGGAAGAGAAGAGTTACCTGTTACCCGAGCAGGGGCGGCCCGCTGAGCAGCCCCGGGTGATGGCCTGTGCGCACCACACGGTGCACTGAGAGCAAACACATGCGGTTCTTGTTCATTGGCGCGGTGATCCTGTCTGGCTGCGCGACCTCTCAGGCGGCGGTGCGTGACGATGGCCCGACGCCGGTGGTGGCGAAGTTTCAGGATCGGGTGATCCGGCTCAGCGAGGTCGACGCCAAGGTGGCCGACGAGCTCATCAAGCTGCAGGAGCAGATCTTCGACCTGCGTTCAGAGGCGGCGGATCGCATCGCGATCGAGGCGTTGGTCTCGAAGGCCGCGAAGGCAGCCGGGCTCAGTGAAGATCAGTGGCTGGCGAAGAACATCGAGAGCGGGCTGACCGAGCCCGGCGACACCGAGATGCTGGTGCTGTTCGAGAAGGCGCGCGGCCGGCTGCCTCCTGAGGTGACGTACGACGACGTGAAGCCGGAGATCCGCAAGGCGGTGCAGCGTGAGGAGCGGGCCAAGAAGGCGCGCGAGGTGTTCGGCAAGCTGAAGAAGGACGCGGGCTTCGAGCTGGTGCTCGAGGGGCCGGTCAAGCAGCGCAAGCCGGTCGACGCGAAGGGCCCCAGCCGCGGCAACGCTTCAGCGAAGGTGGTGATCGTCGAGTTCGCCGACTTCGAGTGCGGGTTCTGCGCGAAGGCGCACGAGACGGTGCTGGGGGTGATGAAGGCCTACGGCGACAAGGTGCGGCTGGTGTTCCGGCACTACCCGCTGTCGTTTCATCCCAAGGCGCCCAAGGCGGCCGAGGCCACCGCGTGCGCAGATGAGCAGGGGAAGTTCTGGGAGCTGCATGACGCGCTGTTCGAGTCGCAGGAGCTCGAGGTAGATGCGCTCAAGATGCAGGCGAAGCGCACGGGGCTCGATGAGCAGAAGTTCAACAGCTGCCTCGACTCGGGGCGCACGGCGCCGTTGGTCAAACGCGACATGATGGCCGGTCAGCAGGTGGGGGTGAGCGGCACGCCGGCGTTCTTCATCAACGGGTTCATGCTGTCGGGTGCTCAGCCGGAAGAGGCGTTTCGCAAGTTGATCGACGCCGAGCTGGCTCGCCTGGGCGACTAACCGTCAGGCCGTTTCGAATCGAGAGGCCCACCGGTCCCCCCCGAGCGAAGTCGAGGGGTCACCTGCCGCGCGGCGCAGAGGTGGCATCTCGACTGCGCTCGATGCGAACGGTAATCCCTCGACTCCGCTCCTAAGGAACAGCACCGTTCCCCCCGAGCGAAGTCGAGGGGTCACCTGCCGCGCGGCGCAGAGGTGGCATCTCGACTGCGCTCGATGCGAAC
>JBKJSE010000450.1:0-5610 GCA_046595925.1 Archangium sp. | reverse complement strand
GCGATCCTCATCGGCCTGGGCATCGAGTTCGGCCTGCATCTCTCGATGCGGTACTGGGAAGAGCGCCGCAAGCTCGAGCCCGTCGAGGCGATGCGCGAGACGCTGCACGGCACCTTTGGTGGCGCGCTCTCTTCAGCGGTGACCAACGCCGCTGCCTTCTTCGTGCTCGTGTTCGCCGAGTTCGAGGCCTTCAAGCAGTTCGGCCGCATCGCCGCGTTCGGCGTGGTGGCGACGCTCGGCTCGACCTACATCTTCGGCCCTGCCCTGCTCTTCTTGTCCGAGCGGTTCGCGCTGCGCAAACCCAGGCCGGTGATGCCCGATCACGTCGAGCCGCCTGTCGGCCGGCCGCCCATGGCGGTGCTGATCGGCATCGTCACCTTCATGGCGCTGGCGGTGACGGGCTCGCTGCTGATCAGCCACAGGGTCGGCTTCGAGACCAACCTGCTCAAGCTGACCGGTGAGTCGAAGGCCGGCGAGCTCGAGATCCACATCGCCAAGGAAATGGGGGTCATCATGATCCCCGGCGTCATCTGGGTCGACAGCCTCGAGAGCGCGCGCAAGGTCAGCGCCATCGCCAAGGAAGTGCAGAAGGAGCGTGGCGAAGAGTCGAGCATCGCGCAGATCGCCTCACTCAACGATCTGCTGCCAGCCGACACCGAGAAGCGCCTGTCGATCATGGCCGAGCTCGGAGCAGTCCTCGACAAGCTGCCCAACTCGAAGAAGGAAGACGCGCGGGTCAAGCGGCTGGTCGAGATGACGCAGGCCCAGCCGTACACCATCGACGAGCTGCCCACCGAGTTCCGCCGGCGCTTCGAGCCGTTCGATCACCAGGGCACCTTCGTGCTGCTCTTCCCCCGCTTCGGCCTGCATGACGTCCGGCGGCTCGAGGAGTGGGCGGCCGACCTCAACAGCGTCGGCGCGCGCGCTGACAAGACCGGGCTGCACGCGCCGATCCTCGACGCGAACCGGTTGGCTGCGAAGATCTTCTCGCTCATCCGCCAGGACGGCCCGTTGATCATGGGCCTCGCCTCACTGGTGGTGTTCTTCACCATCTGGATCGCGCTCAAGAAGTTCACGCACGCGCTGATGGTGACCGGCCCGCTGTTCGCCGGCATGGCCTGCCTGCCCGGCGGCATGTTCCTGGGCGACATCTCGCTCAACTTCTTGAACGTGGTGGTGCTGCCAAACCTGCTGGCCATCGCCGTCGACAACTCGGTGCACGTCTTCCATCGCTACAAGGAAGATGGCATCGGCTCGATGCCCCGCATCATGAAGCACACCGGCCTGACCGCGGTGGTGGCGACGTGTTCGAACGCGGCGGGGTATGCCTCGATGCTGATCGCTCGCCATGCCGGCCTTCGCAGCGTGGGCCTGCTCGCCGTGGTCGGCGTGGTGTGCACGTTCCTCGGCACGACCATCTTGTTCCCCGCGATGCTCGAGCTGCGCGAGCGCATTCTCAAGCGCGGGCTGGGCAAGGACGACGTGGTTCCCAGGCCTGAGGTCGAAGAGAAGAATTGGTGAGGCCTGAGTTGAGGCCTTCACCCTGACCCTCTCCCGGGGGGAGAGGGGAGAGGGGACCTCATCTCACTCAGTTCGCGGTGAGGCGCTTCTTCATCTCGAGGTGCGGCATGCCCGCTTCCTCGAAGACCGCGCCGTGCGGCTCGTAGCCATGGCGCTTGTAGAACTCCATCGCCGAGAGCTGCGCGTGGAGCAGGATCCCGCTCAGCTTGCGGCGCTGCGCTTCAGCCTCGAGCGCCGTCAGAAGTCGGCTGCCAGTGCCACCCTTGCGGTTCGACTGGAGCACGGCCATGCGACCGACGCGGCCCCAGTGCCCCGACTCACCCGGAGGCGGCGTGGCCAGGTTCACCAGCCGGCCCGTACCGATGGCGTGCTTGCCGTCCATCGCGAGCACGTGAAAAGCCACCGCGTCGTCGGCGTCGCGTTCGAGTGACTCAGGCACGCTTTGTTCCTCGATGAAGACGATCTCGCGGATCGCCAGCGCCTGGAACAGCTCGCCTTCGTTCTCGACCGTCTTGATGAGGATCTGTGTGACGGTATCGCCGAGCATCGCTCGCGCCGTATAGAGCAATTCCAAGTGGGTGCCCAGCCCGGCGAGCGGCCGTACCCGCTCATCCTCTTCTACGTCCTCTTCTTCATGACCGTGGGCGTCTCGCTGCCCTTCATGCCGGGGTACTTCAAGACCCTGGGCTTCACGGGCGCCCAGTCGGGAACGCTGCTCGCGGTCGGCCCGCTGTTCGCGCTGTTCATGCCCCCGCTGTGGGGCCAGCTGGCCGATCGAACGGGCCGGCCGGGGCTGATTCTGCTCGTGACGTCGGGCGGCGGGGCCCTTGGCTATGCGCTGCTCTCGCAGGCCACCACCTTCACGCAAGCGCTGCTCGCCTTGAGCGTGCACGCGACCTTCGCCAGCAGCATCACGTCGCTGGCCGACACGCTCGCGCTCCACCACGTGCAACGTCACGGGGGAACGTACGCGGGCATTCGCACCTGGGGCTCGCTGGGCTTCGTGCTCGCGTCGTTGCCCTTCGGCTTCTTGATCAAAGACATCGATCGCACCACCGTGCTGGTGCCGTTGGTCCTGCTCTGCGCGGCGGCGATCGCGTGCGCGTTGACCCTCGCGCGGTTGCCGGGCCGGTTTCACGAAGGGCCCAAGCCGAGCTTCGAGAGCGCCTTCGCGTTGGCCCGCCAGCCGCCGGTGATGCTGTTCCTGCTCGCCACCGCCCTGCACTGGGTCTCGTGCGCGCCGTACCACGGCAGTCTGGCCCCTCACGTGAAGGACCTCGGGCTGCCGGCGTGGGTGGTCGGCGTGAGCTCGAGCGTGGGCGTCATCTCGGAGATCATCGTGATGGCCACCTGGTCGCGCTGGGCCGGGCGCATCACCCCGCGCAAGCTGCTGCTGTTCTGCTTCGTGGTGAGCTCCGCCCGCTGGACGCTGATGGCGTTGACCAGCAACCCGTGGCTGCTGGTCGCTGCGGCCGCCGCGCACGGCCTGACCTTCGGCGCCTTCTATCTCGCGTCGGTGGAGTGGATGGTGCAACGCGCCCCCGGTTCCTTACGCGCCACGGGCCAGACGCTCTTCGTGGCGGCCACGTTCGGGGTGGGCGGCATCGTGGGGTATCGCGTGTCGGGCGGGCTGTACGACCGGCTCGGAGGGCACCAACTGTTCGCATTTGCAGCGGTGATGGCCCTGCTGCCCGCGTTGGTGGTGTGGTTGACGCCCTCGCCAGCCGCTCCGGTTCCTGCGCCCGCGAAATAAGGGGCGGCTTCGGGCGTCGAGGTGCCAGTGATACCCTCAGCCCCGATGAAACACGCTCTGGTCAGCCTGCTTGTTCTGCTCGTCGCCGTGCCCGCCCTCGCCCAGAAGGAAGAGATCTTCGGCACCGGCAAGCCGCCGAACTTTCGCGAAGAGAAGATGGACAGCAAGTTCCTCAAGTCGAAGTTCTCCAAGATGCTGGTGACCGGCACGGAAGACCCCGGCTGCGTGCAGTTGATCGGCGGCCTCTTCGTAGCGCTCGCCGAGATCGCCCCGGTCATCCACAAGCGCGACGAGAACTTCACCCTGCCGCCCGAGCTTCAGGAAGCCGTGCAGACCCAGCTCTCCACGCCCGGCTTCCCCGCGGTCGCGTACCTGGTGGCGATGGTGCGGAAGATCATGATCGACAAGCGCCTTTCCGATGAGTGGCTCGCGACGGCGGCGACGCTCAACAAGAAGGTCAAGCTCATCGACATGGCCAAGCTCAAGATGATCAACGAAGAGATCAAGCCCGCTGACTCGGCCTACTTCACCATTCCCATGCTGCGGGAGCGCTACGCCGAAGAGGCCCTCAACGCGAACAGCGCGGTCACCACCGACGTCATCGCCGCCTTCCACGACACCTACGTCGATCGCGACATCGCCTGGGGCGGCGCCACGCTGCTCGACATCGGGATCAACCAGCCCAAGGGCAAGGGGAAGAAGAAGCGCTACCGCGACGCGGCGGCCGAAGAGCTGGTCGCCGTGCTGCAGTGGATGCCGCAGGACCCGCGCATGAACCAGGTCAACCTGCTCGCGCAGGCGCCGGTGAAGGTCGACCCGGTGATCATCTACGTGCGTCTGGCGAGCAAGCAGTTCTCCGACATCGAGAAGTTCCACCGCGGTCAGCGCGTGCTGATCAAGGGCCGCTTCTGGGAGATGAACAAGGCCGCCACCGAGCTCGAGATTCGTGAAGGCCTCCTCTTCAGCGATCGCGACTGGTCGACCGGCGTGCTGTTGGGCCGCCCGCAAGACGTCGCCACCTGCCCCGTCGCCATCAACGAGCTGACCGGCACCGCGTCGCAGCAGCCCGGCGGTTTCGCGCACTGAAGGGGCTCGGAAAAACACGACCAGGGGCCCACCCGGCCCTGCCAGCGGACTGGCGTTGAGACGTAAGCGGCTGAAATGACGTTCTGAGGGCGGCGGCACAGCGGATGCTCAGGTGGGCTTCCCATGAAGGTCGACCCGAAGGCGTCTGTCCCCGCAGCCGTCGCCACCAAAGCCGCTCAACCGTTCAAACAACTGCTGGCTGAAGCGCGCTCCGGCCTGACGAAGGACGTCAAGCCGCTCGTGCCCCCGGGGCTGCGGCCGATCGCGAAGCTTGCGCTGACGAAGGTCACCTCGACCGCCATCGCCACCACGCAGACCCTCACCCGGGCGCGCACGCAGGCGAACTCAGAAGCGCAGCGGCTCGGCGTGGTGCGCACCGAAGCGCAAGAAGTGACGAAGGCGCTGACCACGGTTCGCAGCGAACGGAGCGAAGCGCAGCAGGAACAGAGGGCCTCGCGCGTGCTCGAGTTCATCACCAGAGAGCTCACGCCTGAGCCTCAACAGCCGCGGGCGCTGATCCTCGAAGCGTCGGTGCATCACCTTCACCCCGCCGTGCAGGCGCCGCCCAAAGTCGAAGCGCCACCCGAGACGAAGGCGGCTCAGGCCGTGGCGTTGATCGAAAGAATCGAGCTGTTCGTGAAGTCGCAGCGGCCGGGGCTGGCGTTGACGCTCAACAACTCGCTGGGCGCGCACGTGGAGATCGAGCGCATGGGACCCAGGGAGATCGCGTTGAAGCTGGTGGGGCACCGCGGTCCGCCTTCGGCCGAAGCCGTCAGCCGCATTCGCGATGAGCTGCGAGCACGCGGCCTGAAGGTGGGCGCGCTCTCAGTGGCCTGACCGGCTTCGCCGGCGATTTCATCCGAAGGAACAGACCCACCGTTCGCATCGAGCGCAGTCGAGATGCCACCTCTGCGCCGCGCGGCGGGTGACCCCTCGAGGAGCGGAGTCGAGGGAGTACCTCTGCTTCGCGCAGGGCTGGCAGGGTTGATCGAAATAAGAAGCGCACACCGTGCATCCCGAGCGGAGTCGAGGGAGTACCTCTGCTTCGAGCGGGCAGTGAACCCTCGACTGCGCTCGGGGGGACCGGTGGGTCTGTTCCTTCGGACGAAATCGCCGGCGAAGCCAGTACCCCTGGTGGGTTCTCAATTCCTGTTTCGACGACCTGGAGTTACTTCCCGCCGGGCGCGGAATCGAACATCGCGCGCTTGTCGGCGACGTCCTTGAACTTTTCGGCCTCGGGCAAACCCGCG
>JBKJSE010000289.1:0-2922 GCA_046595925.1 Archangium sp. | reverse complement strand
CCGTCATGCCCAGGAAGTGGCCGAGCAAAATCAGCGCGCCCGCGGTGCTCACCACTCCGAACACCGGCGGCCACAAGGCGAAGACGGTGCCCAGACAGACCCAGGCGAGATCGAGCGTGATGACGCCGGCGATGCGCGCCAGCCGGCTCTTGACCCACGTGCGCGGATCGACCGTCGAGACGAGCTCGATGGTCAGTCGTCGAGATTCTCGCCATGCCACGCCCAGCCGAGCTCGGCGTACACGGTACGCAGCCGCTCACGCGTCGCCGCGTCTTCGCGCATCGTTCGGAGCGAGTGAACCAGGCGACGTTCTTCTGTGTCTGTCGTCGGGTCGGCCGTGAACCAGGCCGGGGCCGCCGCGGCGACGACGGCCGACTTGGCGAACTCAGCCGGCAGCCCAAGTCGCTCGAGGACCAAAGCGACGACCTCGGGTGACGCCTCTCGCTCAGAGGCGAGCCTCGTTGCGAACCACGTGTCGAAGTCTGGAGACAACCACGAGACCTCGTTCGTCTCGTGCCACCAGTCGACCATCGGGAGCGGCGCTCCAGCAGGAAGTCCGGGTGGAAAGACGTAGAACGCCACGACGTCGCCGCCCCCGCTTCCTGCGAGCCCCAACAAGCACGGGTCCGCGCCCTCCCACGCGGTGCTCTTTCCCGTCACCTCGATGAGAATCGAGAGTTGATCAAGCCAGCGCCGAAACGCCTCGTCGGTGTCGGTCTGGCGGAGCACCTTCTCAAGCAACGGAGAAATTGAAAACCCAAGCTGATCTCGAGCGCGCTCAAGGTGCTGCAGGTTGCGCCCTTCCGCTTGCCGAGCTTCGGAGGCGAAAGGAGGCACCGGTGCCCACAACAAGGACGCTACGCCGTGAACGAACAGTGACGTGTGCACCACGAAGCACAGTTCTCGCTCCCCGAGGCCGACGGCTGGAAACGCCTGCTCTGGCAGGCTCACGTCGCACGTGCTGAGCCCGGCCGGCGTCTTCGACCACAGGGTGGCGACGCCTCGCCTGCCGATGGCGACCGCCGACGCCGATGCGCACACCTCAGTTTCGGCAGGTACGGAGCGTCCGCCCCCGCCTCCGCTGCCATCGAGCGGCACGACCCAGCAGGTTCGCGTCGTCTCTCCATCTGGCGAGACGGCAACGAAGACCTCCGAGCTCGTCGCCGCGACGCGCGGGGAGATGAAGGAAGGCACCACCGCCAGTTCTTTCAACGCCCCCCCGGCCGCCTGCGCGAGCAGAAATCTCGTCTGGCCTCCCAGCTGAGTCTCCTGCGCGTCGACGACCAGCGCGTGGTCTCTGAACGTGAAGACCCGGCTCGATCGTTTGCCAGTACCAAGAGGCGTGGTCACGACCGGAGCGCCTTCGGCGGACAACGGAATGCGAACCAGGTGCTCGCCGACAATCGCGAAGACGGCCCCGTCGACCGCGACCGCAGAGAGTTCGTGCTGTCCGCACTTTGCCTCGACGAGCTCTCGCACGGACCCGTCTTCGCGCCGCTCGATGAGCGAAGACGCTCGACGGCCGCGGTTCACGGCCACGATGAAACCCCGCGGGGTGGCAGCGAGCAGCAGCGCGTTGGCTTGCGTCCACACCACTGCGCCAGACTCCCGGGAAACGCAGCAGACTCCAGTTCCTGCGTTGCCCGCGACGGAGCCCTTCGCGAACAGAAGGCGCCAATCGCGGTGTTCCTGTGACGGCATTTGGAGCTGATGACGTATCGCTCCGGTCTTCGCTTCGAGGGCGACGATTTGAACGCCGACGAAGCCGCTCCGAACCCAGATTTCGTCGCCTCGAACTGCGGCGACCTTCATTCCACTGTACGGGAGCGTGAACACCCGCGGGTTCTTGACCGCGAGCTCTGGCCCTCTTCGGAAGCGATCAAAGAAGCCCACGTTGCCTCGCTGTTCGTCAGTCAAGCAGTCAGCGTCTGGTACCATCTCGTCGCCCTGACGTCGCCAAGAGAGGAGCGCAGTTGATGCCGCTCAACGAGGGTCAGTTCGCAGATGCGCTTGAGGCCGTTCCCGACAATGCTCGGGCTGCGCAGGGGTGCGTGGAGCGCGATGGCTCAATTCGGTGAGTGTGTCCTGGTCGAATCCGGCTTCTTCAATCGAACCCGCGTGCGAGTACTCATGGACAAGTGGGCGGGGCCATCAGCTCTGCTGGTGTGGATGGACGGGCCACATGCCGTGCGAACCCTCATCAAGTCGTTCAAGCCAGGGGTCTTCGGCGTTGGGGAGTCCGGGTTCTTGATTGACTGGGTCGAGCGCGAGTCGATCGCCTGGGGCTGGCCCGACTACCAGGTCGCCTTGTTCGCCAAGGACGCTCAATCAGCTCACTTGATCGCTTCGTTGTCCGACGACCCGGCTCGGTTGGTCGAGCGGGCTCGTTCGGCTTGGCCGCCAGACTGGAAGCTGTCGTGGTCGGAGAAAGGTGCACGGAGCGCTGAGGCCTACCTTGCCAGCCGTGGGCTTCGCGTGCCGCCGCCGCCGAAAGGCTACCGTTTTCTCTAGCCGGGTTCGGCGACGCCGCATCGGACCAGACCCCGCCGCAATCGCTGCTGCGGTGAGCTCCACTTCATCGCCCAACCTGCGCCTGAGTGTAGCGGTGGGGCAGTGGATACACGGTGCCGCAGAACGAGCAGAACGAGTCACGCATCGAAGGCGCTCCGCATCAAAGAGGGCACCGGTTCAACGAAGAACCTTACCGTCGTTTCAGCTCTGCGAGAGCGAGACGGGCGAAATCGACTGAGCTGCGTCACGCCGCCACGAACCGCGCAGGAACGCGACGCCTGGCGTGCGCGACTTTTCTCGCGAGGCCATGGCGAGCGCCGTCATGCCCAGGAAGTGGCCGAGCAAAATCAGCGCGCCCGCGGTGCTCACCACTCCGAACACCGGCGGCCACAAGGCGAAGACGGTGCCCAG
>JBKJSE010000345.1:0-2963 GCA_046595925.1 Archangium sp. | reverse complement strand
GAGGGGTGACCTGCCGCGCGAGGCAGAAGTACTCCCTCGACTCCGCTCGGGAGGACCGGTGTGTTCCTTCGGTCGAAATCGCCAGCGAAGCTGGTTCATTGCTCGGGGGGAACGGTGTTCTATTTCGGCCAACCGCCTCGGAGGGAACAGCCGCAGGGCCTTTCCTCATTTGATCAAGTGCTCGCCGGCTGCACGGTCGTCTACGCTGCACCCCATGGGATTTCTTGGAGGGCTGTTCCAGAAGAAGAAGAGCGGCGATCCACTCGCGGCGCTGCGCGAGCGCGTCGACGAGAACCCGGCCGACGCACGGCTCGCTCAGGATCTCGCAAATCAGCTCAAGGCACAGGGTGATCTCAACGGCGCTCACGAGTACGTGCGCCGCGCGGCCCAGGCCCACCTGACCGCCGGGTTCGCGACCAAGGCGTTGGCGGTGCTCAAGGGCGCGCTCGTCTGGGGCCAGCCCTCGATCGAGCTGCTGCAGGACCTCGCGAACGTTCACCTCGAGCTCAAGCACAAAGAAGACGCGCGCGGCACGCTCATTCAACTGCGCAAACTTCACGTCTCGGCCGGGAATAAGGCCGAGCTCGGCAAGATCGACGCGCAGTTGTTGGAGCTGGGGCCCAGCCGCTAGGCCCTCACTTTCCTTTCCAGCGCGATGATGCTCCAATAGAGCCCGATGGACTCTAACATCACCGAACTCGCGCTGAGGCTCGCGGACGCACGGCGGGTGGTCTTCCTGTGCGGAGCGGGGCTCTCGGTGCCCAGCGGCATTCGCGCGTACCGCTCGGGGCCGAAGGCCATCTGGGACGAGAACGTGATGACCTGGGGAACGGCCCAGAAGTTTCACGACGACCCCGCGGCGTGGTGGAGCCAGTTCTGGCTGCAGGCCCACGGAGACCTCTTTCGCGACTTCAAGCCGAACGCAGGGCACCTCGCGCTCGCCAAGGCGATGGGACGCTCGAGCGATGACCTGGTGCTCACCCAGAACATCGACGGCCTGCATCGCCTCGCGGGTCACCCGGAACATCAGCTGATCGAAATTCACGGCCGCCACGACCGCTTCATCTGCGCGGGGAAGGCGGGCTGCGAGGGCATCGATCACCCGGTCAACGCGGTCGACTTGTCCAAAGTCGGTGAGGGGCAGATTCCGAGGTGCGCGCGCTGTGATGCGCCCCTGCGGCCGCTGGTGCTGCTGTTCGACGAACACTACGACTCGCACCCGGACTTTCAGGCGTGGCGCGGGAAGAAGGCGCTCAACGACGCTGACGTGCTCGTCTTCGTGGGAACGTCGTTCTCGGTGGGAATCACCAGCTACGCGGTGCGGTGCGCCGACGTGTCGGGCGCACTGACCATCAACGTGAACGTCGAGCCCGCTCCGTTTCCGAAGATGCTCAACGTGCTGGGTGGAGCCGAGGTGGTGTTGCCTCAGCTCCTGCGCCTCTAGGGCTTGACGAGCATCGTGAAGAGCTTGTCTGCGCGAGTGACGTACTCGTCGTAGTACGCGCGCTCATCGGTGGTCAGCGCGTTCATCTCGGCGAAGCCCTTCTTCCACTTCTCGACCCGGGGGGCGTCCTGGAAGATGCCGAGGTTGGTGAACTCGAGCAGCACGCCGAGCTCGATCAACGGGTCGGTCGTCAGCGCCGCCTTCTGCTTGGCCTTGAAGACGCCGTCGAGGCGGTTGGCGCAGCGATCGGAGACCTTCTGAACGATCTCCTTGGTCTCGGGCAGCGTGAAGAGCGCCTCCATGCGGAAACCACCGCAGTAGCCACCGAGAATCGCGGTGTGCTCCTGCTTGCGCGAGCGGTGACCGCGGAACGAGTCGGGCCGCTGCGCGATGTTGGAGAGCGCATCGAAGACGGGCTTGGGCAGCTTCACCACTTCCTTCGACTTGCGCTCCACGGCGCGGGCGAACTCGCGCGGCTCACACTGGCCGAACCAGAGTCGCAAACCCCACGAGGCCAACAGGTGCCAGAGGTCCTTGCTCGGCGTGACGCGAATCAACCCAGGCACTGCCTCGACGCTCGCATCGTTGTCCCACAACCCTTTACCGCTCGTAACCATGGGCCCCGTCTAGCACGGGCCTTCGATGCGTCCCCATGAACCTGTGCGCCAGGCGCAGGTGCCGTCGAACGACCGGGTGGGCTGTGACGGTCAGCTCAGCTGCGGCAGGTAGTGCGCCGCCTGGCGTCGCCACCACGTGTAGTCGTGCCGGCTGTCGTCGCCCCACACCGCGAGATGATTGGGGATGCCCTTCCGCTTGAGCCACGTGCCGAACTCGAGCGTCTCGGGCAGGCAGTTGTTCTCGAACGGCCCCCGCCCCACCACCAGCGTCAGGTGCGTCTGCTGCCGCACGCGCTCGAGCGCCGCGCCTTCGAGGTTCGGCAAGAAGGCGAGCACGTCGTTGAAGTACAGCTCGTCGGAGTAGCCCCCCTGAACGAAGCTCGCCGCGCGGTACCGGCCCGAGAGGCACAGCGCGCCGCGGAACACCTCGGGGAACTTGAGGGTGAAGAGCGAGCTGTACATCGCGCCCATGCTGCAGCCGGTGGCGAGCACGCGGGCGTCAGGGCTGCGGCAGTCTTCCCTGATGAAGGGGATCAACGTCTCGAGAATGAAGTGCTCGTACTGGCGGTGCCGCGCCATGCGCGCCTCGAGCGGGCCCTGGCCGGAGAACGACTGCGAGATGTTGCTCTCCGGGCAGTACAGCTTCATGCCGCCGCGCGCGAACGACTCGCCCAGCGCGTCGATCATGCCGCTCTGTTGCCACTCGTGCGCGACGCCTGCGTTGCTGGGAAAGACCACCACCGGCGGCCCCACGTCTCCGAAACACCAGACGTGGGCACGGCGACCGAGGGCGGGGCTGTCGAGAAGAATGTGTCGGGAACTCACGGCGCGTCTTCTCTAAGGCCGAACATCACTGAACGCACAGGCCAATCGTCCACGAGACGAGCAGGCCCGTGTCGGCG
>JBKJSE010000340.1:0-10459 GCA_046595925.1 Archangium sp. | reverse complement strand
ACCTGGCGGCCATCGATGTTGCCGTAGCCGGTGACCACGCCGTCGCCGGGGATCTTCTTGTCGGCCATGCCGAAGTCGGTGGCGCGGTGGGTGACGAACTTGTCGAGCTCCATGAAGGTGCCCGGGTCGAGCAGCAGGTCGATGCGCTCGCGGGCGGTGAGCTTGCCGTCTTTGTGCTGCTTGGCGATGCGGTCCGCGCCGCCGCCGAGCTCTGCCTGCTCTTCGAGTTTCTTGAGTCGTGCGCGGAGTGGATCGTTGTCGAGGAGGTCAGTCATGGCGCGGCCGACGTACCAGACCCCGCGGCGCTTGGCTCAGCCGATCAACCGCGCCAGCCCACCGGCGGTCAGCCCGATCAAGGCGCGGGCCATCACGTCGAGCGGGTAATGCACTCCCAGGTAGACGCGCGAGAAACCCACCAGGCCCGCGAAGGCGGAAGCCAGCAGGCCCAGCCCGCTGCCTTCACCTGCCCAGGCCACCGCGAGCGCGACCGATGCAGCGGTGTGACCCGAGGGAAAAGAGAACGCGTCGGGGTTCTGCGCGAGCGCGGTGAACCCGAGAATTCCCGCGTTAGGTCGGCGGCGTTTCGACAGGCGCTTCACCAACTGCGCCATCAACGCCGCGCCGCCCGAAGCGAGCAGCAACATGTGGCCGAGGTGCCGGGTCTGGGTGGTGCCGGCGAGCATCAGCACGAGGCCCAGAAAGGTGAGGCTCTGGGCGTCTCCCAGGTGCGTCACGCCGCGCAGCGCCTGGGTCATCAGAGGGCGGTGCAGCTTGCTGACGGCGACCAACACCGCTTCATCCCACGCCAGGACTCTTCGGAGCTTTTCCACGGTGAGGGTTGTCTCGAACTCGAACGGCAGCCTGATGGAGTTCAAGCAACGTTTGCGTCACCAAGCGCTCCTCCCGAGTACGGGTCGGCTCGCCGCGGTTTCATCCGAAGGAACAGACCCCCGTTCGCATCGAGCGCAGTCGAGATGCCACCTCTGCGCCGCGCGGCAGGTGACGCGGCAGGTGACCCCTCGACTTCGCTCGGGGGGAACGGTGGTTTTGGCTGCGCTGGGTCCTCAGGGTACTCCGGCGTCACCTGCGAACTTGGCCGCGTCGAGCTGCCACACCAACCGCGCGATGTGCTGCCCACCCGCTGCCGAGTCGATGAAGCCCGAGACCTTCTCCGAGGCCAGCAGCAACGGCCCCAGCTCGGTGCCTGCCGCGACCAGGCCCGCCAACTCTGGTGCCTGCACGGCCTCGAGCAGCGGCACCTGCTGAAGACCGCGCGCCACCAGCTTCGGGTCGATCTCGAACTCCACGCCGTGCGCCTGCTTGCCCGCCGCCGTGGCCAACGCCGCCACCGCGCGTGCACGCACCTCGGCGTCGTTCGCCACCACCAACATCGAGCCCACCAACGTCACCGTCAGCGTGCCTTCCCGGAACATCAGCGCCTTCGGGTCGAGCCGGCTGATCATCGCCTCGACGGCGACCGCATCACTGACCTCCGCGATCAACGCCGAGCGCACCGCGAAGAAGCGCGCCTCGCGCGTGCGCAGCCCCGTCGTCACCTTCGCGTGACTGATCAACACCGCCGCGTTCCCCGTGAAATACGCCGCTGCCTCACGCGCCAGGGGTAGCAACGTCGCCGAGCCGGGAAATTGCCGCACCGCCTGCTCGACCATCGACGGCACCTGCGTCTTCGCCACCCGCGCGCGCAGCACCGCCATGCCCGGCACCGTGAACACCCCGAGCGGCGAAACGCCCGCGCCCGCCAACTGCGCCAGCGGGAGCCCCTTCGTCTTCGCATCGGCCGTGAGCGTCAGCTCCTTCGCGTTGAGCGCGACCACGCCGTGCTGTGCGCCCGAAGGGCCGATGAGCTGCACCACGCCCGGAACCTTCGCCGCCAACGCGAAACCCGGCGCCGCGGTGGTCTTCGTCACCAGCTTGCTCAGCAGGGGAAACTGGGTCTCCACCGAGCGGCCATGGCCTGAGATCGCGCACGACTCCTTGCCGTGCAGCACGTAAGCGGCGAGCACGCGCCCGAGCGGATCTCGCGACGCGTACACCGACACGCCGCCTTCCACCTTCTCGAACACCTCACCCAACCGGGCGAGCTTCGCGTCGGCCGCCTTGCGGTACCTGTCGACCTCACTGAGCGTCACGCACGCGATCGAGGCGTCGCCCAGGCGAGCTGCGCTGAGGCTCGCACCCGAGTCGATGCCGACCAGCGCCAGCGCGTCCTTGCTGGTCATGTCGACGTCGATCAACGGGTGCGCCGACGAGCGCCACGACTCAGGGCGCAGCAGGGGTGAGCGTGACCCCGCCGCGGTGAAGAACGGGAGCAGTTGGGCCGCCTGATCCAGCTTCGGCACCACGACCACCACCTCGGCGTCCGCGGGCGCGCGCGGGGCGGTGAGCACGCTGATCAGCAGCAACGAAAAAATCATGGCGCTGATCAGAGCAGGTCGACTTCGCGCCGGGGCCGATTTTTCGGGCCTTCACGCGATTTTCGAAAAGTGTATGGTGCCCGCACTCACGTAACGCAACAAGGAGTCACCATGGCCTTCAAGGCTTCCAAGGCAAAATCTGGGTTGTTCGAAATTCACGGGCTCGAGTCGTTCATCGAGAAGAAGTTTGCCGAGCTGAAGAAGGCATTTGGCGTCGAGACGGCCGCGCCGAAGAAGAGCGCCGCTCCCAAAGCTCGCAAGGCCGCCGCGCCCGCGAAGAAGACCGCTTCGTCGAAGGCTGATCCGCTCGCGCAGATCCTCGCCAACCTCGACGCGCACCCCAGGAAGGCGAACCTGATCAAGGCCGGCAAGCAGAAGGACCAGCTCCTCCGCTCGCTCATTCCCCTCTACGTCGCGCGTGGCACCGTTGAAGTCTCCTCGGGCATCACCTCGAAGTTCTGGGCCAAACACGGCATCACCTATGCCGCGCCCAACGTCGCGAAGGCGCTGCGTGAGCACGTCGGTTACGCCCGCCGCACCGCGAAGGGCCCGCAGATCACCCCCAACGGCGTGAAGTACGTCGAGCAGGCGCTGAGCGGGAAGACCGACGCCGCCTGAAGAACGGGGTCTTCTTCTGTTTGATGCTCGCCTGCGCGCCGACTCCGGGTGCAGGTGAGTTCATTTTTGCCAAAGTGACGTGGGCGCGTGGCGTCACCGCCCGCTGCTTCGTGGTGCGGGTGACGGCCGAAGGGCAGGGCGCGCGAACCACCCGGCCCATGCTGCGTGGTCCCGACAGCGAGCCCCTCGAGGTGGCCATCTTCCGGGACAGCTGGCCGGCTGAAGTCTCGCTCGAGGCGCTGGGCTTCACTGACGACGCCTGCCTCGAGTCTTCGGGTGAAAAGAGCACGCTGCAGCAGGTGGCCTTCGTGCGCGCGTTGGCCGATACCGGCGTCGAGCTGCGCGTGTTGCCGGTACCCGTCTCGTCCGGCGACGACCTCGATGGTGACGGCTCGCCCACCCCCGCCGACTGCGATGACGGCAACCCGCTGGTGCGGCCCGGCGTGCCCGAAGCGTGCGGCGACACGTTCGACAACGACTGCGACGACAGCTTCGATTGCAACGACTCCGACTGCGAGGGGCTCTCGTGTGGCCTGGGGCTGCGCTGCGTGGCCTCCGGCTGCGTCGAAGGCAGCTGCGACAACTCAGTGGATGACGATCTCGATCTGCAGAGCGACTGCGTAGATCCTGACTGCGCGATGAGAGACTGCGGGCCCGGCGGCACCTGCCGCATGGGACGCTGCCTCGCGCCCACCGAGGTCCGCTGCGACGACGACGTGGACAACGATGGCAATGGCGCCATCGACTGCGCCGATGCTCAGTGCGCCGCGCGTTCGTGCAGCGATGGCGACGGCTGCACCGTCTCGCAGACCTGCCAGAACAACCTCTGCACCGGTGGGTCGGCGCGCGACTGCAGCGTGGGCTTGCCGGCGTGCCTCATCAATCAGGGCTGCGACGCGGGCGTCTGCCTCGCGCGCCCGGCGCCCGTGGGCACCAACTGCAACAGCCCATGCAGTCCCGGAGGCACGTGCAACGGTGATGGCGGCTGCACCAGCACGCCTGGCATCTGTGCTCCTCCACCGGGTGCCTGTTTTGCGGCGGGCGTCTGCCAGGCCGCGCTCGATGGTGGCTGCAGCTACGCGGTGGCGCTGGGCAACACCTGCAGCGACGACGATGCCTGCACCTCACAAGACGCGTGTGTGGCCGACGGCGCTTGCGCGGGGACTCCACTTGCCACCTGCGACGGCGGCGGCTGGCCGTACCTTCCGTCGAACTTCGACCCGGCGCTCATTCCGTCAGTTGATTCCGGCATCGTGATCGACTGCCTCGAGGTGGTGCTCGACACCACGCCTTCGCCCCCGACGCTCACCTCGATGGGCTGCAGCGCGACCGCGGTCCTCCCTTCAGGCGGCGTTCTGGCGCAGTCCAATCAGGTGCTGCTGTTCTCGACGACGTCGCTCTTCATCGACGCAGGGGCGCGCCTCGTGTTGGTGGGCAGCCGGCCCGTCATCTTCGCGGTGCGCGGCGAGGCGACCATCGCAGGGCAGCTCATCGCCGCCTCGGGTGCCGACCTCAACTGCGCAGGGGCCACCGGTGCGAGCGGCACGGCAGGCACCCAGTCAGGTCCCGGGGGCAGCGGCGGCGCGTTCGGCAGCGCGGGCGGCGCAGGCGGTCCCGGTTCGGGCAACGCGGGCACCGCACCCGGCGGCACGACGCCGGTGGGCACGGCTTCGCTCAGCCCACTGCGGGGCGGCTGTTCAGGCGGCGCGGGGCCCGGTACCGACGGTGGCGCTGGCGGGCGCGCAGGCGGGGGGCTGCAGGTCTCTTCGACCGGCGCGCTCACCCTGACGGGCCTCATCGCCGCACCCGGCGAAGGCGGCGGCGGTGGCGGCGTCGGCTCATTCGGGGCCGGAGGCGCTGGCAGCGGTGGTGGTGTGCTCCTCGAGGCCAGCACGCTGCGGGTCTCCACCACGGGCCGCGTGCTCGCGCTCGGAGGCGGTGGGGGTGAAGGCTCAGGCACGCTTGCGGGCGCGAACGGTTCGCCGGGCAGCCGCACCGATGGTCTTGCTGCACCCGGAGGCGCGACCGCGTCACCCCGCGGGGGCAGTGGAGGCTCCGGCGCCAGCCGCACCACCGATGCAGGCGTGGGTGGCAACGGCGTGCTGCCAGGCGCGGGCGGCGGTGGGGGCGCGGGCGTGGGCCGGGTGCGCTTCAACGTCGGCACCACCTGCACGTTCACCGCGGGCTCGTTGATCAGCCCGCTTCAGTCGAGCGCCGACGGCGGTTGCCTGTGAGCGACGTACACGAGCAACTGCTCCGAGGTCTTGAGCCCGGCGCGGTGATGTGGCTGCGCGCTTCGGGTCAAAGCTTGTGGCCCCTGCTGCTCGATGGCGATTCGCTTCGTGTCGAGCGTGTGGCGGCCAGCTCGCTGCGCCTCGGTGAGATCGCCGTGGTGAAGCTGCCCAACGGCGTGCTGGCCGCGCACCTGGTCGCTTCACTCGAGCCGCTGCAGACCGCCTCGAGCGTGGGCGTGCTCGACCCGCAGCCCATCGAAGCGCTGGGCCGGGTGATCGGCTTCAAACGGAACGAAGTCGTGCATGCGTGGCCCGCTTCCGCGCGCGTCTTCCTGCGACTTCTTCCTCAGGCTTCGCGCGCACTCAAGCGGGTGCCGTTGCTGCGTCAGCTGGTCGGCTTGCTCCGCGCTCGCTAACCGCCGTTGCAGAGGGTCGAGCAGTCCGGGTCGACGTCGCAGCACCCGCCACTTTCACAGACGAAGGGCGCGCCCGAGGAGCACAGCAGCTTGACGGCCGCTTCGACCTGCGTGCTGCGCACCAGCGGTGCAGCCCACGGGCGTCGCGCGATCGCGAGCGGAGGGGGTTGCGGGCTCCTTGGATGCTTCAAGGTACGTCCTGTGTAGTCGGAGCTGCCAAGCCCGAAAGAAATGTACCTTAGAAGGTAGTGAGGAAACCGCACAGCCGCCCGTCTGCAGTACCGACGTACACCCGCTTCAGCCCCGCTGTCGTATCGAGCGAGGGCATGCTCGACCCACCCACCGTCGAGACGCGCACTGACTGTTCGATGAGCCCGGTGACCAGGTTCAAGCGGCGCAGGTAGCCGTCTGCGTCGCCCACGAAGAGCTTGCCGGCCGCCGCGTCGACGCGCACCGAGGTGGGGAGCCGCATGGCGGCGGGCGCCGCCCAGACCGGCGTGACCGTGTTGGTCACGGTGTCGATGTGGAAGCGCTGCACGCCCGTGGCGGTGCTCGCGAAGAAGTCTTCCAGGTAGGGCACCAGGGGGGTGGTCACCGCCCCACCCAGGTTGAGTTGCCAGGCGAGCGTGCGCGTGTTGATGCGGTAGCCGCGCGCGAGGCCCGTGCGATCGACCACGATCGCCTGGTTGACGCCGCCCTGGCGGGTGACGCCAGTGGGAATGTCGGCCAGATCGCTCACCACCAGCAGCGGCGCCGCGGTGGGGTTGACCGTGTCGATGACGCGCAATGAAGGCCCGGCCGTGCGCAGACTGGCGACCCACAAGGTCCCCGCGAGGAAGTCGTACATCGGCGCGCCGGTGATCTGATCGAGGTCGCCGGGCTGATACGAGAACAGCTGCGCGCCCGTGTCGGCCCTCAAGGCCCTCACGCTGTTGCTCGTGCGCACCGTGCTGTTGCGCGTCGAGAAGAACACCACGTCGGTCGGGTACTTCGCCTGGAAGGCCGTGTTGCTGAACGAACGCACCGCCACCACGCTCTGCGCCTGGATCACCTCGCCGAGCGCGACGCCGCCGTTGCCCGTCCACGTCACGGCGCCCGTGGCCCCGCTGAGGCGATAGGCAAAGCCGAGCTGATCACCCACGAAGAGAGAAGGCTCGGTCGCGCCGTTGAGCCTCTGTGCCGTCGGGCGCGCCTGCACCACGCCGCGCGTCAGGCTGGGCCGCCACTTCTCGTTGCCGTTCACCGGGGCGCCGGTGGTGATGGTGTTGGCGGTGAAGTAGCTGCCGTTGGTCGATTGGTAGATGGCCTTGCCCAGGTCGGTGAAGGGCTGCTGCAGCGCGGGCAGGCCCATCGTCGAACACCAGAGCGGATCGCTGGCGGTGGTGCCGGGGGTGATCACCAGCAGGTAGTTGTTGGGGCTGGCGGTGGGCACGTTGCCCGGCGAGTACAGCCCGTACTCATCGCGGTTGTAGAGCCGGTAGTAATAGACGGTGCCGTTGGTCAGGCCCGTGTCGGCGAAGCTGGTGCTGAAGCTCAACGCGTCTTCGTAGACGACGGTCGCGTTGCCCAGCGTCGTGGTGGGCGGGTACCTGCGGCCCGGCGAGGGCGCGGTATTCGGCGGTGCGCCCGCAGCGCGGAGAATCAACACGCCGTCGTGAAGCGCGGGGTTGCTCCAGGTGAAGTGCACCCGGCCCGTCGTCGCCACGGCCACGGGCATCGCGATGTCAGGAACCGGCCGGTTCAGCACCACCGTCACCTGGGCCTCGGCGCGCGCCGTCGTGGCGTCGCTGAAGATGATGTGCGCCTTGTGCGAGGTGGGCGTGTTCACCGTCACCATTCCGATCGACGCGTAGCTGATGGTGAACGTCTGCGTCTGCCCGGGGAGGATGCGCGCCGCCGTGTTCGCGTCGAAGCGCAGGCCGCGCGGGGTGCTCGAGGGCGACGCCGTCCACCCGGTGGGCAGCGCGGTCGCGGTGGGGGTGGGAAAGAGATTCGCGTCGGGCGTCATCAGCACCACGCCGGTGATGGGCAGGTCGCTGCCGTTGGCGAGTTGGTAGGTGATCTGCGTGGTGCCCGACGCCGAGATGACGGCAGAAGGTGAGGGCGCCACGGTGAGCTCACGCAGGGTGATCTCGGTGCTGCTGAGCGGATCGCTGGTGAGGGTTGCGCCCAGCGCGTCGACGCCGCGGGCGCGCCCCTGGAAGGTGACGCGATCCCCGGGGTCTCCGCGGATTCTCCAGGTGGTGGTGAAGGCGGTGGTGGCGTCTGGACCGAGCGCGTCGACGCTGGCAGGCGTGGGTCCGGTGAGCAGCGTCGCCGTCGCGGTGCCCGTCGGCGTCACGGTGGCCGGCAGCGGCGTCACGTTGGTCAGGGGCGCCGAGCCGTTGTTGGTCGGCAGCACCTGCAGGGTGATGACCCCGTTGTCCACCGTGGTGGTGGGCCTGGCGATCAGCGTCGCGGGGAAAGCGCCCACGTTGATGTCGGCCGACGTGGCCACCGGTGAGCTGACCGCGGCGTTCTTCGCGCTGCTGGAAAAGCGCGCCGTGCCGCGACCCGTCGCCCGGTAGACCCAGCTGAAGCTCGTGGTCGAGTCCTGCGCGAGCGAGTTCACCGAGGCGGGCGTGGGGCCCGAGACCAGCACGAAGGTCGCCGTGCCGGTGAGCACGGGCGCGGTGGGGGTGATCGCGCTCTGGGTGACCGACGAGGTGTTGGTGATGGCGAGGTTCACCGTGACCTGATCGCCGATGTCCATCGCGCGCACGGTCGAGGTCACCCGGCTGTTGAGGCCCACCAGCGACCACGAGCTGCTGCCCCCGTAGGCGCGGAAGCTGACGTTGCGGTTGCAGATGTCGAGCACGTCGACCTTGGGCTTCTGAAAACCCTGCCCCGTCGCGTCGGCAGCGAGCGGCACGCCCACCACCCGCGCTTCGAAGAGCGCCGATTGGCCCGGCCTCAGGCCCACGGTGGCGGTGGTGCACGCGTCGATCGCGCGGAAGGTGAGCGTGCGGTCTTTGCGATCGATGTTGCTGGCGCGCCAACCCGCCGGGGCGGTGGCGCCGTCGATGTCGTAGGGCCCGTTGGGAATGGCGAGGGTGAACGACGCGATGGTGTCGCGGCTGGTGGCGAGGTTGGTGACCCGGAAGGTGAGCGTGCTCACCTCGTCCATCACCGCGGTGCCCGCGACCCGATCGATGTTCCAGTTGTTCTGCTGCGCCAAAGCGCTGGTGGCCAACAACACGAGGCAGAGTGCGGTGCGCATCATCGTCACTCCTCCAACGCGAACGTCGCGCTCGCCAGCTCGGCACCATCGTCGAGCGTGATGATCTTCCAGGTACCCGAAAGCTGCTGCTCTTCGATGAAGGTCGAGGCCACCGGCAAGGAGAACCGCGCGACCTGCTTCTCACCCCGCCTGGCGTCGATGAGGGTGGCCTGGCGCTCCCAGACCAGCCCTTGCGGTGAGACGAACACCGCAGAGATCTCGCGCGCGCCGGAGGCACCACCTTCGATCTCCACCTCGATCTCCACGCTCTGCACGGTGCTCAGCTGGCGCGACGACGCAGGTGACGTGGTGGCGATCACCACGTGCCTCGCAGGGAGCGGCATCGGCTCGAGGTAGATCAGCTCGGGCAGGAGCGGCGCCAGCGGAAGCGGCGCGATCACTGGATCAGGCGTGAGGGCGATCGGTGGTGCAGTCTCGATCACCTCCACGACACCCCATGACCCATCCAACTTGTGGCTCGCGTCGACGCAACCCGTGAACACCACGAGCGTGAACGGGAGCAAGAATGTTCTGCAGGGGATCAGGGGCATGGGTCTTTGGGTGAACGGAAGGACCCAGACCTTACCGGCAAACTGAACTTCGGCGAATCTGGGTCAGGCCGAACCGAGGGTCAGATGTGCGCCGATCGCTGACGTGTACTCTCGAAATACGACGGGCCGCCTCGAAAACCCGAGGCGGCCCGCGTGCTTCACAGTGGTTGAAACTTTACCGACTCAGTAGCGGTAGTGGTCCGGCTTGAAGGGGCCGTCGACCGCGAGGCCCATGTACTTGGCCTGGGTGTCGGTGAGCTTGGTCAGCTTCGCGCCGACCTGCTTGAGGTGCAGACGGGCGACGTGCTCGTCGAGCTTCTTGGGCAGCACGTAGACCTTGCCGGCCTCGAACTTGTTGCCCGTGTCGATCGCGCCCCAGAGCGCCAACTGCGCCAGCGTCTGGTTGGTGAACGAGTTGCTCATCACGAACGAGGGGTGACCCGAGGCGCAGCCCAGGTTCACCAGGCGGCCGCGCGCCAGCAGGGTGAGGCGCTTGCCGTTGGGGAAGATGAACTGGTCGACCTGAGGCTTCACGTTCTCCTCGCGGATCTCCGGGTTCTTCTCGAGCCAGCTGACCTGAATCTCGGAATCGAAGTGACCGATGTTCGCGAGGATCACGCCGTCCTTCATCTGGGTCATGTGCTCGGCGGTGACCACGTCGACGCAGCCGGTCGCGGTGCACACGATGTCGGCCAGCGGGGCCGCCTCTTCCATCGTGGTGACGTGGAAGCCTTCCATCGTCGCCTGCAGCGCGTTGATGGGGTCGACTTCGGTGACGTACACGCGAGCGCCCATGCCCTTGGCGGCCTGCGCGCAGCCCTTGCCCACGTCGCCGTAGCCGGCGACGACGACGATCTTGCCGGCGATCATCACGTCGGTGGCGCGCTTGACGCCGTCGAGGAACGACTCACGGCAGCCGTAGAGGTTGTCGAACTTCGACTTGGTG
>JBKJSE010000219.1:0-10555 GCA_046595925.1 Archangium sp. | reverse complement strand
GAACAGACCCACCGTTCGCATCGAGCGCAGTCGAGATGCCACCTCTGCGCCGCGCGGCAGGTGACCCCTCGACTTCGCTCGGGGGGAACGGTGAGGTTCTCAATTCCTATTTCCGCCAACCCTCTCGGCCTCTCGGGATGACCGGTGTGCGTGGGTGATACTGTCCGCGTCGTGTCAGCCCAGCGAAGAACCGCGCTCGCGAACGCGAAGCGTGTGGTGGTGAAGATCGGCACCAACGCCCTCACCAACACCACCGGCCGTTTTCATCGACCTCACTTCGAGCGCCTCGCCAACGAGCTGCTGCTCCTGGCGAAGTCGCGTGAGCTCATCATCGTCTCTTCCGGCGCCATCGCGCTGGGCGTCGAGCGGCTGGGCCTTGCCGCGCGACCTCAAGACATTCCCGGCAAGCAGGCGTGCGCCGCGGTAGGGCAAAGCCGCTTGATGCGCGCGTGGGAAGAAGCGCTCGCACCGCGCATCGTGGCGCAGGTGCTGCTCACGCACTCCGACGTGCAGGACCGGCGTCGTTACTTGAACGCCCGTCACGCGCTCGAGCGGCTCATCGGCGATGGCGTGGTGCCGGTCATCAACGAGAACGACACGGTCTCGGTCGACGAGATCAAGTTCGGCGACAACGACACGCTGGCGGGCCTGGTCGCGGGCCTGGTGAACGCCGATGCGCTGGTGATCCTGAGCGACGTCGATGGGCTCTACGACGCCGACCCGCGCAAGCACGCAGACGCGAAGCTCATCAGCACCGTCGAGGTGGTCACCCGCGCGATGCTCTCCGCCGCTGGCGGAAGTGGGAGCAGCGTGGGCACCGGAGGCATGATCACCAAGCTGCGCGCAGCCCAGCAGGTGACCGAGCTCGGCGTGCGCTGCGTCATCGCCGCGGGGCAGAAGCCGGGCACCCTGACCCGCGTCTTCGAGGGCGACAACGAAGGAACGCTCTTCGAGCCGCAGCAGGGACGGCGTGACGCGCGCACCGCGTGGATCGCGCATGCGCTCAAGCCGAAGGGCACGCTGGTGGTCGATGCGGGTGCACGCGCAGCGGTGTTGGAGCGAAAGAAGAGCCTGCTTCCTTCCGGCGTGCGCGAGGTGAAAGGCAACTTCTCGCATGGCGACCCGGTCGACCTCAGCGACGAGAGCGGAGACGTCTTCGCGCGGGGCCTGGTGGCGTACCCCGCCGATGAGCTGCGGAAGATCGCCGGCAAACGCACCACGCAGATCGAAGCGGCGCTGGGCTATCGCGGTCTGGATGAAGCCGTGCATCGCGACGATCTCGCGATGTTGTGAGCTGGTGAAATCGACCGCGTCAAGCGGGTGCAGGGCTTGTTTCAAAAGCGCGCGCGCGGTTTCGTTCCTCTCGTCTTCGCGGAGGGCCGACCCGAATGCAGCGTGCGACGGTACCAATCGTCAAATCGATGGAAGAGGCAGGTGACGCGCTGCTGGATCGCGCCATCGATCCCGAGCGGTGGATGTTGCCGGGCCGGAGAGTGACGGTCGACAACACCTGCCGCGTCGGCTCGGTTCACGTCTGCGCATCGGTGGACGTCACGCCGACGCTCGAGACGTTCATCCGCGTCAGCTTCAAGGGGCCGAAGCTCTCACCCATGCAAGCGGCCGAGCTGCTGGAGCAGTTCACCAGCGTGCGCTTCACGTTCATTCCGAACATCGAATGGTTCGTGGAGATCGACGCGCGGCAGTGGATTCACTTCTCCCGGCCGTACACGCGGCCGAGACTGCAGGCATGAACCGATTCGGGGTGGTCCTGGCAGCGCCGGCCCCCGCGACGAAGCAATCGTGCGCGGCCTTTCCGGGAGCAGCAGCGGTGTTGGCGGTGCTGCTCTTCAGACGCCGTTCTTCTTGAGGAAGTCGTCCGCCCAGACGGCCGCCGTCGAAAGGCTGCGCGGTCCGTACTCGACGGTGGGCACGGTGATCGCGTCCTTCGAGGCCATGGGCAGGTACTTCGTCTCGATCGTGGAAGAGTCCCCCTTGCCAGGCTGGCTGATCGGCCCCTTCACGGCCCTTCCAGAGTCGTCGAGCTCGAGGCCGAGCATGACGCGAACGAACTCGTCGAGCCTCGCCGGCGGGAGCTTCTGCAACCTGACGAAGAGCGTCTCGGGCTTCGTGCCCAGGTACTCCGCCAGCTGGCTGATGGGCACGCCCGCATTGCGATGGTCATCCTCACGCACGTTGCCCAGGGCCTTGGCGAGCTTCGGGTCGACGCCAGCAGCGACGAGGTAAGCCCGGGCGTCGGCTTCGGAGCTCTTCTCCGCCTTCGACTTCGCGCGCGAGCCCAGGACGAGCTTGGTCACCAGGCCGCCGACAGCCAGCGCAGCGCCGAGCACCTGGCCACCGGGTACCGAGCTGGACACTGAAGCCAGACCCATCAACACGCCGCCCGCGCCCGACATGAGATCCGCCACGCCCTCGCCCACGTTGCCGCCGGCGATGCCCTTGATGCCGCCGAAGACGTCGAGCATGCCGCCCACCACGTTCAGGCCGCCGCTGAGCTTCGAGAGCGACTGCAGCGCGCTCTTGCGCCCCAACAACTCGAGCGCGAGCGTCGCACCGTCGACACCCAGCTGAGCACCAGCGACCACGGTCTTGAAGCGGTCGAGCGCGCCCGCGTCTTCCCAGCCCTTGACCCCCTTGGCGACGCCATACGCCGCGAAGCCGAGGCCCACGACCTTGAGCGCTGCCTGCCCACGCTTCGTCGTGGCGAAGTTGCCGCTGTCGATGTCCTTGAAGGCCGCCTTCAGCCGGTCGGCCGAGTTGCTGGTGAAGGCGGCGCCGAGCTCCTTCGCCTTTTCCGGGTCGATGCCCAGCAGCCCCGCGTTCTTCTGGAGCAGCTTCACCAGGCTCTGCTTCGAGGTGACCGCGCCCGTCATGCCGAGCTGCGCGATGCCGGTGGCGACCACCTTCGCGGTGCCCTCCGCCAGATCCTTCGAGCTCTTCGAAAGTTCGATGGCGCTGTCGAGCCAGGCTGGCGCGAGGCCCTTCTCCTGGGCACGCAGCGCGTCGAGGATCGCTTTCTCACCCGCCGGCGTGCTCTGGATGGAACCCATCAGCTTCTGCACCTGGGCCATCTCGGCCACGAGGCTCTTGTTGTCCTGCCAGGCGAACCGCCCCATCTGCGCGGGCCCCGTGTCCTTCGCGAGCGGGAAGGCCTCGAAGGCGCCGGTGAGCTTGTTGGCGGCCGCGTCGAAGCCTTCGAACTCCTTCGCGTGCTTCGCCTTGAAGCCCTCGATGGCCTTGTTGCGCTGGTCGCTGGTCATCAGCGCGCCGACACCCTGGTTGAGCAGGGCCAGCTCACCGCGCAGGCGCATCACTTCTTTCGATTGATGGGTGAAGTCCGCGCGCAGCTCTTTGACCGTGTCGGCGATGACGCCGCGCATGGTGCCGGCCTGGTCGAGCTTGCCTGCCGCGGAGAGCGCGTTGACCAGTTCGGCTGCCGCGCCGAACTGCTGGCCGCTCTTCATCGATTCGCCCAGCGCCTTGCCCACGCCCGTTTGCCACGCGTGTTCCATGCCCGCCCGCCACTTCGCGCCCTCGGGGAACGTGGCTGCCAGCGCTTTGGTCATGAGCTTCTGCGCGGCCGGAGAGGCCATGCGCATGGCCTCGACGTACGCCTTGCCCGCGGCCTCACCGCGCGGATTGTGAACGGCAGACTCGTTGGCGGCGCTGGCCAGAAACTCCAGCTCGTTCTTCAGCGCGGAGAGCAGCTTCGGCTGCTCCGAGGGCGCGGTGCCCATGAGGCGGTGATCGAGCACCTCGAGGGCCTCGGCCGGATCCATCGTCTTGAGCGCTTCTTTTACGGCCTTCACGTCGGTCGCGAGCGCCTGCTCTTTGGAGACGAAGGTGACGGCGCCGAGCACGGCCTTCTGGTTTTCCACCGGGAGGCTGGCCGCGTCTTCCAGCGAGTCGACCCAGATCGCGCCGGGGACCATCGCCTTCTTCGCAGCCTCCAGTGCAGCGACCTCCGCCTTGTTCACCTCGCCTCGGCTGGCAGCGACCGCGGCCCCCGCGCCCTTCACCACGTCGCCTTGCGCGGCGAGCTCTTTGCCCAACTTCGTCAGCTTGCTCTTCGCCTCGGCGAGCGCAGGCCCGTACTTCTTCGGGTTGTCCTTCGCATCGCTCTCGAGCCGCACCACCAGCGCGGACACCTTCTGGTGGCGCTGCTGCAGGTTGCCGAGCTTCACGCCCGCGTCCTCGTGCCTGGTGGTGGCGGACTCGAAGGCGGTGACGGCGGTCTGGGTTCGGACGACGGCGGCCTGATGAACGGTGGTCATGACAGCCACCTGAGCAATCCCGATGCCCGGCGAAGTCGACGGCAATCCGCGTGCTTACCGCCCTCCCACGAGGCATCTGTCATGCGACGTCCTGAGACACCGCGTGTACAGTCGCGACGGTGAGAATCCTGGTCCTGGTGGCAGTGCTCGCAGCTCCGGCGTTCGCAGACATCATTCCCGAGGAAGTGGCGACCTGCCGGAACAAGGCGTCGGGCGCGGCGTGCACCACGGGCGAAGGCCAGGCGGGCACCTGCATCGAGACGTCAATCTCCCGGCCTGATTACAGCAGTGGAATTCCGCCGACGTACAAGGCGGTGAAGATGCTCACGTGCGTGGCGACCGCGAAGGGCTCTGCCCGCTCGGCCTTGCCGTGGCTCGGCGCGGGGCTCGCGTTTCTCGCGCTGGTGGCGGCGGCGCTCACCTTCAAGCCGCGTGGTCCGACCGCTTCGGCTGCATGACGCCTTCTTCGCCGCACGCTGAGCCGTGGTGGGTCGACTCGGCTCGCTCGCGTGTGTACCGGGCGCTGCGCCCGTGGCTTTCGCATCTGTATGCCGACCGCGCGAGCCGGGTGCTGTGGCTGGGCGCGCTCTCGGTGCTGGTCTCGTTCACGCTCACCCTGATTTCTCCCCTGTGGTTGCTCGCGCTGGGCCCGGTGCTGCTCGGCGTGCCGCACCTGGTGGCCGATGCGCGCTACCTCGTCGTTCAACCGAAGCTGCATGAACGCGGTGTGCTGGCGTGGTTGGTGGCGCTGCCGCTCGTCGCGACGGGTTTCGGTGCGCCGCCTGCCATCAGCCTGCTCGCGCTCGTGCCGGCGGTGCTCTTGGCGCGAGGTTCCGTGGCGAGGAAAGCAGGAGCGCTGACGTTGTGGGCGGGGCTCACGGCCATCGCCTTCACCTGGGAAAGTCCGTTCCTGCTGGTGTTCATCCACGCGCACAACCTGGTCGCGTTGGGCTGGTGGTGGGCGCTGCGGCCGCGAACGAAGCAGGCCTTCGTGGTGCCGGCGCTGGTGCTCGCAGGCACGGGCTTTTTACTCGCGGGCGGTGCCGAACCCCTGCTCACGGCGCTCGGGGGCTGGTCGGCGCCAGGCAGCGGCACCAGCTTCTCCGAGTTCGCAGAGTTCGCGGCGCCCGGTCTGGGCCCCACGTTCGGCCCTCGGTTGGTGCTGTCGTTCGCCTTCCTGCAGTCGGTGCACTACGCGATGTGGTTGCGGTTGATACCTGAAGACGCGCGCGGCCGTCCGGCACCCCGCCCCTTCCGCGCCACGTGGGCTGCGCTCGTGAAGGACTTCGGGGTTCCGCTGCTGCTCGTGTTCATCGGGCTCACCGCGTTCATCGCGTTCTGGGCATGGAAGGACCTCGCGAACGCGCGCTGGGGCTACCTGCGGCTCGCGGCGTTTCACGGCTACCTCGAGCTCGCAGTCGCGGCGTTTCTTCTCGTCGAGCGAAAGCGACCTGCGTGCTGACGGCAGTGTGGGGTTGGCTGGTCGCGTTCTTCTTCACGCAGCTCTTCGAGATGCCGATCTATTGGAAGGCGACGGGGAGCCTTCGGGTCGCGTTCCTGGCCAGCGCGATGACGCACCCGGTGGTGTGGTTCGTCTTTCCGGTGCTGATGGACCATGGCCTCGGGTACGGACCGATGGTCGCGCTCGCTGAGCTCTTCGCGGTGTTGGCCGAAGCGGTGTGGCTGCGCTTGAACGGAACTTCGGCAGGCAAGGCGTTGCTGTGGAGCCTGGCCGCCAACGCCTTCAGCGCCAGCTGCGGCTTCTTGATGCGGGAGTGGCTGGGCTTTCCCTGAAGCGGATCCCGACCCGCGCTTGAATGCATGACACGTCGGACATCGTGCGGGTAGAATGTCCGACAAGATGGACAAAGAGGGGCTGCTCACCGATCTTGGAACTCGCTTCCGCACGCTTCGCCAGGACCTGAAGTGGACGCAGCAGCGACTGTCCGCGCGCGCAGGCGTGAGCCGCGACACCATTCATCGGCTCGAGCGCGGCGAGGTCGTCGATGCGTCCTCACTCACCCGACTGCTCGATGCGCTGGGCCACCGCATCACCTTCGAGAAGAAGCCAGCGCTGAGGGCTGCCGACATGCGCCGGCTCTTCCCCGAGGTGCACGAGGACGGTGACGCGTGATCGACTTCACCCAAAAGGTCACCGAACTCGAGGTCGAGGCGGCGCGCGAGCCTTGCGGTCAACTGCGGCGGGCCAGCCAGTACGAGTTCGAGTACCGGCCCACGGCGATCAAGCCCGCATCGCTGCTGATGCCGCTTGAGGACCGACTCTTCCGTGACGGCGAACTCTTCGCCGCGATGGACATGAATCTGCCGGAAGGATTCCTGCTGGCGCAGTTGCGCGAACGGTCGCCCAAAGTCCCACCGACCAAGATGCAGCTGCTGGCGTTGATGGGGTCGAACGGCATCGGGCGCCTCGGCTACCTGGGGCGTGAAGCGAATCAGGCGCGCTTGCAGCCGATCAGCCGGAAGAGCTTGCTGCGCGATGGTTCGGGGCGTGGCGGGAAGATATTTCGCGAACTGGTCGACGCCTACCTCTCGACCGGCTCTGGCCTCTCAGGGGTGCAGCCCAAGGTCCTGGTGCCCGATCGCACCACCATTCCGATTCCCAACGTCCTGGTGAAGGCGGGCGGCCCCGAATACCCCGGTCTCGCAGCGAACGAGTTTCTCTGCCTCGAGGTCGCGACCCGGGCGCAGCTCGAAGTGCCTCGGCACGAACTCTCCGACGACGGAACGCTTTTGCTCATCGACCGTTTCGACCTGCGAGGTTCGACGCGCCTGGGCTTCGAGGATCTCGCCGCGCTGATGGACCTGAGGGTCGGCGGTGCTCTGTCTGATCGGAAGTATCGCGGCAGCTACGAGGCCGTCGTCCGCCTGCTCAAGTTGTTCTGCTCGAGTGCACAGAGGGCGCTGGCGACCTTCTTCGACCAGCTGGCGCTGAGCGTGCTGGTCCGAAATGGCGATGCGCATCTGAAGAACTTCGGTGTGCTGTACGACGACCAGACTCGCTGGCTTGCACCGCTCTTCGACGTCGTGACGACGACGATCTATGCGTACGAGCGCGGGGGCGAGCTGGTGACCGACCGGACCATGGCGCTCCGGCTTTTGGGCCGAAGTGAGCGCCGTTACCCCCTGCCCGGCGAGCTGCTCTCCTTCGGAAGAGAGCACTGCGGCGTCGCGGCGCCCGCAGAACGGGTCAGCGCTCTCGCCGACGCGATGCGCAGCACGCTCAAGGCTGCCAAGAGGGACGAGCGCATTCCGCGGCGACTGCTCAAGGCCCTCACCACCGAGTGGGAAGAGTCGCTTCGACACTTCTGATCAGCTGCGATGCCGGCTACTCGAGCAGCTTGTAGTACCGCAGCGGCTGGGCGACGTTCTTCACCGGCGTCTCGACCAGCGGCCCGAACTTGAGCCCCGCGAGCGCCGGATCATTCGAGGTGGCGATCGCCTTCATCGCCGAGTCCATCACCAGCGTCTCGCGGAAGGCGCCCAGCGACTGCAGCCGCGCCGTCTGGTTCATGCCGGTGGAGAACGAGGTGTAGTTGCGGTTCGGGCCGAACAAGCCACAGAAGCTCGGGGGCAGGTTGACGCCGATTGCCTCGCCAGGCCGGGCACCTGCAGAATCTCGGACAATCGCGAGAGCGCCCGGTGGTGCGTATTCCACGCATGGCTCTTGAACGAAGCCTGATTCGTGACACCGGACCTGCACGACGCATCGGCGTTGCTGGCCGCAGTTGAGGTAGCGGCGCACCTCCTTTGGTTCTACCTGCTCGTCAGCCTGCGTGATCCTGCGAGCAAGCATCCTTGGCGCTGGGCTTTTCGGATTTCGAAGTTCCTCTTGGTTCTTCTTGCTGTACTCTTTCGATAACCGTCGGAGCACTGGGCGGCATCTCCCACTGGAACGAGCGAATGGCACAACTAAGCACAAACCTCATCGTGCGCGGTGAGTCGGTGCAGGCGTTGTATTCTCAATTTCGATCTGGGACTCTCGTAGTCAATCGTCGCTACCAGCGAAAGCTGGTGTGGTCCGTTGACGAAAAGCAATTGTTCGTCGAGTCGCTGCAGAAACAACTCCCTGTCCCCCTGATCCTCGTTGCGGAGCGCGCAACCGACTCAGGCGTGCGCTTGGAAATTATCGATGGACTTCAGCGCTTGGATGCCGTCTTTGGGTTCATAAACAACACATTCCCGGTCGCGAACGCATATTTTGATCTGGCGACGCTGGCCGAAAGCAAAGATGCGCTCGACGCCGGCAAGTTGATCCAAAAGGAGCCTAAGCTCGCTCGCGAGACGTGCATTCGTATCGCGGGATACAGTCTTCCGTTGTCAGTCTACCGCGCAGCGACAGACGACGAAGTGGACGAGGTCTTCCGACGAATCAACTCAGGTGGGCGCCACCTCAGCAGACAGGATCTTAGACAGGCCGGGTCAACGTCGAATTTCGCGAACCTAGTTCGGGATTTGGCAGCACAGGTGCGCGGAGATGTAAGCCTGAGCGACATCGTAGACCTTCGCGATATGCCCAAAATAAGCATCTCGTCGAGCAAAGATGGCGCTGGGGTGTATATCGAAGACATCGTCTGGGTGCGCGAAGATATCTTGGAACGCGAGCAAGTGCGTGAATCGCGCGATGAAGAACTTATTGCCGATCTTCTTGTCTCAATGGCGCTGGAGCCGATGCCGGCCTACGACTCTCGAATTCTGGATGAGGTATATGGCCTATCCTCCGACACAGGCCGTGCCGAAAAAATGGAAGCAGTTCTTCTTCGCGATACCCCAGAGGCCCTTCGGGACCGGTTTATGAGTGTGTTTAGCGCATTCATTAATATTTTTGGCGACAAGGACAATCAGAGTTTCTCCGAGGTCTTATTTGAAACTCCCAAGCAGCGCGTACCCAGGTACTTCGAAGCGGTTTTCCTTGGCCTCGACCAGTTGATTAGTAGCGAGAGTCTAGAATTGTTCGATGTGCTTGGTGCAGCAAAGGCCCTGAAGGGAGTTGGAAGCAAACACATCGACATCCCTAGTGGCGGCGGCACGTGGACGGCAGCGAGCAAGAAGAAGAACGCGGATGTAGTCGCTGGTATCCTGCGCAAATACATGCAGGCCGCGAAGGCGCCTTCGAATCCTGCGCTCGAACGCAACACGCTGTTGCTGGAGAATATCCTTAGGGCGTCTTTGGTTGAATCCTCTCTTGTTGAGTTTAAGCAAGGACTAAGCGTTCTTTCATCGCAGCCAAAACTCGATGAGCAGATTGTGACGTCGATTGGAAAGACCGCAGCAGCGATAGCAAATCACGGCAGGGACAGCACTGGTTATGTTGTCATTGGGGTCGCGGACAAGCAGGCTGATGCGGAACGCGTGGCCACGCTTGTCGGAAAGAAAACAACCAACGTCAACGGTCACTTTGTCACCGGTCTGGATGTCGATATCAACCAGACGAAGACGCTGGACGACCTCATGCTTTGGTTTTCGCAGAAGCTTCAGAAGGTCGACATGGCGGATGCACTAAGGAGTCAGATTCTTCGCGACATGCGTGCAGTTCGAGTTGAGGAAAGGTTGGTGATTCTCCTTAAGGTGAAGTCCGTAAACGAGCCGGTGGCTGTAGCGAACGTGTTCTATGAGCGGCAGGGGCCACAAACTGTCGAAGTCCCCGGAGGACAGGTGTCTCGATTATTTGCGCGATTCAAATGAGCGCGCGCTTCGTTGAGGAGCACGATTTGAACAGTACGGCCCCACTGAATCCCCAAGCGCCCGCCCTCAGCTGGCAGCTTCTCGCCCGTCAGTACGGGGCTCCTGCCGTCCGCGTCGACTAGGTCGTCGGCAGGGCCGCAGAGTTTGCCGCCGCGCCAGCCCAACGCTTCGCGTTTTCCATTCCAGATGTCGACCACGATCGAAGGCCAGATGCTCGGGGCCGCAGGTGCTGTTTGGCGAATCCTCAGTGAGAGGAGGTCCCTTCTCCCATGAGGGCGCGGTGCGTCTGGGTCCTCGCCTGCTCAGAATGCGACGATCATCTCGGAGTCCCCGGCGTCTTCCCTCTGCCTGGAGCGCCAGGCACCGAAGTGTAGCGAGCTCCCGCCAGCACCTCGAGTGAAGAGGCCAGCGCAGTGAAAGGCACGGTCACCCGCGCCGCGGGCTCGGCCCGCGGCTGGTGCTGTCGTTCGCCTTCCTGCAGTCGGAGCACTACGCGATGTGGTTACGGCTGGTGCCTGAAGACGCGCGCGGCCGTCCGGCACCCCGCCCCTTCCGCGCCA
>JBKJSE010000147.1:0-3773 GCA_046595925.1 Archangium sp. | reverse complement strand
CGCAGAGGTGGCATCTCGACTGCGCTCGATGCGAACGGTGGGTCTGTTCCTTCGGACGAAATCGCCGGCGAAGCCGGTCCCCTGCTCGGGAGGAACGGTGTTCGCTCGTATTGCCGAAGCCTTCTTCAACACCCTCCCAGAGGGAGAGGGGACCTCAACTCAGCCGAGCGAGACGCCGACCCGCTGGCGCAGCCGGAAGAAGTCGTCGGTGATCGCGAAGGTCATCAGCTCCTTCAAATCGGCCCGGCTCTGCACCGCCGCGGCGATGGCTTCCGGGGTCTCCGGCTTCGCCTGAGTGCCCGGCACTTCTTCCTTCAGGATCAGGTTGAGACCCGCCGTCGGATCCGCGGAGACCACCAGGCCCGCGCGATCGGCCGCGAACATGAGCGCCTGCACGATGGGCTCGATGACGATCTTCGTGAGCGACACCGCGGCCTGCGCCGGCTCTTCCAGCACGCGCAGCGCCTTGCGTGAGTACGCCCGCCGCAGCTGCTTGCTCTGTTCATCACTGCGCCGTCCGAGCCCCTCGAAGGTCGGCTGGTGAATGCGCACCGAGTTACCGAGCATGTCGGCCAGCTCAGCCGGCGCCAGCTTGCGCAGGATCGCCGACTTGTCCGACAGGCCCATCGCCGCGCGCCCATAGAGGAAACGCTGCTCGCGAATGTTGAAGCGCCGCACCACGTCGGGCCCCAGGCACACGCCCAGCGGCTCGGAGGTCTCCAGGAACACCAGCCCCCGCTTGGCCTGGTACACCTCGAACTCTTCCAGGCCGAAGAGCGCGGTGACGGTCTGCAGCGCCTTGAACACGGCGTGATCGGTCTTGATCCGATCAGCCTTGCGATCGATGCCCAGCACTTCGAACTGCGGCGGGTACAGCTTGACGAACTGATCGCCCACCGCGCGAAGCACGTCGACGATGGGGTGCCGCGCGGCGACGGGGTGCAGGGTGACGAGATCGGAAGCCTGCAGCGACCCCTTCAGATCGTTGCTGAGCCGGTTGCGACCCTCACCGTAGAAGGCCGCTTCGGTGTCGTTGGCCTGCTTGAGGAACACCAGCAGCGACGCCGCGCAGAACGCCTTGTCGACCTGCCGAAGCGCTTCCCACATGCGGAAGAGCGAGTGCAGGCTGTCGACCCGGGTGGGGTCGAGGCGAATGATGTTTCGGTGGGCTTCGACCGCGAGCGCCGTCGAAGCGCTGTCCCGGCCGTACAGCTCGGCCAGCGCACTCCACGCGGCGATCTGCGTGGCGTCGAGCTCGAGCACCTGCCGCAGCGTCGCGATGCCGCGCGGCGGATCGTCCAGAGAGCGGGCGTAGAGCGAGGCGATGCGCAGCTTGAGCGCCACCACCTTCTTCACGTCGGACGCCTGCTGCGCCTGCTGCTCCAACATGACGGCGAGCTCAGGCAACGCGCCCGTGCGCTCGTAGAGCGTCGCCAGGCGATCGAGCGTGACCGCGTCACCGGGCAGCAGCTCCAACGCCTTGCGATAGAGCGCGATGGCCTGCGTGATGTCGCCGAAACCTTCATCGGTGATGCGCGCGAGCGCCAGCGTGTGACGCGCCCGAACCTGCGGGGGCGGGTCGAGCTCGAGCAACCGGCGCATGCAGTCTGCCGCGCCCGTCCAGTTGCGGCCGTGGCTGTGAATGTTCGCCAGCCGCTCGAGCGCCTCGACCGAGGTGGGGTCGCCGGACAGCGCGGTCTGCAGGTGCGCCGCGGCCCGGGTCATGTCGCTCAGATGGTCGTGGTAGAGCGCGCCCAGCTTGAGGTTCAACCGCGCCAACGAACGGGGCTCACCCCCTTGCTGCACGCGCACCGCGTAGGCCGCCGCGGCCTCGGCGTAGTCCTGGTTCTCCAACGCGAGCGCGCCCTTCATCTCGAGCGCTTCCGCGAAGGTGGGCATCGCCATCAGCGCGCGATCGAGCATGGTGATCGCCTGGTCACGCTTCTTGAGCGCGTCCAGTGAGATGCGGGCGGCGTCGTAGAACTCCCTGGCAGCCGCGAGCAGATCCTTCTGAGCGAGCTTCGCGTCACCGCGCCGTTCATGCAGCTTGGCCAGATCGTCCGCGCCACCCTTGCGCGCCAACATGTCTTCGAGCGCGGGCCCGGCTTCCGCGTGAAGCGGCTCGTACGCCAGCACGCGCTGGAAGAGCGCTTCGGCGGCCGGCTGATTGCCTTCCACGTCGCGCGCCAGCTTGGCCGCGTCGAGCATCGCCTTGAGCGCGGTCTGCGGATCACGTGCGGTCTGCGCGATCGCTTCGTACGTCGCGCGCGAACGCGGGTGGTCGGCGAGCTTCAGGTAGCAGCGCAGCTGACCTTGCAGGGCAGGGTAGAGATCGGGTGCCGACTGGAGCGCCCCTTCGTAGGCCTTGAGCGCACCCAGGGTGTCGCGCAGCCGCGTCTCGTAGAGGTCGCCGATGCGCAGCTGAAGTTGCAGCAGGTCAGCAGAGTCGGTCGCCACCACGCGGCGGTGCTCGTAGAGATCGATGAGACCTCGCCCATCGCCGACCTTCTGCAGCGCCTTCTCGAGCACCAGCCCGAGCGCCTCGTCGCTGGGGTCCGCGAGGTACGCCGCCTTGAGCTGCGCAAGCACCTCGGCGTCAGGCGTGCCGTTGGGATCTTTCGCTTCGACGTTCGACAGCTTGATGGCCGCGGCCAGCTTGTCGTCACCGATCGCCTCGGCGATGCGTGCACGCAGCTCGGCGCGACGAGGCTTGTCGTTGGCGCGAATGCGCTCGAGCAGCCGCAGCGCGGTGAGGTTGTTCTCGTCGAGCGCCAGCGCCGCCTCGCAGCAGGTGGCCGAGCGGGTCGGCTCGTTGATGCGGTCGAGATACAGGCGCGCGAGCTTGAGCCACGCGCCGATCTTCGCGGCGTCGGTGCCGGTCTGCGTCTGGCGATCGAGGAGCACGATCAGCTCCTTCACGTCGTCCTTGGTGGTGAGCAGCCGCTCGAGCTGCTGCAGCGCCGTGGTGTGGTTGGGCGCGAGCCTGAGCACCTCGTGGTACGCCTCGATGGCGGCCTCAGGCTTCTGCAGCTGGTCTTCCCAGATCGCCGCAGACTGGAAGATGGCGTTGGCGCGTTCGGTCGGCTCGCTCCGGTTCGCCGCTTCGGCGCGGAGGATCTCGATGAGCGATTCCCAGTCGCCCTGCGTGCGGTAGATGCGCGCGAGTGAACGCAGCGCGGGCACGTGGTTGGGCGCCAGCGTGAGCACCTCGCGGTAGGACGAGATGGCCTCGTTGAGGTCCTTGACCTTCTGCTCGAACAGCTCGCCCACCTTCTGCACCAGGCTGGCGGCTTGATCGGTCGACGGGGCGATCTCCGCCTCGGCCCGGTACATCTTGATCAGCGCCTCCCAGCGGCCGTCCTGGCCGTAGAGCCGACCCAGCGCACGCAGCGCCGGAAGATAGGCAGGGGAGAGTTGCAGCACCCGCTCCCAGGCGAAGATCGCGGCGGGGCGATCTTTAAGCTGCTCTTCGAAGATCTCCGCGTTCCGATGCGCGAGGGAGACGATCTGCTTGGTGTCACTGGCCAGGCGCGTCTCGGACTCGTTGAGATCGAGCAGCTCCTGCCACTTCGAGCCGCGCTCGTAGAGCCGCCCGAGGTTGCGCATGGTGGGCAGGTGATCAGGCGAGAGCTCGAGCACGCGCCGCAGACACTCGATGGCGTGGTCGACGTCGTTGAGCCGATCTTCGTAGAGCGCGGCGATCTTGTTGAGCGTGGAGATCTGCTGCTCGCGATCGCTGGTCTGCAGCAGGTCCTGCTCGTACATCGAGACCA
>JBKJSE010000103.1:0-14037 GCA_046595925.1 Archangium sp. | reverse complement strand
CCCCAGCGGCGAGCGAGCAGAAAACCCAGCGCACCGCCGACGATCAAACCCAGGATTGTGAGCGCGAGCCCCATGTTCGCGAGATCTACCAGAGGCCACCGACATCCAATTTCACAGAGGGGCGTTCGCACCAGCTCACTTGCCGGTTTTTTCCGAAGGGTCAGCGGTCTTGTGGCCGTCCCTTTCCTGCTGAAGGGCGTCGTCCGCGTCAGACCGTTCCTGATCGAGCACCTGGTCGGCCAGCGCGCGGTCGTGCTGAACAGCGTTGAGGTCGCGCGCTGGCAGACCGTCCTGGTGGTGCTTCTCGTCCTCCTTGGCGCGCGAAGATTTCAACACCCCGTCGGCCAGCTGCCGGGCGCGCGCCAGGACCAGGTCTGCCTCGACCTGAACGGCGTTCGCGGGGACGACTGCGGTGCCCGGCAGGGGCAGCGCGACCCGGAACGAACAGCCCGAAGTTGCTTCCTCGACCGAGATCGACCCTCCGTGGGCCTCGACCGCGAGCTTGGAGAAAGACAGGCCGAGCCCGTACCCGGGGCGGCTCGGTGCCTGCGGCTCGACCTGAAAGTATTTTTCGAACACCGACAACCGGAGCGCGCTCGGGATCCCCGGCCCCTGGTCCTCGACCCGAAGGACAGCGCACCCCGCGTCGATCGAGAGCTGAGCCCGGATGCTGGAGCCGCGAGGGCTGTACTTGCAGGCGTTGTCGAGCAGGTTGGTGACGACCCGGAAAAGGAGCTCGCTGTCGCCCTCGACGATGGCTGGGGCCGGGCAGTCTTCGAACTCGAGTTGGATCGCGCCCGCGGCCGCGAGGGCGCGGCACTGCGAGAGCGCGCTTCGAACGACCTCGGAGAGATTCACCTCGGCCCGCTGCTGAATCATCAGCTGACCGTCCTCGCCGCGACTCACCCGAAGGACCTCGTTGACCATCCGGGTCAACTTCCCGGAGGACTCGATGATGTCGCCGAGCGCCACCTTCTGATCGTCAGAGAGGTCGGTCTCCTCCATCAGGTAGCTGGCGTTCAAGGTCACCGCCGTGAGGGGGCTGCGCAGGTCGTGAACCAGCAACTCGGCGAGCGCCTTCTGCTTCTTGTTGGCCCGCTCGATGGCCTCCCGCTGGCTGGTCGCCAGGGAGCGCTGTTCAAGCAACTGCACCAGCCCGAGCCGGATCTCGAGCTGGGCCGAGAGGTACGAAGCCGCGATCTCGAGCGCCCTCAACTGGTGCACCTTCAGCCGCTGGGGTCGGCTGTCCATCACGCAGAGCGTTCCAAGCGCCAGGCCGTCGCGAGCCTGCAGCGCGACGCCCACATAGAACCGGACGAAGGGAGGCCCCTTCACGCAGGGGTGATCGAGGAAGCGCGGGTCGAGGAGCGCGTCGGGCACCTCGAGGGGCCCGTCTTGAAGAATGGTCTGAGCGCAGAAGGCGTGCTGACGGGGAATGGTTCGGGGGAGCGGCCCATGGACCGCCTTCATCCACTGCCGGTCCTGATCAATCAGGGTCACCGCCCCTATCTGGGTGCCGCAGAGCTGGGCGATCTGCTTCGCGCACTGGTCGAACTCGCCCTCCTGCGCGGTGTCGAGGATCCGGTACTCCGTCAGGGCGTGCAGGCGCTCGACTTCGTTCTTCGGTTCGGCTCCGACGTCCATCGCGCCCCCACCTTCAACCTCACGACCCGTCGGAGTCATTGTGGCGTCTCAGCATCTCTGGGGCAACCAGAGGCTCACCGCGCCCGCCAGCAGGCGCAGGTCTGCGAAATGAGAGCGCTGCGCGCCCAGCTTCGGCCGCACCGCGTCATCGATGCCGAAGGAGATCAACTATCGCGTCGGGTGGTGCAGCAACGCTCGCACGCTGCCCGCTGACACGAAGGGCATGTTCACGTTCGACGGGAAGAAGTCGGACGCCGAGGCCCAGTACCTCGACTTCGTCGCGCCGGGCGATGCACCGTGAGTGTGACCGCTTCGCCGCGCTTGAGCTCGTCGGCGATGGTGGTCATGAGGGCCTGCATGGGAATGACGCTCTCGCCTACGCTCTTGCTGCTCATGATGGCCGCAGCCCCCAACGTCGTGCTCGAGGGAAGAATCGACGATCCTCTTCACGCAGAGGGCACGCTCAGGTTGCTTCCCGCTCCGACCGACGAGAAGACGAAGCGTTCGTTTCGCTTCAACGCGAGGCCCGTCGCGACGATCGAGATCACGGCGAAGGGGGCGTTCCGTTTTCCGTCGGTGCCGCCCGGCTCGTACGAACTTTCGTGGGATCGCGCGACGCCCGGGGCGTACACCGCTCACGCGCTGGTGAAGGCGCCTTCGAGTGGCATCGTCGTTCGCCCCAGTCAGACGCTGCGGCTCGAGGGGAAGGTCATCGGTTTGAAGGGCACGAGAGCTGCCAACGCCGAGCTCCAGGCCGTTCCCGAGCGCAGCGAGTACCACCTCATCGAGGTGGCTCCTGACGGCTCCTTCGCTTTCGCCGGTCTCGACTCGGGCGAGTACGAGCTCACGGTCGGAACAGGAGGCCTGCAGGGCACGAAACGACGCTCCTGCGTGAAGATGGATGGCACCGATCGCAAACTCGAAGTCCGCTTCGGTGTCGGCTGGACGCTGAAGGGCAAGCTCGTCGACGCGAGCGGGCAACCCTCGAGCGGCGTCGTGAAGGTGGTTGAACTGTTGCCCGGTGTCCCTCCACTCCAGCGCGTCGTGGTCTCCTCGGAGGACGAGGTGGTGGTGGAGGACCTCATCGCCGAGAAGGTCGAGGTCATCGTCGGGACTCAGTCGCTGACGATCAACAAGGGCGACCCGCCGTTCCGAGTCAGGACGGAGTAGGAAACGTCAGCTCGCGACGAGACGCGTGAGCTGTCGCGACGATGCCGCTCAGCCGACCACGCGCTCGAAGACGATCTGCCCGGCACCTGAGTGATAGCGAGTCGCCTGCCTGGTGAGCCGATCCAGCTCGAAGCTCGTGTAGTTGTTGATCGCGCTCGAGAACTCCCAGGGCTCTCCGCCCGCCGGCTTCAACCGCCGCGACGCGATGAAGCTGGCCGGCGCTTCGCTCGCGCTGGGTACTCTGGCTGGCTGCGAGGCGTGCCGAATTGAGGTCGCGCAGCTTGGTGGGCGTGGCGCCCTCGATGACGCGACAACGACGCGGGCTGTTCTCGAAGCGGTTTGCATCCAAAAAAACGCAGCGATTTCACCCTCAAGGCGATGATGCGATTCCCCTGTGCTTCGAGCGCGCCTGCCCAGAAATGTCACACCCCCACGGTAAGGGTGGCTGGCGAGACTCATGCCGAGCCCGCTAGACTGGAGCAAGCGATGGATCAGAGAGTCACACTGGAGTCGTTGGATGCTCGGATGGACAAATCCGAACAGCGGCTCGATCGAATCGAAACAGACGTGGCGACGCTCAAGACCGACGTGGCGACGCTCAAGACCGACGTGGCGACGCTCAAGACCGACGTGGCGACGCTCAAGACCGACGTCGCGACGCTCAAGACCGACGTCGCGACGCTCAAGACCGACGTGGCGACGCTCAAGACCGACGTCGCGATGATCAAGACCGACGTGGCGACGCTGAAGACGCAGATGGTCGAAGTGACGGTTGCGGTTCATCATCTCCAGACCGACGTGACGGACGTCGTTCATCAACTGCGTGACTTCAATCTCCAGCAGAAGAGCGTCGTCTCCGCGGTCATGGAGGCGCTCACCCAGTTGAACCTGAGCCGCGCTTACGAGAAGCGCCTGGACCGGCTCGAGACTGCGGTCTTCGGGAAGGCGGACTGATCGCCCGCGCGGCCCCGTCAGGTCGCTCACCGCAATCGCCATCGCGCCCAGAAAGAACAAGAAGAACAACCCGGCAAACCGAGAGGGGCCGGTGATGGCGGAGGTCGATGGGAGGGCGTCGAGGAGTGGAGCCGCGAGGGGAAGCGGAGCCGTTTCGGTGACGAGGGCCGCTGGCGAAGGTGTCCGGACACACCAGCGACGCGACGGCGGAGGTCTTCGTGAAGCGGGCGGGTGTGCGTCACATCGCGAGGAGCAGGTGCGGTGGCCGGGGAGGCAGCACCCGAGTGGGGAGCGGATGGCCGAGTTCCGCCAGGCGCGCCTCTGATTGCTTGCGGGTGGAGTGGAGGCTCGCGATGGTGCGGCGGACACCGCAGGGGCCTCGGAGCTGCTTGGCCCTGCTTCGCCGGGACGGCTGCGTTCGAAGTCACTGTTCCGATCGACGGCGAAGACTGAGTGCTACGACGGGCGCGTGGAATTCAGGAAGCGGCTGCAGACCGGCGCGCAGTTGCCCTACCGGCTCTTCCGGACGTTGTGGGCCTCGCCGACCGGCCCTGCCTACCGCCGCTTAATGCTCGGGCGCACGCTGGCGGTGGTGGTGTTGGCCGTGCCGTTGCTCCTCGTCAGTCAACCCGACGGTGGCAGGCGCGAGCACCAGCGTGTGGTGGTGAAAGACCGCGTTGACGCAGGCGCCGGCGAGCAGGCAGCCCTCGAGGCAGCTGAGGCGAACGACGACGAGCGATACGTCGGTGTCTTGGGTTGGGTGAGCTGGGTCGTCGGCGTACTGCTGCCGTTGCAGTGGCTGGTGGTGGCCTTGAGTCGCGAGTTCGACGATCCGCTCATCGGTGCGCTGTCTGACGCGATGGGCGTGGCTCCAGAGCCAGACCCGCCGCGGGTGCCGCGAGTCCGGTTCGAGCCGAAGTGGGCGTGGAAGAGAATCAAGCGCAGAGTGCACGTGGCGTTGGCCAGCGCGCCGGGCTTCGGCCTCATCGGCTTGATGGCGGGCGCTCTCGACGAGACGGCCCTCGCGCTCTCGACGGTGCTCACTGCGCTGTGGAGCTTCTACTGGTTGTTGGTCGGCACCGCTGCGCGCTCAGCCAGTGCATGGGAGCGCGAAGGGGTGTCGGAGGCCCCCGCGTTTCTTCAAGGCGTGCTGTGGTTCACCTCGCGCACCAGGATCACGCGCTGGGTGGGCAATCTCTGGGCGCGCCTGGTGCGCCGGTTCTACTCCCCCGCAGAAGCCGTCGAGCGCCACCCGGCTGAGTTCGTCGGGCTGGGCCTCACGCGGCTGCTCGCTGCGGTGCCTCTCGTCGGGTTGTTCATGCGCCCGCTGGTGCCCGTTGCGGTAGCGGTCATTCTGGCGCCGCGCGCTGAGCAGCTCGAGGCGCCGGTCGATTCGCACCCGAAAGAGGGAACCCGGGCTTGAAGTTCGGCTGGAGCACGGAAGACACCATGACAAACGAACCGCACGTGCTGAGCACCACCCAAGGCGATCTCGCGCTCGAGACGTACCACCTGCGGCTCGGTGAACGAGCGTGGAGCATCCTCCACACCGGAGCGATCTTGAGCATCGAGGACGAGCAGCGGTTGCTCGGGAGCGAGTTGGCGCGCTTCCCCTACGGCATCGTGCTCTGGCCTGCGTCGATTGCGCTCGCGCACGAGGTCGCCTCGCGGACGCTTGCCGGTAAGCGCGTGCTCGAGCTCGGCGCTGGCACCGGGCTCCCGGGAATCATCGCGGCCTCGCTCGGCGCACGGGTGGTGCAGACCGAACGGCAGGAAGTGGCGCTCCATGTGTGCAGGAGGAACGCGCAGGAGAACGGCCTCACGTCGATCGATCACCGCGCGGCTGACTGGACGGCGTGGGCAGATGAGACTCTGTACGACTCCATCCTCGCGTCGGATGTCCTCTATGCCGCCTCGATGCACGCCCACCTCAGGCGGATCTTCGAAGAGAACCTCGCGCCCGGCGGGACGATCCTCCTCTCTGACCCGTTTCGAAAGGAGAGCCTCGCCCTGCTCGAAGCAATGCAGGCCGATGGCTGGCGCGTCGTGATGAACAAGTGGACCGTGGGCGTCAAGCCCCCGGAGCGCCCCATCGGCGTCTACGAGCTCACGCGCGGAGCCTGACGAGGCGCGGCCGTCGACAGCGGACACACCGCGTGCGCTTCGCAGGACGAGCCGGGTGCTCTACTTGCAACGCTGTGCGCAGATCGCAGGAGCCGGCTGCCCACCGGGGCCGTTCGGGTTGACCTGCGCGAGGAAGGCAGAGCACTCGAGCTTCGCGCGGGCGTCCTTACAGGCCGACGCGTTGGTGAGATCGAAGCTGGTGGCGGTGGACTGGCCGAGGTTCGTGCACAGCTGGGTGTCGGTCTTCACGTTGGCGCACGCGATTCCTTCGAGGCCCGCTGGTCTGAGGGGGTTTGCGTAGAGGCCGGTCTTGCAGTCCTCGAGGCTGTTGCCGAACGCCGCCTTGAACTGCATCGAGTCCTGCACCTGTTGAGGCTGGCACTCGAACTCGCGCTCACACACCTGATCGACCCCCGACTTGCAGAGCGACTCCTGCGAAGGACAACCGGTCAACAGCGCCGCAGACGTCACACTCAGAACGATGGCCAAACGCTGCATGGGTGCTCCCGTTGATGATGGTGAAGGAGCGAAAAACTAAGCGCGCGCGCCGCCGCTCGTCCGGCCAACACCGGGTGGGAGCGGGGGCGAGGTTGGGGTCGTTGCAAACCATCAATCAGCAGCCCGCCCGGTGACGCAGCCACTGGTAGCGCGCGTTGGTCAGATCCCCGGCCGCCAGCGAGATCACCGCATCACCCAGTCCCAGCGCCGTGAGCTCCGCGCCCACGCCCAGTCGCAAGAAGGCTTCAGCTTCGGTGACGAAGGCCCCGCCGATTGCATCGACGGCCAGATGACGGCTTCCGACCGTGTAGACGCCCGGGCCCAGCGTCAGTTGATCGCCGGTCCAGTCCAGGCTCCCGGTGGAGTACGGATAGAGCAGCGAACTCGGTGTGAGCACCAGGCGGAAGACACTCGGCAGGGGCTGGACCGAGACGCGCCCGCGCCGCCCGATGAGCGTTCGTTGATAGTCCTGAGTGAGGAGCACGTAGGCCATGGCGGCGGACAGTCGCCCCAGGCCCCCTCACCCTGACTCTCATCTGAGGATGCCGTCAGGCACGCCGTAGCCACCGGGCATGAAGGCCTCGGTCGTGCTCAGCCCCATCACCGCGCTGATCGTCGCCGCCACGTCGCGCGCTGACGGCGCCCGCATCGACTTCTCCCCCGACTCCTCGGTGATGGCCATCGCTGCGCCGAGCCCGTTCTCTTCGATGCCACCGATCATCCGGTTGCCCTGAATGAGCCCGTTGACCAACACCGCGGTGTGCGTGGGGTTGTGATCCGACCCGCCGCTGATGGGCATCGAGCGCCCGAAGTCGCTGGTGACGTAGACGAGCGTCTCATCGAGCAGCGATCGATCGGCCCGCGACTTCGAAGGCGTCAACTTCATCTCGATGAGGAAACGCGCGATCGACTCCATCACGCCGCGCAGGTGGGTGCTGTGGCCGGGGTACGGGTTCGAGAAGTGCGAATCGAACGCGAACGTCGGCGTCATGCGGAAGGTCACGGCCGTGGCCAAATCGCTCTTCAAGAACCGCAGCGCGAGATCGAACTCGTTGGCCCACAGCGCATCGCCCGCATAAAAATCGGCGTACCCGATCTGCCAACCGAAGCGGCCGCGCCCCGGGCACCACGGAATGTCGAGCGGCAGCTTCTCGACGCCGACCGTGTTCTCCAGCGTGTCGACGATGTTGCGCGCGATGGTCTTCGAGACGCCCGCATAGGTGTCGTACAGCGTGCCCATCGCGCCATCGGTCGCGGCGTTCACCCTGCCCCGCCGTCCCCGCACGGCCTTGAGCACGGCCTCTTCCACCACCGTCAGCTCAGCCTGCCCCGTCGGCGTCCCGTCGAACGCGAAGGCCGGCACCGAGCGGCGATCACGCAGGCCATTCCAGTTGCCGCGTTTGTCCGAGAGCGCGAACTGGAGATCCTGAATCGACGCGACCGACGACGCATCGGCGACCGCGGGCAAGGTGACGGCGGGCGCGCGCGGAGCCCCCATGACCGTGACGTTGGGAACAGCGCGATCCGGAAACGCGCTCAAGAAGTGGTTCGCGATGCGCGCCGGAATCGAAGGGACCACGTAGTTCGCGCCGGCGATGCCGCACATCGAGGCCACGATGCCGCTCTCGTGCGCCGCCGTGCCCTGATCGACCCCCAGGAGCAGCGCCACGTTCTCGAACAACTTGTAGTTCGGCTCGGCCCACGCGTAGCCCTTGTTGTTCGGCTCACCCATCGTTCGATCTGCCGGGTCGGCCGGGTTCCACGTGATGTGTGATCGCAACCGGCGAATGGGCTCGTCGGCCTGCGCGTCGCCCGTGCCGTCGAGGTTCTTCACGTCACCCCGGTCGTAGAAGACGCCGGGCATCATGGCTGCGGGCGGCATGAAGCGCTGCAGGCGCGCGTCGGGGAACTGACCCCAGACGAACTCGTGATGAATGCCGCCGGGAATGTAGATGGTCAGCAGCTTGGTCGGCCGGTCGACCACGGGCTGGGCCCAGGCCTTTCCCAACAAGCTGAAGCGGTCGAGCAGACCGAGCTGCGCGGCACCGAGGCTGGCCAACAGAAGGTCTCGTCGTGATGGACGCATGGCGGCCTCAGTAGAAGATGAACAGCGGGTGGCGAACGAAGTACGAGCACGCGCCGATCCACGCGGCTTCGGGCGTGGTGGTCTCGAGCGGCACGAAGACGCCGTTCATGACGTCGTCGATGTCGGCCTCGGTGGGCGCCTCTGACAAGAACAGCAGGTGCCAATCGGCCAACTGCGCCCGCACGGCGGCCCGATCACTCGAGCGCGTCGCGGCGGTGGCCACGGTGAACAGCGCGCGGTTGCCCGGCTTGCGCACTGCCATGCCGCACCACTGCTGCGAGAGCGGAATGAGCGTCTGCGCGAACGAGGTGGAGATGGTGGTGTCGAGATGCGCGCTGGTGGTCGCGGCTGCTCCACCGAGGGCGGTGTAGCGGCCCCGGTAGCTGCGCTGACCCGGTGCCCGATCGGGCGAGCGCAGATCGTAGACGTCGGCGTTGAGCGGCTCGAGGTTGGGCAAGCCGAAGTCCGTGATGGTCCGGTAGAAATCAGACTCGCTGAGCCCCAGCAGCTCACGAAGGCCGATTTCAACGAACGCGGCGTCGATGCGATGGGCGGCCGACACGCGGGGGTTGGCCTCGTCACTGACCCCCGGCACCTCGAGGTTGGTGATCCACGCGCGTACGTCTTCCAGGTGAATCGACGTCTTGCCGTCTGCATCGAGCTTGCTGAACGGATCACCGCTCAGCGGCATCTGCTTCTGCGACGAGTTGGCGCGCCGGCCCTCGAGCAACGCGATGAGCTCGCTCTCGTCGGGCTTGCCCGGCTTGACCAACCGCGCGTCGCGAGCGAGCAGTGACTCGAACGCAGTGGCCGACGCGAAGTAGCCCGTGTCACCCGTCGAATGGCAACCCGCGCACGTGGGCGCGAGCCCCTGTCGAATGCGCTCGGTCTCACTGTTGGTGCCCGCAGGCGGTGGACAGGTGGGGTTGGGGTTGGTTATCTGCCCGGTGCACGAGCCGAGCAGCACGAGCACTGAGGCGATACGCAGGGTTCTCACAGGCCACTCCTGAAGGCAGGCGTCGTGGACAGGTACTCGACGAAGGGGCGCGCCTTGCGATCGTTCGCGAGGAACCGCGTCACCAGGGTCTCGAGGTAGCCCGCCTCGGCGGTCGGGTCGACGTCACGGCCCACGAAGCGCTGGTGCAGCCTTCTCACGACGCAGCGATCGAACGTGCCCGAAGCGACCAGCAACTTGCCGAGCCCCAGCGGGCCGACGGTGCCGTCGCTCGTCGCGCCGTAGAGCGTTTGATCAGGTGGAAGGAAATCGATGAAGCGCGCTTCGGGCTCGACCATCGCCTGCGCCGGACTGACCGGAGTCATGTGCGTGTCGAAGGCCCACAGGCGACGAATGCGATCCCACGGATCCCCGCCGTAGGGGTACTGGCCGGTCACCCACACGTTGGGCTCGTGCGCGTTGCCGATGCCCAGCATCTGAAAGCCGCGGCCGGTGCGCATGAAGCGCTTGAAGTGAATCGACGCGGGGTCGATGCGCGCGTGGCAGGTGACGCAGGGGCCACCGCCCGCGGGGTCGTTCACGTACGGCGCGAAGTGCGCGGTGGGGGGCGGCGGCGAGAAGCTCTCGCACGCGAACATCTCGAGCAGGCGGGCGCCCCGCACGCGCTCGCGGGTCAGCCCGCCGAGCACGCCGGGCATCGTCATCATGCCGGCCGACGGCACGCCCCTCATGCCGCGCGTTTCGGTGCGCGGATCGAATCGGTAGTCGCGCTCGGCGAGGAGGAACGGGTTGCGTTCGGCGACCTTGAATTCGCTCCAGCCCTGCTGATCGGTCGGCGCGTGGTGGGGGTCGGTCGGCGTCGTCCATGCGCTGCTGCGCCACCATCGATCCGCGTTCTCTACGGTCTGGTTGCCCAGGTTGCCCGCGGCGCGCACGTAGTTCGACTGCACGTTGACCGGGCCCACCGAGTAGTCGCCGGTGATCAGATCGGCCAGCGGCCGGTCGTGCCACACCAGGTGCGCGAAGAGCCGGGCGGGCTCATCCCACGCGAGCCTGCGGCTGCCTTGCGGGTTGCCCAGCAGGAACGCCTTGTAGTCCTGCAGCGAACCACCCGGCAGGCAATAGATGAGGTGCGGCCCGCAGCCGCAGGTGCGCGGGCTGTCGTACGCGTAACCCGAGCCCGTGGTCTGACTGCAGTTGATGACTTCGCCGGTCCCGAGCGTGAGCGTGGGGCTCTCGTCACCGTCGATGCCCACCACTTCGATGGTGGTGCCCTCGGCCCACCAGGGCTCGATGGTGCGCACCACGGCGGGCGAGCCGTCGGCGCGGGTGCCATTGCAGGGCGCGAGGCTCGCGTAGATGTTGGGTGAGCCCCACTTGCCTGCGTGCAGCGTGCCCGCGGGGCACTGCGTGATGGCGCGCTGCTGCGGCAGGCCATACTCGGGTTGGTCGGCGATGTTCGCGACGGGCGGGATGTTCATCCACGCGTGGCCGAAGTCGACCATCGAGTCGTAGAAGAGCGGGTCGTTGAGCAGCCGGGTGAATTCTTCGGCGAGCCACGCCTTCTGCGCGGCTTCGTCGATGATCGCCGCGAGCGCGGTGACCTTCTCGCGCGTGGGCAGCCGGTTGGTCGTCACCAGCGTCATGCGCCGCAGTTGGCGCAACGCCGTCATCGGAGGCCCCACCACCTCGGCCTCGCCTCCGTCTGGGGTGGGAGTCACGTCGCACTCGGCCTGGCGGGTCTGGCTCACCGCGGAGCTCTTCGAGCAACCGAAGGAGAACCCCAGCAACAGCGCCACGATCAGTCGAAACATCATGGGCAGTAGGTACCGCCATCGACTGGGGACTGACAACCTCGGGCCGCGCCCCGCAGGTGTGGGGGACAGCCCTCCCCACCCACCACTGGTTCTGCGCTCACCTCGACCCTGAGGGAGACGGCGACTTCAAATAGTTGAGCACCAGCCTCGTGAGGTGTTCCTGCAGCAGCCCCAGCTCGAGCCAGCCGGGCTTTTCCATCAGCACGCGCGAGAGCACGCCTTCCACCGCGCCGATCAACACGTAAGCCGCCACCGAAGGACTGGTGATGCCCAGCTGATCGCGGTGCGCTTCCAACCACCCTTCCACCAGCGGCGCGTACTGGCTGTTGAGCTCATGCAACCGGCGCAACGCCCCGATGCGCGGCACCTGCTCGAGCAAGACGCGGTGCAGGCGAGGCTGAAGGCTTTGCGCCTCGAGCATCGCGCCCAGCATTTCGTGCACAGCCGTGGCGAGATCGGCGTTGGCCAACTCAGCCAGGCGCACCACCATCGTCGCCTGAAGTTGCGCCTGGTGCCGCTCCATGACGGCCAGCACCAGCGACTCTTTGTGCGGAAAGTATTGGTACACGCTGCCGATGCTGACCCCCGCCACCTCGGCGACCCGGTTGGTGGTGCAGGCCTCGTAGCCATCTTTGAGCAGAACGCGAGTGGTGGCCTCGACCAGCACCTCGACCATCGCCTTGCTGCGGCGCTGGAGCGGCTTCTTGCGGGGCGCGGCACGGCGTTTGAAACCCATCGCCCCATGTTGCCCGAACGCGAGCCTGCGGTGAGTAGGTAAACGCGAGTGAAAGCTCAATGATGGCTGTTGGCCGGTTGATCAAAGCGACGAAGGGCGTGGTGACTTCATGGTGAGCGCATTGCTGGTCCTGCTCGCGGCGGGAGATGGTTTCGAGACCTGTGGTGAGCGCGACGGCATCGCCATCGCCTCGCGTCCTGTTCCGGGTTCCGGCTTCCTCGAGTTTCGCTTCACGCTCGAGGCCGCAGGTGACGTCGAGTCGATGTGCAGCGCGGCCTTCGGCAGCGGCAAGATCGAACCGGGTGAGCCGCACGTGAACCTGCGCCAGGTGCTCTCGGAGAGCCTCGACACGAGGACCACGTACGAGCAGATCGCGCCACCGCTGATAAGCCCCCGCGATTTCGTGCTCAGCCTCACGCGCAGCCACCCTGCCTCAGGCGGCTGCCGGGTCGACTTCGTCACGGTGGACGAGGTGCCGCAGCGACCGGGGCTGGTGCGCCTCAAGCGGCTGGCGGGCAGCTTCACGTTCCAGGCGCTGGAGGGCGGACGGGTTCGACTGGTGCACCGCATTCACATGGATCCCGGCGGCGCGCTGGCGCCCTTCGTGGTGGAGCCCTCACGCCAGAAGCTGGGCGCCGAGTGGGTGCGTCGCCTCGTGCCGCGCTCCTGATCAGGGCAGGGCTGAGAGCGCGGGGAGAATCTCCGCTTCGATGGCGGCGCGCGACGGAGGGTCTCCGTAAATCGATCGTGGGTTGAGCGCATCGAAGGGCGCAGGGTCGGCGCCGCTCAACGACTTCGTGAGGACGACCTCGGCGCTGGCGACCCGTCGCACCGTCACGTCGACCGTCGAGCGCTTGCGATCGATTCTTCCCTGCGTCTGAATGGTGGTGTTCGAGAAGCGCTGACAGGCCACGTACTTCGGCGGTGTCGACGGTGTCCCCTCGCGGGCCGGCTCGAAGCGATAGGCCGTCTGCGTGAACCAACGCACGCCTTCCGACGGCTCGTCGACCTGGAGTCCCGTGCCTTCACACACGTACTCAAGCCGCTGTTCGAGCGCTTCCCGACGGCCACGCGCGAGCCCGGTGACGATGCCGACGCCGCAGATCAACGCCAACGCAGCGCTGATCATCGCCAGCGCCTTCATCGAGACGAAACGAGAGACGAACCACAGGCTCAGCGAGGCGGTGACCAGCAGGAACAACACCGTCAGCCCCAATTGATCGCCTCCGCGAAGGGGGTTGCCGAAGAGCCCCATCAGCATCAACACGAGGCCGGGGAGGCCGAACATCGCGGCCATGAGGTGCCACGGCTTGACCGTCTTGCGGTCGAGCGCCGCGGCCTGAGTCGCTGCATCGCCGACGACTCCCGTGTCGAGCTTCTGGGCCCACTCCGCCTTCACCGCGTCGAGGGTGGGCGGCTGGGTCTGCAGGCCGACGACCTCGAGGTCGAGGGTGAGCTCACCGAACGAGGCGATGAGCTGCCACCCGATCTGACGGCGCGGCTTCCCGGCCCAGTACGCGTGCCACTCGAGGACGGGCTTGAGGGGGAACTCCTGTTTCCACGGCAACCAAGGCCCGACGGGGAAACGCGTGGCGGGCTTGCCGCGGGTGAAGCTCCACATGGGGCGCCACAGCAACAACGCCATCGCCATCGCGGGGAGGATCACGAGCTGCTGCCTGTCCATCTCGCGCAGCCCGAAGCCGCCCATCGGGTTGACCCACATGCGGGGAAAGAGCCCGAGGATCAGGAGGAAGAAGAGGCCCACCGGCGCGAGCAGCGCGTCGATGAGGGTGATGTTCTGCTTCACCGGAAAATACTGAGTGCCCTGCGGGGGGAAGGCCTCCATCGCCACGCGCCAGGTCATCACCGCGCAGAACGCGAAGACGAGGAGCGCAGAGCCCCAGACGTAGTTCATGTAGTTCGAAGGCAGCCCGGGGTGGGGATAGCGCGCCTCGTCGCTCATCACGGCGAACGGACCCTTGAGCGCGAACAACCCGATGACCCCGAAGACAGCCGCGCGAATCAACGGCCCGTACAAGAACGGCTTTGGCAT
>JBKJSE010000049.1:0-6031 GCA_046595925.1 Archangium sp. | reverse complement strand
CCGTGAACCCCGCCAGGTCCGGAAGGAAGCAACGGTAGCGTTACTTCGCGTGTGTCCTGGCCGTCCCTTTTGAGAGTCCCCGTGGTTGGCCTGGTGCCGCCACGGGGATTTTCTTTTTGTCACCGCTCGAAGAGCGACGCGAGCCCGCGCTGCTCGACGAGGTGGAAGCCGGCCGCTTCGAACGCCGCCTTCGAGGCCGCGTCTCGGGGCTTTTCGGCGTCCCCGCCGTTGCTCACGTACACGCCGCGGTTGAAGCGGGCATCGCGCGCGGCCATCTGGAAGCACCCGTCTTGCGGAAAATCGCAGGGGCACCACGGCACGTTCTTGCCCAGGTAGAAGAAGCCGGGCGAGCCCCACATGCCCTCGTTCATGAGCACGTAGCCCGTGACGCCGTGGCTGGCCTTCACGGTGAGCTGAAACTGCTCCTTGCGCAGGACGTCGTAGGGCGAGGGGAACAAGTAGAAGAACGCGCCCGACGCGACGAGCACCCCCACCAACACCCGGTTGGCCATGCGGCGCGACCACGCTTCGGCCGCCCACGCCACGAAGGTCGGCGCGGCCGCGACGGTGAGCAAGACGAGCGAGGGGTAGAGAAACCGGTCTTCCTTGTGCGCGGTGGCTGAGAGGATCACCGCGTAGCCGAGCGCCGCGGCGATGAAGATCGACGGCTTCTTGGTCTCGCGTTCGAGCAGCAGGAAGCCGAGCGCGCAGACGGCGATCAACCCGAACCACGGTGAGGCCGCGTGCATCGAGGGATACCGCGTGGCGATCACCGCCAGCGCCACCGCGAGCACCAACACCGTCGAGCCGGGACCCAGGCCTCTGTCTCGCCGCGCGGTGAAGAAGAGCCCGATGAAGGCGAAGGGCGCGAGCAACAAGCGGGGCGCGTAGGTCCACCACGGCTGGGCTCCGAACTGCGCGGCAGCCGAACCTGAGATCACATTGAAGCGCACGTAGTGAATGAGCGAGTGGAACCAATCGCCCCAGGTGAGCTTGTCGAGCAGGCCCAGCGCGAACGCGACCATCAGGCCTCCCACCGCGGCGAGCGCGAAGGCGCGGAGACGTTTGGTCACCAGCAGCCAGAGCATCGCCGGGACGATCACCGCGGCCGAGCCGTAGCGGGTGATCTGCGCAAAGCCGAGCAGCGCCCCACCCCACGCCCAGGAGCCTGGGTGCGCTTCTTGATCGTCGAGCCGCTCGAGGCCCCAGACGAGGAAGGCCGTGGAAAAGGACTCCGACATGGTGCGGCCGCCGAACCAGACCAGCGGCCCGTAGAGCGCCACCAACCAGAGGCACGCGCGCGCCATGGGAGCGCTCACCCGCCGCGCGCAAAGGCGCCACACCGCTCCGAGCATGGCCACGTGCAGGAAGAACTGCGGCACCTCGGCCAGCGCGCGGCGACCCATGACGGAGCTGATGCCCACGAGATCGCCGGCCTTGAAGAGCGCGGCCAGCAGCATCGGCACCGCGTGGTTGCGAATGCCCCACGGCTGCGTGGCGGTGGCAGCGTTGGGCGGCACCTGCCACTCCCAGGGCACGATGCCGAAGCCGTACGCGCGGTGGACCGCGATCTCGAGCGACTGAAACAGCTCGTCGGGGTGCAACCGGCCGAGCAGCAGCAGCGCGTGCAGGGCCGCGGGCAAGGCAGCGATGGCGATCTCCACCCAGGGCGTGCGCGGCTGCGGAGCGGGAGGCGACGTCATTTTCGCGCGGACGAATAGCACGCGCTCCCGGCGGTTGAGCGGCTACAACTGCAGGCTCCGATGAACGCCTGCCAGCACTGCGGGAGAGAGCACCCGCCCGGAGCCCCGAAGTGCCCGGCGACGGGCGAGTCGATGCAGTCGCCCGGGCTGGTGGGTACGCGCGTCGATCGCTACCAGTTGGGCAAGCTGCTGGGCTCAGGCGGCTTCGGCTCGGTCTACCTGGCGACGCACGTGCACACCGACGGCACGGTCGCGCTCAAGCTGCTCAAGCGCAGCCTCGGCGCCGACCAGCAGATGCTCGAGCGTTTCCTGCGCGAAGCGCGCGCGGCAGCGTCGGTGGGCAACGAGCACATCGTCAAGGTGATGGACGCGGGGCTGTCTGCCGACGGCCAGGCGTTCCTCGCGCTCGAATTTCTCGACGGGCTCGACCTCAAGGAGCTCAACACGCAGCAGGGCCCGCTGCCCCCGCTGCGACTGGTGATGGTGGTGCTGCAGGCGCTCGAGGCGCTCGAGGCCGCGCACGCCAAAGGCATCGTTCACCGCGACATGAAGCCGGCCAACGTCTTCGTGGTGCGAAGGCGTGATGAACGCGGCGTCGAGCGCGACTTCGTCAAGCTGCTCGACTTCGGCATTTCCAAGATGCACGGCGATGCGGGCACCTCGGGCCTGACCATGACCGGCGTGGCGATGGGCACGCCTTCGTACATGGCGCCCGAGCAGTTCTTCGATGCGCGCAGTGTCGATGCGCGCGCCGATCTCTATTCGGTCTCGGCGATGCTCTACGAGCTGCTCTCGGGGAAGCTGCCGTTCGATGCCGAGAGCTACGCGCACCTGATCGTCAAGGTGCGCACCGAGATGGCCCTGCCGCTCAATCAGGTCGCGCCGAACGTGCCGTTGCCGCTCGCGCAGGTCGTGATGGTGGGCCTCGCGAAGGAACCGCAGCAACGGTGGCAGTCGGCGCGCGAGTTCGCCGATGCGTTGCGATCGGCGCTCGGGCTCCCCGCGCAGGGGGGCACGCCCGCGTTCCTTCCGTCTCAGAGCGGCGCACAGCCTGCGTTTCTTCCGGTGCCTCCCGAGGGGCTCGAGAAGACACACACGCCGCAGCCCCGGCAGTCGCAGCCTGCGACGCCCGTGGCCTGGGTGGTTCCTTCGTCAGGCTCGGCGAATACCGGGTTGCCGCTCCCGCCCCCGCAGCAGCCGCAGCAGAACGGCTGGGTGGTGGCGCCGCAGGCCACGCAGCCTCCGGTTCAGCAGCAGCAGTTCGCGACGCAGCAGCCGCAGCAGCCCGCGAAGAGCTCGACGCTCAAGTGGGTGCTGATCGTGCTGGGCGTGATGTTCGTCGCGGGTGGGTGCTGCACGTGCGGCGTCATCGCGCAGGCGGCGGCGTCCGATGATGACGTCGAAGCGGTGCAGCCGGCGCCGAGTGTTCGGCCGGCCGAGGTTGCTCCAGAGGAGACCGAGGTCGTCGAGCCTGAGCCGGAGGCTGAAGAAGAGGTTGCACCGCCGCCCCCTCCGAAGCGGCCTCGGCCGAAGGCGAACTAGGACGACGGCTCACGAGCCTGCCTCCCTCTCCACTCGGCAAGGTGTTGAAAAGGCTTCGACAATACGAGCGAACACCACCGGTCCTCCTCGGGAGAGGGGGACTTCCGAGCCGCTCCCTTCAGGGCCGAGGGGGCGCTGTTCGGAGTTTGAGCAGCGCCTGAATGACGGCACCGTCGGGCGCGGGCGCTAGATCGACCAGCGCCGAGTCGAGCTGCGACAACCGATCGAGCAGCGTCACCGCAAGCGCCTGCGCCGTGAGCGCCCGCCTTGGATCGATGTCCGTCAGCAACCGAGGCTGGAGCAGCTCACGCCGCAGTTGGCCCACGTCGAGAAACACGGACACGTGCCCCGGCCCGAACGCCCCCTCGAACCGGGTGCCCAACGTACGGCTGAGCTCGACCGGCTCTCGCTCATCGATCGCCGACCCCACCTTCGCGAAGAGCGACTTGTCCGTGAGCGCGACCTCGAGCGGCTCGCCCACCATCGCCCCGCGCCACAGCCGCAGCTGCTTCTCGCGGTTCTTGCTGAGCGAAAGACCCCACCTGCGGGCCAGCGCATCGACGAACGCCTCGATGGGCTCGGCCGGGCTGACGGGGGCCTCGAACAGCAGCGTTCCCTTCGGCGAAGGCCGGCCGTTCGCCTGCAGCGTGCTGCGAATGAAACCGGGCACGTCGGCATAGACGCACAGCTCGAAGAGCCCCGCGAAGGAAGCGATCACCCGATCCACATCGGTCCCCTGCGCGAGCAGCTCGAGCTCGAGCTGTTTGCGGCGCGGCGTGCCCGGCGTACCGAGCGCAAGCGCCGCGAGCTCCGCAGCCGGAACGCTGGCCGAGGCCACCAGCACCGGGCCCTCGGGCGCGTGGCTCAGAAAACGGACCCCGGTGGGCAGCGCGGGCACCGTCCACAGGGGCGCTGCACCGTGAAGGTGACCTTCCAGCCGGGCCTCATCACCTGCGATGCGAATCGCCGCGGTCGCGAAGCGCCAGCTCAACGCCTCAGGTGCGCGGGAGAAGATCACCAGCCCACCACTGGGAAGCTGGTCGAGCGCCGAGGCCACCACGCCATCGGTCTCGAGGCCTTGCGACGACGCGGCCGCGATGCGGCTCTGCGCCGAAGGCAGGCGGCCCGTCACCGGCGCGTCGACCGCGTAGAGCGCGCCGCGATCCACGAACACGTCGAGGGCGCGCGCCTCTTGCTCGAAACGCCACAGCCCCTGCACCGGCGCGATGGGCGACCAGCCCCGCTCCAGCAGCCAGGCCTTCAGCGACGCGAGCGCGTTGGGCCCGTCGACGATGCCCACCACGCTCAGGCGGGTGTCTTCAGCGTCGGCCCACGCGAAGGTGGCGAGGCCCTCTCGCGGGTCGACCCAACCCGAAGTGCCCGCGCTCGCCTGTTCGAAGGCCCAACCCAGCAGCGGCGAACCATCGAGCCACGTCTGCGTGCTCTGGGGCCCCGCCATGCGTTCGCCGAAATCAATCGCCGGCGCGAAGTCTTCCAGCCCGCGGGCGATCACCGCGAAGCGCGCGTCGGGCGGCACCAGGTGAAACGCGGGCCGGGGCGAGACGATGATCGTCAGCTCCTCACGAAGCGACTCACCTTCGAAGCCGCGCACCACGTAGCGCCCGGCCTTCGCGAAGGCGTGGGTGGTCTGCGTCGCGATGACGGGAGCCGTTGCGTCTCCGAAGTCCCACCGCCGCGCTGCCTGGGCAGCGAAGGGCACCTCGAGCCCTGCTTCGACGGGCGTCTCGCGCTTCTCCACGTGAACCGGGCGGACACAGCCGCTCAGCCCGAGCAGGAACGCGAGCAGCCCGCTGCGGATCAGAACTCGAAGCCCAGACCGAACATGAAGTGCGCCGAGCTGAGATCGAAGCCGCGCGCCCCCGGGCTGAACAGGTTCATCTCCTGAATGGTGCCTTCCGCGAAGATGTACGTGTGGTTCACGCCGACGCTGCTGTCGAAGTCGCGCGCGAGCCGGTGATCGATGAAGTCGAGCTCGAGCGAGAGGCCCAGCACGCCGGCGAGGCCGAACTTCACGCCTTCAGCGCGTTCGGTGCCGCTGATCTCGATCTTGCCGCCGTTGACGATCCACCAGGGCATCACCACGAACGCCGCCTTGGCGTAGGGCACGAGGGGAATGTGGAACTTTTCCTTGGCCCAGTCGAAGCGATACACCAGCAGCGCCTTGATGGGCACGATGTGCAGGCCGGTGCTCTGCTCCACGCGCTCGAGGGTCACCGCGTCGAGCGAGCGGCCGTACTTTTCCGCGTAGCCCAGCGAGACGCCACCGGCGAGGGTGCCGAACTTCTGGAAGAACTGGTACTCGAGCTCGAGCTCACCCAGCAGCATCGGGCCGCCGCCGAACACCGTGAAGTACGGTCGCTGCGCTTCTTCGAGATCCATGAAAGGACGGTCGAGCAGCGGCGTGAACGGCGAGAGCTTCACCTCGAGGAACATCGTGCGCGGCGACTCGAGGCGCTTCTTGGTGCCAGAGACTTCGAAGGCGGGAGCGCTGCCGCTGAGCTCGAGGCCCTGGGCCGAAGCCGCCGACGCCAACAGCGCACACGCGACAGTGAGTGAGGTCTTCATGTTCAGGAGTCCTTCCTTACCTGCTTGCGCGCCCGACGGAAGGCAAAGGCCAGCAGGAGCAACGGCATGAGGCCAGCGCTGGTGGAGCAACCGCCCGCGTCGGTTCCGCCAGCCTGTTCCCAGGCGCCGAAGAAGCCGATCGTCTTGATGGGCGTCATCGAGATCTCTGCAGAGGGCTCGCTCACGTTGCCTGCCGCGTC
>JBKJSE010000350.1:0-13711 GCA_046595925.1 Archangium sp. | reverse complement strand
TCCTGATCAGGGCACACCCGGGGAAACCCTGGGGTCGCAAAGCCGCGGGGCCTCACTTCATCGCAGTCTGGATGAAACGGTCGGCCGTGGTCTCCGGGAGAAACGAGTGGTCGGCCGCAAGGCCACTCGCGCCCTGATCGGCAGACCCGTTGTACCGGCGAAGTCGACCGGTTGGGAGGCACGATGGGCACAGTGGCAGCAACGGTCCTCGCGATGACGCTGACGGTGACGCCGACGAACGGCGGTCTCCTCTCCCCGCCACAGATCACCATCAACAATCAGCCCGGTGAGCAGTTCGACCCGCATGTCGACGGCAACACCGCCGCCTACTCGAACGCGGTCGACCTGGGCGTGTCGGGTCTGCTCCAACAGATTCGGTACTACGACTTCCCCACCAATCAGGACCTGGCGATCAACAACCTGCTGGCCGGCGGAGGCCTCGCCAACGACCTGCTCAGCGACGTCGATCAGGGCCGCATCGTCTTCACGCGGCTCTTTCCCGACCGCAGCGCGATCATGTTGTTCGATACGACGACTCAGACGCTCACTGAGCTGGCGCCCGCGCCCAGCACCACGCGCATGGGCGTCGCGCTCGGTTCGCAGACGGTGGCCTTCGTCGACTACGCGAGCGGCCAGGGTGAGCTGATGGCCCTGGACCTCGCCACCTCGGTGGTGACGCGCCTGACCAACGACGCGGTGTCCGATACGAACCCGGCCGTCTCGCCCGACGGCAACGTGATCACCTGGGAGCGCTGCGAGAGCGCCGCGAACTGCGACGTCTACCGGGCGGTTCGTTCGGGTGGGCTGTGGCTGATTGCGCCGCTCTCCTCACAGATCTTCAACGAGCTGAGCGCTGACACCAACGGCACGCTGGTGGTCTTCCAGCGCGAGAACATGGCGGGTCCCACGGGCACCAACATCGTGCTGGTGCCGGTGCTGGGCGGGCCTGAGACGGTGCTCGAGCTTCAAGGAGAGCAGTACAACCCGTCGATCCGCGGCCAGCTGGTCGCCTTCGAGAGCCGCGAGACCTTCGGCAACCCCGACATCTTCCTGGTCGACCTCACCAGCAACCGCATCTTCCAGATCACCAACACGCCCGACATGAACGAGTCGCTCAACGACGTCACCGTGCTTCCCGGTGGCGAAGTGCGGCTCGTGTGGCAGGCGGTCTCGGTCACCGACCCCGACAACGCCAACATCTACGCGGCCACCTTCACGCTGCCCCCGGCCCCGGTGGTCGACGCGGGCACGCCCGACGCAGGCACCACGTGCCTCAACCGCAGCGTCAGCATCGAGGCGACGCGCTTCTACAGCCCCACCCGCAGCGTCGACGGCCACGCGAACTTCACGCCTTCCATGTCCTTCGCCATTCCCGCGAGCATCCCCGTGGTGGCCGGCAACGCGGGAAACAAGAAGGCCGACCTCACCCTCAACCTCGGCAACCGCACGGTCGAGTGCGAGTACCGCAGCCGCTCGACCCAGTCTCACCCCACGGGCGCCACGCAGCTCGCCCTCGCCAGCAGCTACGTGTTGGATCGGTGCCGGGTGCACAACGGCGGCTGCCGCCATGGCCACGACGACGGCAGCAACACCGCCACGTACGCCGCGGGCACGGTGGTCAAGGCGATCTCGGCCGAGCTCCACATTCAGAACGGCGACATGACGCAGCCGCTGACCCGGGTTCGCCTGACGCTGGGCGAGGTCTGCACCTCGACCGTCTCTTCCCCGCTCGAAGCGGGCAATGATCTCGATGGTCCTCGCGCGGCGGGTTGCTCGAGCTCGGGCGCCTCGTTGATGCCGTTCCTGGTCGCGTTCGCCTTCCTCGCGCTCCTGCTGCGTCGACCGGCCCTTCGACTGCGCTCAGGACAGGCTTCGATTCGCCTCGTGACGCGACGGGAGCAACGTAGACTGCTGCGCTGAAATGCGTGGCGGTGCCGCTCTCGTCAGCCTGCTGATCGCCGTCTGCGCCTGGGGTCAGGCGCCCGCTGCTTCCAGCGTGACGTTGACGCTCGCGCCCACGGCGCCCGTGAAGGGCCGTGATGCCGAGGCGGTCCTCGAGATCTCCATCGGCGGCGTCGATCAACCCGCGCCTCCGGTGCTGCGCGCGAACGTCGGCACCTTCGAGACCGTGGAGCGCGTGGGCCCGGGGCGTTTCCGCGCGCGCTACGTGCTGCCCACCACGCGCTTCCCCGAGGTCGCCATCATCGTGGCGTTCGCGCCATACCCTCACCCCCAATCGGTGGAAGGCGCGTTCGGCGTGTTGCGCGTGCCCATCTCGAGCGCGGTCGAAGTGCCGGGGCGCGCCGAAGCGGGGGCCGAGGTGCGGCTCACGTTGGGCGACGAGACGTTCGGGCCGGTGACGGCGCAGCCCGGGGGAACCTTCAGGCTGCCCGTGGTGATTCCCCCGGGCATCGGCATGGCGAAGACCGTCACGGTCGATCGCGTGGGCAACACGCGAACCTCGCCGCTCGACCTCATGCTTCCGCCGACTGATCAGCTGGCCTGCGTGGTGACGCCCACCAAGTTGCCGGCCGACGGCGTGTCGCGAGCCCGCGTGCTGTGTGCCTCGTCGGATCGCTACGGCGCCGCGAGCCGGGGCGCGAAGATTCAGTGGAAGGGCGGCCGAGGCACCTGGAGCACGCCGCGCGATCTGTCTGACGGCGTGCACGAGTGGACGTGGACGGCCCCGCGCGAGCTGGGCACCGGCGTCGAGCGAATGACGGCGACGTGGAAGCAGGGAAAGGTCGACTCGAGCGAAGAGATCGTCGTCGGCCTCTCGCAGGGGCCGGTACGTTCGTTGACAGTGAAGCCCGAAGACTCGGTCGCTCATGCGGGTGGCGTCTGGCGCGCGCTGGCCACCACGAAGGACCAGCTCGGCCGGCCGTTGTCGGGCGTCGCCGTTCAAGGCCCCGGTTCGGATCGCGCCGTGACGGACGAGAAGGGCGAAGCGCGCCTCACGTGGGCGCTGCCACCTGAAGAGGTCCTGGGGGCTCGTTCGGTTCAGGTGCGCGCGAGCGGCCCCCTCGGCAACGAGCCGGCGCGGCTGCAGGCCTGGCCCCGTGATGGGGGCGTGACGGTGACGGTGACGGATCTCGCGGGCCTGCCGGTGCCCGCTCAGCGGCTGCGCGTGGGGCAGCTCGAGCTGACCACCTCGGCCGATGGCACCGCCGAGCTGGCGGCGAGCGGCGAGCTGGTGCACGCGGAATGGCCGGGGCTGCGATTGCAACTCGGCGCCGATGGCGGCGTCACTCCGCAGCGGCCCGGTGTGGTGGCGCAGGTTCCGGTGGCGATAGGTCCCGCGCTGCCGATGAACGTGAAGGTGCTGCAGAGAAACGGCGAGGTGGAGTGGTGGGTCGAGACACCGCAAGGCGAGATCCTCGATGGCCGGCCGGTCGACATCAGCGAGCCCCGTGGCGGCGTGCGGCGCGTGGTGAGCCACGGCAAGACGCGTGAAGCCTTCACTGCGGGGCTGATGTCGATCACCGATGTTCAGAGCCGCGTCTGCGCGGTGGTCGAGGCGAGCCGGTGATCGCCCTCGGACTGGCCGCCTGGTTGCTCGCGCAAGCGCCGGTGGTGAGCCAGTTCGATGACGGCGTGGTGCTCGGCCGCGTCTGTGAAGATCTCGACGGCGATGAACGCTGCGCTGCCGATGAGCCGGGCGTCGAGGCCGCGCGCATCGTGTTCGAGACGGGCCTCGAGGCCGTCAGTGATCGCGATGGCCGCTTTCATTTCGCGGGTGTGTCCGGCCGAACCGCCGAGCTCTACGCCGGTGGCAGACTCGCGCCGGGCCGCCATCGGGTGAAGGTCGACCCCGGGTCGTTGCTGGGCAGCTGGGCGGGCGCTGAACGAGGGAGGACCATCGAGGTCTCCGCAGGTTCTGCGCTCTTCATCGACTTCGCGCTGCGCCGTGGAGAGTCGACTGCGCCGACGCTCGGGCGCGACACGGCTGCACTTCGCCGGGAAGCCGCGGGCCTCGAGTACGAACTGGCCATCTCCGTGCCCGAAGGAGAGCAGGCGAGCATCGCGGGCGCGCCCGCTCCCGGTGGCAAGCAGTGGGTGCACCTGGCCGAGGGCAGCAACACCATCCCCGTCGCGTTGCAGCGGCCGGGGCAGTTGCGGTTGTGGGTCTTCAAGCTCGACGTGGTGCGCCGCGATGGCAGCACGCTGCTGATTCCCCGCGGCATCGAGCCCTTCGGGAAGATCGCCTGGCCGGTGTCGGGCGTGCTCTCGGCCGAGCTTCCGCCGGGCACCACGCTCCTGGGCGAAGGTGAGCCGCTTGCCCTCGACCCCTCGGGCCGCGGCGCGCGGAAGCTCTCGGGCGACGAGGTGGTGCTCTCATTCGGCTCGGGCTCGCTCAACTGGACCCAGTCGTTGCGGCGCCTCGGGGCCGCGGGCGTCTTCGTGGTCGGCCTGCTCGACGTCGAAGCGAACTTCGACGTGCGCACCGGTGCGTTCAACGTCTTCGGCCGTGGTGCCGCGGCAGCGCGTGCGTCGTTCGGTGGCTTCAAGCTCGGGCTCGAAGTCGACCTGCGTGACGTCGACCTGCGCGGGGCCGACGGTGCGTCTGCGTTCCAACCGCGTACGCTGCTCGATGCCCGGCGCGTCGACGTGTTCGAGCGGCAGCTCGACCCGATGCGCAACCAGCTCGCCTTCGCCGACGACAGCGCCACCATCGCCAGCAACCCTTCAGAGGGTCGCTTCCGGGTTGAGCTGGCGCATGAGGCGTGGGGTCGCGTCGGCTACGGCAGCACCCGCTGGTTTCAGGCCGCAGCCGATGCAGGCCGCGCGCATCGAGCGGTGCAGGGCGCTTTCCTCGAGGTGAAGACGCCGACCGAGAAGTCCGCTTTCGGAGTCGAGCTCAGAGGGCTCGCGGCACCGGCGCAGGCTGACTTCGTGAGCGGGCTGACCCGTCGGCCGATGCACGATCGTTTCGAGAGCACCGGCGGCAGCCTGTTCTTTCTCTCGAAGAGCTCGGTGGTCGCCGGCAGCGAGCTCATTCGCGTGGAGTGGCGCGACGCCGTCACCCAGCTGCCGGTGCGTGAGCTGCTGCTGCAGCGACTGCGCGACTACACGATCGATCTCTTCACAGGCCGCATTCTGCTGACCCGTCCGCTCTCGTTCCTCGTCAGCGACTCGTTGCTGCAGACCGATCCACTCACGGCCGGCGTGGTGGCGGTGCTGGTCGCCGACTACGAGTATTTGGAGACAGGCCTGTCCACCGACGGCGTGCTCGGCGGTGAGCTGCGCGCGCGGCTGGGGCCCGTGAAGGTGACCGGCAGCGCGTTCCGCGACGGTACGTACAACCTGCTGCGCGCCTCAGCGGAAGCGAAGCTGGGTCAGGTCTGGTTGTCGGCTGAAGGCGCGCGCAGCTTCGGGCCGGTGCAGGGGCTCGCGTACTCACGTGATGGTGGCCTCACGCAGCAGCTCGCCACGCCTTCGAGTCTCGACACCTCGGGTTTCGCCGTCACCTTGCGCGCGCGATCGAAGGGCCTGTTCGGTAAGGGCTCGTGGGATGCCGCGTGGCGTTGGCGGCAGGCGGGCTTCGAAGACACGGCGCAGCTGGGTGCGTTGAACCAGGTCTCGCTGCGGGGCGAACAACCGCTGGGCCCCATCGTGGTGGCCGCGTTGATCGACTTCCGCGACATGGCCGATCCGCGCGATCCCTTCTCTGGCGCGCGCGTGCAGGGACGGACGCTGGGTGGTGGCGTGGGCTACGAGCGCACCGAGTTCGGCGTGCGGCTCGAGGCGCGCGAGTTCCAGCAGACGCTTTCAGGCGAGACGAAGGGCGGGTTCACGCTGGGCCTGGCCGCTCGGTATCGCCTCACGCCGTGGTTGCAGCTGCGCGCGGGCTATCGGCAGCAGCTCATCTCACTCGGCGGCATCGAGCTCTCCTTCGCGAGCCTCGGCGTCGACTTCAAGCCCAGCGAGAAGCTCGAGCTCGGCCTTCGCGGTGGCTGGGGACCTGCGCTGGGCCCGCAGGTCTGGGGCACGGTCTCGTACGCGGTGGGCCATGAGACCTGGTACGGCGTGCACTCGATCGACGCCGATGCACCGGGCGCGGGTGAGCGCCGGCTCGTGGCGGGCGTGCGCCAGCAGGTCGACGCGAACACCGCGGTCTTCGTGGAAGACGTCTCGGCCACCGATGTCGATGGGCTGCGGCTCGCGCGCGCCGTGGGTCTCACGCAGCGGGTCGATGACGCCTTCACGGTGACCGCGCGCTACGAGCACGGTGCACGAGCACTCGATGGCCTCGCTCCTGACGTCTCGCGCAATGCCGGTGGCTTGACGCTCTCGTATGAACGCGACGCCTTGCGCTTCTTTGCCCGCGGAGAAGTGCGCGACGAGCAGGGCGCCAGCACGCTGCGCCAATTCGTGGCCTCGGGGGGCGGGGAGTGGCGGGCGCATCGCGATGTGTCGATCACCGCGCGCGCGTTGTGGACGCACTCGACGAAGAACGACGCGCTGGTCGGTCGCACGGTCGACGCGACGGGCTCGGTGGCCTGGCGTTTTGCACGCGGCGCGCTGCTCGCGCGCTACGCCTACCAACAGAACTGGGCGGCCTCTCTCGACACGCGCGTTCACGTGATCTCACTGCTGCCCACGATTCGGTTGGGAGATCGTTTCGCGATCGGCGCCGGTGGCCACCTCGCGCTCACCGCCGCGGGGCCGATTCTCGCAGCCTCGCTCAGGCCCTCGGTGCGCATCTGGGAAGGCCTCGAGGTCGCCGGTGAAGCGGTCGCACGTTCAGTCGCACCGGACGGCGGCTCGTGGGCGTCACTGCGCGCTGAGGTGGGATACCGGTTCGATCACCGCTTCTTCGTGGGCGGCGGTTACAACGCCTTCGGATTTACGGGCACCGGGCTGGACACGGGGGCGACCGCGTCGCGAGATCGCGTCTACCTGCGCACGGAGATCAGCTACTGATGAGAGTGTTGGGCGCGATGCTGGTGCTGCTTTCGACGCTCGCGATCGCGGGCTGGCGAGAAGTGGGCACCATCTTACCGCCCGTGAGCGACGTGCAGTTGGTCGATGCCGGAGTGGTGCTGGTCACTTCATCGACCAGCGGAGCCATCGCGCTGCAGGTCACGGACGCGGGAGTGACGACTCTCAACTCGCTCGTCGGCGTCTTCGTCGGTTCCGGCTACTTCGGCGCCAACTGCCTCGTCGGTCTCACCGGGTTGGGCGTCGTGTCAGCTTCACCTGGCTGCGGCACGGCGACCCCGCTGGGCGCGGGATCCTGGCGCAGCTTCCGAATGATCAGCAGCGCGCCGCTCGGAATCGCCGTGGTCACGAACACGAGCAGCGACACGCTCTGGGCGGGGCCGGGCGCCGGGCCGGGCTGGGCACCGGTGGGCGCGGCTGCGGCGAGCGTGGCCTCGCGCTCGTTGCAGACCGCCCGCATCGGGGGCATCGACTACGCCGCGGTGAACAGCGGTAGCGGGCTTCGGGTGAGCGTCGATGCAGGCATTCCACCCGCTGTGGCCATCGCGGGAACCATCGGGTGGCGAGACGCGGTTCCGTTTTCACTCGCAGGGGCGCCTGCGATTCTCGGCGCGACCAGCAGCTCGTTGCAGCTGATTCGTGACTACCGCACGCCGGTCGTCTTCACGCCGTCGATCCCCGTCGGGCTCTCGCCGCGTTCTGTCGGTATCGGAGGGGCCAACGCCATGGTCACCACGGCCACGGGCGTGGTGCTCTCTCCGATTCCCGATCCCAGCAGATTCGCGGAGACGTGGGTCGCGCGCGCTGCACCCCCGGGGCTCGATCGGATCAACTGCAGCGACGATCGGTACTGCGCCGCGGTCACCGACGCCGGAACGATCTGGTTCTTCGAGAACGCAGTCGCGCCGGGCGTGGCCGTGGCCGCTGCGACGGTCGACGTGGGGCAGACCATTCGCCTCGTCGCCGACGCGGGCGATGGTGACGGCGACCCCGTGTTCGTCACCTGGTCGAGCGATGCAGGCGTGCTCACCGCCGTCACCGCAGACGGAACGCAGCTCGATTTCACCGCGCCTGCGAATGGGTGCGTGCCGCTCATGCTCGATCTCACGGTGAGCGACGGCCTGCTCGCGCACGACCGGACGCTGCAGGTGCCGGTGACGGTGATCGCGCGGGGCGCGCTCCAGACGAACGTGAGCGCTCGGGTGGCCGCGGGTGATCCAGCCGTCACCTTCAACGCCTTCATCGATGGCGGGTGCGCACCCGCGACGATCGGCTGGGCGACTTCCGATGGACAGCTCGGCTCAGGCTCGACCTTCAATTGGACGCCGCCCGTCACCGAGTGCAACGCCGACGGTGGGCAACGAACGATCACCGTCACCGCCACCTGGGCGAGCGCGAGTCCTCCCACGACCTCGGTCGAGGGCGTGGTGGCCATCACGCCCTGGGGCGCTCCCAATGCGCCCGTCTTCATGAGCCCGGCAAGCCAGCCGAGTGGGTCGCAGGTCGACTATGCGGCGACCGACGTGGAGCACGTCTGCAGCACGAGCAGTGACTTCCCGGGCACGATCCTCGAGTGGACCATCGACGCTGGAGCGACGCGCGTCGTGGAGTTCGATGGTGGCCTCACCGTCATCGCGGCCAACTGCACGGTGGCTCGCACCCGCGTGACCGCCAGCGCCGTTCGCCGCGTGTGGGGCGATCTTTCCGGGCGCGCTTCGAACGCGGGCACGCTGCAGGTCGACGTCGAGCCCATCGCGCCTCTCGATGCCACGACGGGCTTCTTTGTCAGCGTGCAGGGCGACGCGGGCGTGCTCTTCGGCGTGCTGAAGGCCGATGCAGGTTGTCTCGACGAACGCGGAGTGAGCGCGAGGGTGACGGTCTCCAGCGCAGGTGCTCCGGTGGCGCAGGGTGATTTCGCGTTGAAAGACGGCGGCTGGTCGTTGCCCATTCCCGGTGGATGCGCGGGCGGCACGTACGACGTGGTCGCTCAGCTTCTGGAAGGCGGCGCAAGTGATCAGGGTTCGATCACGTTGCCCTTTACCCCGGCCGGCATCGGCGCCTTGTCGACCGATCGCATCGACGTCACCTGTGGGGCGGGGGCGCGCGCGTCGGTGTCGTTGCTCCCCGAGCCGAACACCTGCGGTGCTTCTTCGTTCTCCTGGCGAACCGTCAGTGGGCCTGCCCTCTCGGTGACCTCGGGTACGGGAGACGCGCTCGAGCTGCAATCCGAGGCGCTCGACTTCTCCGTCGTCGGTGATCGCATCGAGCTGGAGTGGACCGCGAACGCGGGCGCCGGAAACAGCGTGAGCGCTGCCCGGCGAATCGAGCTGGGTGTTCTGCCCTTCCTCGAGGTGAGCGTGAAGACCCGGCCGCCCCTGCGCCGCGAAGAAGAGGCGGTGACGCTCGACGTGCTGCTGCGCAACACCACCGAATGCGCCGTCGACGCGGTCTCGGTGGCCTTGCCGTTCACCGGTGGCACTCCGATTCTCGAGTCGATCCTCGTCGATGGTGCGCGGGCCGCGGTGCGTTCGACGGATGACGGACTGATCGTCGACGGCGTATCGGTGCCGGCTTCGGGCATCGCGACCATTCGGCTCAGCGTACGTCCTGGCTTGCTCTCGTCGCCCAGCGTTCAGCCGGTGGCCTCGTTGCGCGGCTACGTCGTCTCGACCCAGCCGCCCCTCGTCACGCCTTCGACGGGTTGTGGTTGTGCGCAGGTCGACGTTTCGGCGCTGCTGCTCGCGATGCTCGTTGCGTGCCGGAGAAGGCGGCTGGCGAGGTAACCTTCACGCCGTGAACGTTCTCGGGTTTCATCACGTGGCGGTGCAGGTTCGCGACGTCGCGCGCGTCGCGGCCTTCTACACAGAGCTGCTCCGGTTGCCCGAGCTCAAGCGCTTTCATCGCGAAGACGGCTCGCTGCGCAGCGTCTGGGTGGGCACCAGCACGCAGCCTGAAGCGCGCGGCGGCTTCATCGCGGTGGAAGGCGCGGACGCGGGGGCCGCTGGTGGCCTCGGCTTTTCGATGGTCGCGCTGCGCATCGAGGCGGCGCACCGGCGCTCCATCGTCGATGAGCTCGCCCGGCGTGGTCTGCCCATCGAGAGGGAGACCGCGTGGACCCTCTACGTGAGAGATCCCGAAGGCAACCTGGTCGGTCTCTCGCACCACCCCGACGACACCCCTTCGGCGCCGTAGCGCTGGCCTCGGGCTGAGAATAGAAGGACCCACGTGCCGCGTCTGGGTGAACTGCTCCTGGCTGAGAAGCTGATCCAACCGGATCAGCTCGAGGAAGCCCTTGAAACGCAGGTCGTGCACGGCGGTCGCCTCGGTACGAACCTGGTCGAGCTGGGCTTTCTTCCCGAAGCCGACCTCGCGCGCATGCTCGGCAAGCAGCACACCTTGCCCTTCGCTTCGGGTGAGATGGTGCCCGATCCCACCGCGCTCGCGCTGGTGAGCCGGCAGTTCTACGACGACGAAGACGTGCTCCCGATGCGCATCGATGCCACGCGCATCACCGTGGCCGTGCTGGGGCCCGCGCAGCTCAAGGCCACCGACGCGCTGGGCTTCAAGGCGGGCAAGCGGGTGGTGACCGTCGTCATCCCCGAGTTCCGCATGAACCAGTTGCTGCGCGCGCACTGCAAGGCGTTCCGCCCGATGCGGCCGATCGACGTGCACGCGCTGCGGCCTTCGAAGAAGAAGGACGAAGCGCCCAACCCCGGTGGCGCGGAGCTCATCAACGAAGACGACTTCGCGAAGATCTACGCGAAGGCCGTCGACGCATCGCAAGGTGATGACGAAGAGATCATCGACGGGGTGATCGAGGAAGAGGCGGCCCCTTCTGTCGCGGCTCCGTTGCCTTCAGCGCCGTATCCGACGGGTGTGAGCGCCGAGGTGCAGGCGCCTGCGCTGACGTTCCCCGAGGCCCAGAAGCAGCTGCAGACGAGCACCAACCGCGAAGACATCGCCGTCACGGTGCTGCAGTTCGCGCGCAGCAAGTTTCGCCGCAGCCTGTTGCTCAACGTGCAGGGCGACCTGGTCACCGGGTGGAAGGGCATGGGGAAGACCGTCACGGTTCGCGCGGTGCGCCGCATCGGCGTCACCCTGCGCGAGGCCAACACCTTCAAGCTCGTGCGCGATCTGAAGTCGCACTTCATCGGGCCGATGAAGAAGACGCCCGGCATGGATGTGTTTTACGAGCTGCTGGGGGGGGGGTACCCGCAGACGGCGGTGATCCTGCCGTTGCTGGTGCGCGGGAAGTTGGTGCACCTGCTCTACGTCGACCATGGGCCCAAACAGCTCACGCCCCCAGACGTGGGCGAGCTGTTGATTCTGTCGCAGAGCGTGACGCGCAGCTACGAGGCGCTCATTCGGCAGCGCAAGTCGCAGGGGTAGCTGAGTTCTTGTTCGACCCTCACCCCGACACTCACTGGTCCCCCGATCGGGTTGGCCGAAATGGGAATTGCGAACCACCGGTCCCCCCGAGCGCAGTCGAGGGGTCGCCGCCCGCTCGAAGCAGAGGTATTCCCTCGACTCCGCTCGGGATGCACGGTGTGCGCTGTGATTCCAACGAGCTGACTCCCCCGAGGGGGGAGAGGGATCTACTGGATCTCGACGTTGAACGAGACGCGCTGCGCGCCGTAGAGCGTGAACGGCTCAGCCCACTTCGACTTGCCGATGGTCACCTGAATGCGGTGGCTGCCTTCGTACACGGGGATCTCACCCTTGATGGGCGCCGTGCCCACGCGGTTGCCGTCGATGAAGATCGCCGCGCCTTCCGGCGCCTTGACCGACACGAAGCCCTTCTCGAAGGTGTAGCTCTGCGTCACCGCCTCACCACCAACGGTGATCGCCCGCGTGGTCTGAATCGCCAACGCCTTGTTCTGCAGCGTGAAGATCTTCCGCCCGGGAGACAGCTTGCCCGCCCACGGCGTGCGGCCCAGTGACTTACCCTCGAGCAGCAGCTCAACGTCGGGCGTGCTGTCGATCTTGATCGAGACCTCGGCCACCGCGACGACGGCGGGCGCGCCCGCATCGACGAGCTCAGGCTGCACGGCGCCGAGCATTCCGCCGTCTTCCATCGCAGCCCCGGCGTCCAGCGCTGCTTCACCGGCGTCGACCGCGGCCGGCTCGACCACCAGCACCGGCGGAGCGCCCGCATCGATCACCGGAGCGGCAGCCACCTTGGGCGGCGTATCGAGAATGTCCACGCCCGGAATCGGCTCGTGGGCCTTCTTCCACGCCCACCAGCCCGCGATCACCGCGACGAACAGGGCGAGCGCGATGAGCCACGGCATCGAGCTGCCTTCGTCGCTCTTGGGCGCGTCGTCGTCTTCTTCAGGCTGCGTCCAGGCGTTCTCGGGCGGGTTCTTCACCGCAACGACGGGCGCGGACCTGGGGGCCACGGAGGCAGGGCGGGGCGGAATCGGCGCGACCACGCTCGGCGGAATCATCGAAGCCGGCACGTCGATGGCCTTCATCATCGGCACCGTTTCTCGGCGCTCCTGATCTGCCCACTGCCGGCGCACGAAGTCGGCGATGCCGGCGTCGATGGTGTGGCGGCGCGCGGCGCGCAGCTCGTGGCTCTGCGGGAACAACGTCTCGAGGAACTTCGCCAGCTCTTCGTCGGTGGCGACCTCGGAGCCCGCGGCGATCTCCAACGCTTCTCGCATGGCGAGCGGGGTGGGGTAGCGATCGAGCGCCTTCTTCGAGCACGCCTTCTGAATGATGGGCTCGAAGTTCTCGGGCAGATCACCCGGCGTCGCCGGAGGCAGCGGGAGCGTCAGCACGGCGTGATCGAAGTACTCTGCCTGCTCGGCCCACGGCACGGCGCCGGTGAGGCACTCGTAGAGCGTGATGCCCAGCAGGTAGACGTCGGTGGGAATCGAGACGGCGTCGCGGCCGCCGATGATCTGCTCGGGCGCGGAATGCACGCGGCGACCCTTCACGCGCTGACCACCCAGCTCGCGGGGCGCGAAGGCGAGCGCGCCGTAGCCGGTGATCTTCGTGACGCCCTGAAACGAGATGAGCATCGTCTCGGGCCGTAGATCGCCGTGCACCAGCGGCGCGCCGTCGTCGTTTCCGGCGACGTGCGCGTAGTGAATGGCGGTGCACGCATCGAGAATGACGCGCGCGGCGACGCGGGGCGGCATCTTCTTGCAGGTGTCGAGGATCTTCCGGAGCGATTCCCCGTCAGCGAACTCGACGACGCGCGCGTGCCCCTCGTCGAGCTTGCCAAAGCCCATCACGGTGACGATGTGGGGGTGGTCGAGGTTGGCGGCGTGCTCCGTCTCGCGCTTGATCTTCGCCAGCAGCTCGGGATCTTTCTCGGCCGCTTCAGGCACCCAGATGATGACCACCGGACGCGCCTTGTTGTCGGCGCTGATGGCCAACCCCAGGAACGCGCGTGAGCCCTCGCCTGCTTGAAGGGGCCCGAGCGCCTGGTACCGGTACGAACTCATGGGGGCAGGCTACGGGGCCTCTGCCTTGACGCCAATTCTTCTCTTCTTTGGGAGCCTCGTGAAATCGGTCGCCCACCGGTCCCCCCGAGCAGGGGTACCGGCTTCGCTGGCGATTTCGACCGAAGGAACACACCGGTCCTCCCGAGCGGAGTCGAGGGAGTACTTCTGCCTCGCGCGGCAGGTGACCCCTCGACTTCGCTCCTAAGGAACAGCACCGTTCCCCCCGAGCGAAGTCGAGGGGTCACCTGCTGCGCGGCGCAGAGGTGGCATCTCGACCGCGCTCGATGCGAACGGTGGGTCTGTTCCTTCGGACG
>JBKJSE010000327.1:0-10016 GCA_046595925.1 Archangium sp. | reverse complement strand
GTATTTTCAAAACCTGCTGCGTTGTGGAGGTGAACGGGATCGAACCGATGACCTTCGCATTGCGAACGCGACGCTCTCCCAACTGAGCTACACCCCCATGATGCAGGGCCCCGACGTCGCAGCGGGCGGGCGGCTGACTACGTGTTGAAGGGGGGGCCTGTCAAGGATCTGTATTCCGACGTTTAGACATTTGACGCGGACGGACACAGGTGCAAAAAACCTCAACCTTTCCGATGCCTCCTGTGACGAAGACTTTGAGCCCGGCCGAGCTCGCAAAACTAGAGCATGCCTTCGCGACTGATCCTGGATCAGAGGCCTACAAGCCTCTGGCCGAGGCGTATCTCGGCATGGGCCGATTCATGGAGGCGATGGTCGTCTGTAAGAAGGGCGTCAAAGCCCATCCATCGCTCCCTGACCCCCGCGTGTTGCTTGCTCGCGTTTACGCGGAGCAGGGGAAGGACAAGAAGGCGATCGAAGAATTGACCGGCGCCCTGACGGTCTCCCCGACGGACAAGATCGCGCTGCGCATGATGGGTTCGTTGCAGATCAAGGGCGGCGACGCCGTGGTCGGCAAAGAGAACCTGCTCAAGGCGTGGACCGCCGACGGCGCCGACGCCGAAACCATCGACCTGATGGAAAAGAACGGCGTCCCCGTTCCCAAGCCGGCAGCGCCCGAGCCGCCGCCTCCACCTCCTGCTCCCGTGGTCGCGACGCCCGTGCTCGCCCCCGCGCAGCCCGCCGCGAGCGTTCAGCAGGAATCGGTGGTGCTCGGTGATGACGCCCCCGCGCCGCGTGCGCCCGCGCAGAAGAAATCGGCAGCCCAGGCGCAGCAGCGCCCGCCGCCGCGTCCCCCTCCGCCTGCTCGGCGCTCGAACGCAGGTGAACGTTCCAGCACCGGTGAGCTGAGCGGTGAGTTCAGCCAGGGTTTCGAAAACTCCGAGCTCTCGAGCTCTGGAGTTCGCCGCCCCAGCAAGCGCAGCAACGGCCAGAAGGCCCTCTTCTTCCTGCTCCTCTTCGTCGTGCCCGTCAGCGGCGCGGCCTATTGGGGTTGGGGTCAGTACAAGGGCAAGTTGGTTCGTGAGGCCAACGCCGCCATCGGCGAGGCCACCAAGCTGGTGAAGGCCGACACCTTCAAGGGCTACGAAGAGGCGATCACCAAGGCGCAGTTCGCGCTCGACCTCGACGCCAACTCAGACACCAACCGCAACGCCCGCGGTCTGTTGGCGTACGCGTACACGATTCGGTGGGGCGAGCACCTGCACGAAGAGTCGAACCGCGAAGCGGCCGAGAAGAACATCACCGCCGGTCTCGCCGCCAAGGAGAACTCGGCGTACCTGCACGCGGCCGAAGCGATGTTCGACTTCTACAGCGGCAAGACCGCTGATGGTCTGACCGCCATCGAAGAGCGCATCAAGACGGCCGAGGCGAACAAGAAGAACGTCTCGATCTACTACCTGACGCGCGGCGTCCTGCAGATGAACAACGGCGATCTCGAAGGCGCCAAGGAGTCGCTCGATCACGCTCAAGCGATCGCCAGCGACGACCCCCGCGTGTACATCTCGCTGGGCAACCTGAACCGGCGCCGGGGCAACGACGCCAGCGCGCTGTCTGCGTTCAACGTGGCCCTCGATCGCACGCGCAAGTCGCACCCCGAAGGGTTGCTCGGCACGGCGAACCTGATCCTCGATCAGGCCGAACCTCAGAAGGGCTACTGCCTCGCGGCCACGTACATCAAGGCGCTGCAGAGCATGGCTGACACCGCGGCCCCTCGCCAACTGGCGACCAACGCCTTCGTGCGCGCGTTGATGATCAGCCGCGTGGCCCGCGACATTCCGCTCTACAGCGACAAGGCCTTCCAGAAGGAACTCGAAGACTGCACGGGCGTGAAGCCTGACGCGGCGCAGGCGGCCAAAGACGTCGAGGCCGCTGAAAAAGATGGTCTCGCCCTCGACCGCGCCAACCCTGAGCTCCTGCTCATTCGCGGCCGGCGGCTCGCCTACGAAGGCAAGCTCGACGACGCAGCGAAGCAGATTCAGCTCGCGATCGATCAGAACGCGAAGGCCTCGCACTTCCACGTGGAGCTCGCGAAGGTGCTCATGAAGAAGGAAGGCGGCGAAGCGGCCACCGAAGAGGCGCTCAAGAAGGCGCTCTCGCTCGTTCCCGGCAGCCCCAAGCTCCTCTCGATGCTCGGCCAGGTGCAGTACCGCCAGAAGAAGATGGACGCGGCGCGCGACACGCTCGAGAAGGCGATCGCCGACACGAAGACCCGCAACCCCGAAGCGCGTTACCTGCTCGGCAAGATCTACCGCGACGACAAGAAAGATCTCCCGAAGGCGGCCGAGCTGCTGAAGAAGGCGGGCGAAGAATACTTCGCGGATCCTCCGATGGCGTCGGTGGCCTACGACGACCTCGCCGCGACCTACGAGCTCAAGCAGGACAAGGACGGCGCCGACTCTGCTTACAAGCGCGCGCTCAACGCCGACAAGGACAACGCCGCGGCCTACTGCCACTACGCCCGCTTCCTCTCGAAGGATCCGAAGAACAAGGAAACGACCAAGACCATCGCTTCCGAAGCGCTGCGTCTGGCGCCCCGCGATGCGTGCGCAGAAGAGATGCGTGGGCTCGGCGGTACGGTCACAGCGCAGGGCGGCGGCTGAACCCATCAGTTGGGCTGCTGAGCCCAGCTTGTGTGACGCACCGAGCCGCGATACTTCCGGCTCGCCGTGAAGGTCGAACCGTTGAGCGCACCGATGGCTGAAACCACCCGCTCGTTGGGCGACGTGGTGGGCGACTACGTCGCGCTCACCAAGCCGCGGCTCTCGGGCCTGGTGCTCTTCACGGCGGCCGGCGGCATGTGGCTTTCGGGCAAGCCGCTGGACTGGAAGACCTGGCTGTTGGCGATGCTGGGCACTGCGGGCACCGTCGGCTCGGCCAACACCATCAACTGCGTCATCGAGCGTGACTCAGACCGCTTCATGGCGCGCACCGCCAAGCGACCTCTCCCCGGGCAGCGCATGGACCCGAAGCACGCGCTGCTCTTCGCCATCGTGCTGGGGCTGGGCTCGTTGCCCATGCTGGCGTGGGTGAACTGGCTGACGGGCGTGCTCGGGTTGCTCGCGCTGGTCAGCTACGCGTTCGTCTACACGCCGATGAAGTCGCGCACGCACTGGGCGATGCACGTCGGCGCGTTTCCCGGGGCGTTGCCGCCGCTGATGGGGTGGACGGCGGCCACCGGGCGCATCGAGTGGCCGGGCCTGGTGCTCTTCGCGATCCTCTTCGTCTGGCAGCTGCCGCACTTCATCGCCATCGCCCTGTTCCGCAAGAGCGAGTACCGGGCGGCGGGGTTGACCAGCCTGCCGCTCGAGAAGGGCGACGACACCGCGCGGCTGCACGCGGTCGGCTACGTCGCGCTGCTGCTGCCGATCTCGGTGGCGCCGTACTTCGTGGGCGTCGCGGGCTGGCTCTACCTCGGGGTGGCCTTCGTGCTCGGGGCGGTCTTTCTGACGGTCGCGATTCGCGGCTGGCGGGGCAAGCTGGGTGATGTCTGGGCCCGCCAGCTGTTCGTGACCTCGTTGCTCTACCTCACGGGTCTGTTCACCGCGTTCGGCCTGCGAAGCTGACATCGGGGTCGTAGGGTGGTCCAGGCGTGGCTCGATGACCCGGGGCTTGTCTCACTCAGCCTGTCCGACTACATGAACGGGCTCGCAGGTGGGGGGCCGGGCTCGGCGCGATCCGCAATGGTCGAAACCTTCAAGAACATGGCGGAAAAAGACGGTTTGCCGAGACGAACAGCCGTGTCGTTGACCGCCGTGCCCCGGGTGCACGGCGACACGGCGTTGCAGAAGGTGGGGGGTCGGTGGGTCGCAGCAACGCCGGACGACCAATTGCATAGCTTCGAGGGCGCCGACGGGGTCGTGTCGGAGGTGGGCGAGCGCATCGTCGCGTTGATCGACGGAAAGCGCTCGGTGGAGCAAATCATCGCGACACTGCTGAACGAGTTCGACGTACCGCGTGAGGTGGCGGAGTCAGACACCTTGGATTTCATTGCGTTGTTGGCCGACAAACACGTTCTGTCCCTCTGAATTTTCAGGGCGGGGCAGGGCACTACTGATTTTGGAGAGGGTGCGCACATGGTTCGAGGAAACATGATGCGGTGGGCGAGTGCGGTCGCGGGCATCGCGATGGTTGTCAGCAGCTGCGAGTGCCCGGGGCCCAACCCCCCCGTCACCTGCACTGACACGACGATTACGTTCGAGACGCCGACGGCGGGTCAGACCGTCGACGCGCCCTTCGAAGTGTCGATCAGCGTCAAGAACGCCGATGGCAGCGCGTTTCCGATCGACGGCGCTCAGCTCCGCGTGACCGGTGGCGCAGCCATCGACGGCACCGTCAGCGGCAACCGCGCGACCTTCACGGGCGTGCCGGGTGCGCCGGGTGCGCAGACCCTGGTAGCGACCATCGCCGCGGGCACGTGCTCGAAGAGCTCGTCGCCGCAGACCATCACCGTGCGTGACGCCTGCAGCAACGCCGCGGTCACCGCCGTGAGCTTTCCTCAGGACACCGGCGCTCCGCTGGGCGTGCTGAACCGCAGCGAGATCCCGCCCGGCACCAACCTGCAGGTGAAGGTCGACGCCACCTGCGTGACCGGCGTGCAGGTGCGCATCATGCGCGGCACCACCGTGGTCAGCCCGCTCACCGCCTTCACCAACGGCACGGCCACCATCACCGTGCCCACGCTGCCCGACGCCGACAGCGCGCGCTACGAGCTCTTCGCCGAGCTGGTGCGCGGCACCACTGCCGTCAACACCGCGCAAGGCAACCCGCAGGCTGCCGCGATGATCGAAGTGCGGCGTGCTCTGCCTGCCTGCGCCGTCACCACCATGGGCGCGTTCGGCCCCAGCGATGACGCCGACACCTCGACGGCCGGTTTCCAGCTGCGTGTCACGGGCACGATGGAGCTGACCTCGACCGGCACGCTGGCGATCAGCGGCAACCCGACGCCGGTGGCCGTGGTTCCCAGCATGACGGGCGACGTCTCGGCCGACTTCACCATCGCCGCGACGGGCAACTACACGGCGACCATCACCTGCACCGACGCCAACGGCAACACGAACACCAGCACCGGCATGTTCAGCGTCAACTTCGATCCGCCTACGCTCACCATCGTCTCTCCGATGACGGTCGATGGCGGCGCGACGATGGTGGTGACCCAGTCGCCGCTGTCGGTGCAGATCGCCACGAACGCGGCCGATGGCTCACAGGTCGAGGTGACTCAGGGCGGCTCGACTTCCATCGGTACCGTGACCGGCGGCATGGCCACCGTGCCCGTTTCCTTCGGCGCCGACGGCACGTACACGCTTCAAGTGACGGTGCGTGACCTCGCCGGCAACGAGACCAGCGTCAGCTTCACCGTGACCGTGGCGCTCACCGGCTGCGGCGCGCTCTTCACCCGGCCCGGCGCGTGCCCGGCCCTGTTGACCCCGGCGCAGCTGTCGGCGGGCTCGTACGCCTTCCAGACCACCAGCCGCGCGGTGTGCGTGAATCAGCCGGCGAGCCTCTTCAAGTCATCCGTGCTGGCCGACGGCGGCGTGGGCGCTCCCATGCTCGCGGGCAGCAGCACGCTCGCCGCGGGCGGCATCGCAGGCTTCGCCGCCGTGCCGTTCGTCTCAGGCGACTACGTGATGCGCGCTGACGTCACCAACGTGGGCGTCGACGCGGGCGTCAGCTCGGTCTCGTGTCGCGTGACGGTCGACCTCGACGGTCCGGCCATCACCACGCCCACCGTCCCGGGAGGCGCGATGTTCGCCACCTTGAACCTCGGTCAAGACAGCCAGGTCTCCACGCCCGGCGTGCAGCGCTCGTTCAGCTTCTCCGCGCGCGTTCCCCAGGGAGGCCAGGTCGACGTGTGCACCACGCAGGCGGTCGACCCTGCGACCGGCATGCCTCGCACCGCGTCTGCCTCATGCAGCGCCGGTGGCGCCGGTTGGTACCCTCTGCAGCAGGGCGTCATCAGCCCGGTGCCCGCATTCACGTTCCCCGAAGGCCGCTACCAGATCAAGATCGTCGTCGTCGGTGGTGGGCTCGCCGTACCCCCCGAGTCGACGCCGCTCGACATTCTTTCCGACGCCACGCTGCCGTGTGTGAGCGCCGCCTCGCGCCGGTTGCCGCAGGACATGAACGCCGACGGGCTGCTCAACATTGCAGAGCTCGCTGGCCAGCCTCCGGTCGTCGAGTTTCAGCTGGGCTGCGGTGACACGAGCCCTGCCACGCTGGCGGTCAACCCGGTCGTCATTCGCGACATCGTGACGGGCGCTCCCGCGGGCATCCGCGCGGGCACCGCGACGTTCGCTTCGGGCCGCTACACGGTGGCCTTCGCGCCGGCCACGGCCAACCTCACGCTCAACCTCTTCGTCGAGCTCACCGACCAGGCCGGCAACCGCAACACCTTCGTCGCGCCTGACCCGGGCAACTTCACCTTCGAAGTCGATCCGAGCGCGCCGACCTGCGACATCCAGAGCCCGGCGGCCAGCGTCACCCTGGTAGGCCAGGCCGGAGCCCCGGGGGGAATGTTCCCGGTGAGCGTCGCCACCTCTGCTGACGTCAGCACCAACGGGGTCAGTCTCACCTTCGGTACGGGTGCCGCTCAGTCCGTGACGCCTGCGAGCGGCCTGGCGCAGGCCAGCTTCGCGGTCACGGGCACCAACAGCTACGCCATCGCCGCGACCTGCACGGACCGCGCGGGCAACGCGACGGCGGCCTCGAGCCGCAACGTCACCATCGACCTCGACGCGCCCACCTGCGCGTTCACTTCGCCGCAGTCGACCACCTACGCAGCCAACCCCATCGCGACGACGTTGACGGTCGGCGGCGCTGAAGGTCGGGCCGTGACGGTGCGCACCACGCTGCAGGGCTCTCCGCTGTCGAGCTCGATGACGGTGACCGGGGGCACGGCGACCGCCAACCTCAGCTACCCGAATGGAACGCAGACGGTGACGGCCGAGGTGAGTGACCTCGCCGGCAACCTCTGCACCGCTACCGTCGCGAACGTGATCGTCAACACCTCCGGGTGTGGCCTCGTGCTCACCAACGCCATCACCAACACGGCCGGCACCTGGTTCAACCGCAGCAACACCGGCAGCCTCGGGGCGACCACCGGCACCATCGCAGCCGTCACCGCGAACAGCGCTGACTGCCGCACGGGCCAGGCCGTCACGCTGCAGCGCACCCTGCCCACCGCGGGCACTGCGATCAACGCGACGACCGCCGCGAACGGCGACATCAGCTTCTCGAACGTCGCCGTGAACGACGGCGAGACGTGGACGATGACCATCAACAACGGCACCGGCATTCTCACGCCGCAAACCTTTCGGGTCGGCCTCCTGGTGCCCACCAGCGGTGCGGTCACCGTCAATGCCAACACCGTTACCTCGGGCCAGAACGTGTTCTTCGTGGCGAACTCGGGGAACATCAACCTCGACCCGGCCGACGGCCCCATCAAGGCGACCACCTACTTTGCCGACCAGAACGCGACCGTGACTGACGGCGCCCAGGTGAGCATCGGGGTTGGCCCCGTGGCGCAGTCGCGAATTGGCACCAGCGATGGCCGCCTCGAGATTCTCGTCGGCGCCTCCGTGGTGCTCAGTCAGGCCATCACGGCTGAGCCCTTCACGTACCCCCCGACGCAGCTGACCATTCCCCACAACCTCAGTGGCGCCTTCGTGGTTCGCGTCACGAGCGCGTCGGGCAACACGCTCGACGTGGTGAACAACCCCGCGGTCGTCGACGTGCAACCTCCCGGCACGCCTGCCGTCGGCGCGCCGACGCTGACTTCGTCGCGAGCGGCCACGCTCACGCTGACCTGGCCGTCGGTGTTCGACGACGCACAGGCGATGGCCGGCACCCTCACGGGCGGCCCGGTCGCGCAGCTGGCTGGCTACGACGTGCGGTGGACGACTGACCTCGTCACGAACAACACCGGCATTCCGGACACCACCACCTACTTCACCCGTACGCTGGTTCAGCCCGACGCCGTGGTCAGCTCGGTTGCTGCCACCGTGGTTCACCCGGTGACGTTGCCGCCCATCAACAACTATTTCGTCAGCGTTCGTGCGCGCGACGACGTGGGCAACTACTCGGCCTTCGTCGTTCCTTCGCGCGTGCTCAACCGTGGCACCGAAGACGTGATCCTCAACCCCACGGGCACCAGCCTGCAGCGGTTCGGTCAGACGCTCTCGGGCCCTGACGTGCGGTGCGGCCCCGATGCGGGGCTGGGCCTGGGCTTCGGCTCTGGCATCGGCAGCTTGAACAGCGATGAGATCGACGACCTCATCATCTCAGCCGGCAGCAAGACCGTGGTCGCCGACGGCGGCGTGCCGCTGCCTGACGGCGGCGCGCTCCCCTCGGGGACGTCGCTGGCCAACGCCGGTGCTGTCTACGTGCACTACGGCCGCACCGGCTTCAGCCCGCCGGCAGGCTGCATGGCGCCCCAGTGCCAGGAGATCGTCTCGTACCAGTCGACCGCGAGCGCCTTCTTCGGCCTCGAGACCGCGCTGGGTAACGTCGACACCGTGAACACCGCCGCCGGTTCGCGGTTGGATCTCGTGGTGACGGCGACGGGCTACGACGCCAATCGCGGCCGGGTGTTGATGTACTTCGGCAACGCGACCACCGGGCTGCTCGACGTGACCACGTTCGTCGAGTTCCGCGGTCAGGACTACGGCAGCCGCCTCGGTGGTCTCGCCAAGGTCGTTCCTGACGTCAACGGCGACAACATCAACGAGCTCATCATCTCATCGCGCGCCGACCCCATCGTGGGCGCCAACGCCGGGCAGGGCATGGTCTACATGTTCTTCGGCCGCTCGCAGGCTGCCTGGTCGACCTTGATGGCCAGCACCGACGCCGTGACGGGCCGCCGCTACGTCACGGTGAGCGCCACCACGGCCGACCGCGTGCTCCAGGGCCCGCTGCCGGTGGACAACACGGGTTCAGCCGGCAACCAGTTCGGCAGTACGCGTGGTGTCTTCGCGCCGCTGCTGGACTTCACGGGTGACGGCCGTCCCGACTTTGTGATCGCCGCCAACAAGAACAACCTCAACCGCGCGTACCTTTACTCGAGCGCGGCGGTGAACTCGGCCGCAGCTCCGATTCCGGTGCCCAGCCTGCTCATCGACGAGGCCGACAAGGGCAACACCGGAACGGCCACGGGCTTCGGCACGCGTGTGCTCGGCGGCTTCAACATCCTCGGGTCGAGCCTGCCGGATCTCATCGCCACGCAGGCGCGACTGGCGGGCGGTTCGCCGGCCGTGGGTGCAGCGTGCAACGTGAAGATCTTCGCAGATGGCACGGCGACGGGCTTCGGTGCGGCCAGCGTGACCATCACTGGCAGCTCGCTGCGCCAGTTCGGCTTCTGGGCCGAGGCGGCCGACGTGAACGGCGACTCGTTGGTGGACCTGATGGTCGGGGAGGGCGGTTCTTCCTCGAGCGCCTGGGTGTTCTTCCAGCGCGCGGGTGGAATCTTCGACTCGAACGCGGGCGGAGGCTTCTGGCAAGCGAGCTTCGCCGGGCCTACGGTCAGCCGTCGCGGTAGCAGCATCGCGTATGGCGATTTCGACAATGACGGGCGCGTGGACATCGCGATTGGCGATGAAGTGGATGCGCCGGGACGGGTGATCGTATGGCACTGAAGATCGAGCGGAAGTCGTATCGGCCCCCCCAAATCAGCACGACGTCGGCGACGGGCCAACTCGCTCCGCTGCTGATGTGCACGTTCCCGCTGATCGCCTGCGCTACCGGCTCCGACTGCTTCGACAGCACGTCGGATCCAGACGGTTGTTCGTGCGCGACGCCCGGGCCGAACTGCCCCTGAAAAAGGGGCGTTGGTCACCTCGGCGACCGGAGACCACCAACCAACGACGGTGAAGCTTCAGCTCGGCACGTTCCACAGCTCAGCGAGTGGAACTTCGAGACCTGAGAAGGTGGCGGGCCTGAAGAGAACGTCTCCTTCCAGCCGCTCTTCG
>JBKJSE010000298.1:0-4001 GCA_046595925.1 Archangium sp. | reverse complement strand
GCCCCTCACCCCGACCCTCTCCCCGCTTCGCAGGGAGAGGGAGAACGGGTAGATGCCCCGCCATGGCCGAGCCTCTCGACGTCACGAAGATCCTCACCGGCAAGCGCGTGTTGTTCGCGGGCGCCACTGGCTTCGTCGGCAAAGTTTCCCTGAGCATGTTGCTGCACCACTACGGCGACCAGCTCACCCACGTGTACGTGCTCGTTCGCAAGGGAAGCAGCAAAGACGCGAACACCCGCTTCTACGAAAAGGTCGCCACCAGCGAACCCTTCCTCCCCGTGCGCGATCGCCACGGCGGAGAAGCGCAAGCCATCGCCTGGCTCAAGACCAAGTGCACCATCCTCGACGGGGACATCACCGACCCGTGGATGGGCATGGACGAGACGAAAGCCCGCGCGCTCAAGGGTGAGATCGACGTCGTCATCAACTGTGCCGGCCTCGTCAGCTTCAACCCCTCGCTCGAGGTCGGGCTCAACGTCAACACCCACGGCGTGAAGTTTCTGGTCGAGGCCTGCCTGCATTGGGACGTGCCGCTGGTGCACATGTCGACCTCGTTCGTGGCCGGCAATCGCAGCGGCATCGTCTTCGAAGACGAAGAAGTGGTCGGCTACTTTCCGCGCCGCAACGAGCTCGATGGCCGCGACTTCAGCCTCGAGCAGGAACTGGTCGACGCCGAGAAGGCCGTCGCCCGCCTGCGTGAACAGGCCGACGACAAGGCGCTGACCTCGACCTTCCGCGAGAAGGCGCTGGAGCGGCTCAAGGAAGAAGGCCGCGACTGGAAAGACGAGAAGACGCTGCGGCTGGCCGTCGGCCGCGAGCGCAAGCTCTGGCTCACCACCCGCCTGGTCGAAGCAGGCATGGAGCGCGCGCAGCACTGGGGCTGGCCCAACACGTACACGTACACCAAGTCGCTCGGCGAGCAGGTCATCGCCGGCACGCCGGGGCTTCGCTACGCGCTGGTGCGCCCCTCGGTCGTGGAGAGCGCCCAGAAGTTCCCCTTCCCCGGGTGGAACGAGGGCTTCACCACCTCGGCGCCGATGATCTACTCGTGCATCAAGGGCCAGACCGCGCTGCCGGCGAGCGCCACCTCGGTGCTCGACATGATCCCCGTCGATCAGGTCGCAGGCTCACTCATCGCCATCACCGCGCAGGCGCTGCGCACGCCGGAGCGCCGGGTGTACCAGCAGGCCACCGGTGACTCCGCGCCGTTCATCGCCAACCGTTCAGTGGAGCTGGTGGGCCTCTACAAGCGCCGCCGCTGGCGCAACAAGGAGACCGGCAACAAGACCCTCAACTCGCTCAAGAGCCGCATCGAGCCCAAGCCCGTCAGCAAGACGTTCTTCGAGTTCACCAACTCGCCGCTCATCGGCAAGGGCGCAGCCTGGCTCAACAAGACCATCGATGAGAACCGGCCCACCTGGGGCGCGCCGAAGTTCAACGCGGCCCTCGATCGCGTGAAGGTGAAGCTCGACGACGTCACCGAACAGACCGATCGCGTGAACATGATCGTCGACCTGTTCCTGCCGTTCATCTGGTCGAACCGGTTCGTCTTCCGCTGCGACAACACGCGCTCGCTGTACGTCGACATGCCCGCGCACGACCGCGCGAAGATTCCATGGGACCCTGAAGCTATCGACTGGCGCACCTACTTCCTCGAGACGCACATTCCCGGCCTCGAGAAGTGGGTCTTCCCCGGCCTCGATGAAGAGACGCGCAAGCGCAAGACCGTGCACGCGTACCGCGACCTGCTCGAGCTGCTCGACGCCACCACGCACGAGTGGCGTCACCGCGTCGCCTTCCGCCTGTACGAGGGCGAAGAGAGCCAGCGCTTCACGTTCGGCGAGGTGCACCGGTATGCGGCTCGCGTCGGCAGCGCGCTGCTCGCTTCAGGCGTGGTGCACCAGGACCGCGTCATGCTCGTCGGCGAGAACCGCCCTGAGTGGGGCATCGCCTTCTTCGGCATCTTGCGCGCCAGCTGCACCGCCGTGCCGGTCGACAAGGAGATCTCAGAAGCAGAGATCGTCAACATCGCGCGGCGCAGCGAAGCGAAGGTCTGCCTCGTCAGCGAGCAGGTGCTGGAGAAACACCCCACGCTGGAGAACGCGCTGGCTGCTGCCGGGCTGTCCACCCGCGTGATGCCGCTGGCCGAGGCGATGGCCGGCGATCCGCTCGCCGCTGATGGCATCGGCGCTGTGAAGAAGGGCGCCGCGCCCGATGACGTGGCCTCGCTGCTCTTCACCTCGGGCACCACCGGCACCCCCAAGGGCGTGATGCTCACGCACCGCAACTTCGCAGCCCTGGTGGCCAAGTTGAGCGGCGCCTTCGACCTGGGCGTGGGCGACGGCGTGTTGTCCGTGCTCCCGCTGCACCACACCTTCGAGTTCAGCGCGGGCTTCCTCACGCCGTTCTCGCTCGGCGCTGAAGTGGCCTACCTCGATGAGCTCACGGCCGATCGCATCGGCGACGTGCTCGAGGGCGGCAACATCACCGGCCTCGTCGGGGTGCCCGCGCTCTGGCAGCTCTTCCACCGGAAGATCACCCAGGAGTTCGCAGCCCAGCCCCGGTTCATCGAAGAGGCCATGAAGGGCCTCATGTCGATCAACGCCGAGCTGCGAAACCGCCAGGGCATCAACTTAGGCAAGCTGCTCTTCTGGCCCGTGCACCGGAAGTTCGGCGGCAACATCAAGTTCCTCATCAGCGGCGGCTCTGCGTTGCCCGATGACGTGCACAAGGCGTTTCACGCGCTCGGCTTCACGCTCGACGAAGGCTACGGCCTGACCGAAGCGGCGCCGGTGTTGACGGTGACGCACGCGGGGAACAAGCGGCTGCCGGGCACGGTGGGCAAGGCGCTCCCGGGCGTCGAGCTGAAGATCTTCGAGCCCGATGGCGAAGGCGTGGGCGAGGTCACCGCGCGCGGGCCCAACGTGATGGCCGGCTACTTCCAGGATCGTGAAGCGACCGCCGCGGTGCTGAAAGACGGCTGGCTCTTCACCGGCGATCTCGGCCGCATCGACGGCGAGGGCAACCTGTACCTGGTGGGGCGCCGCAAGGACGTCATCATCGATGCCAACGGCAAGAACGTGTACCCCGACGAGCTGGAAGAGCTCTACGCGGTGCACCCGCACATCAAAGAGCTCAGCGTGGTGGGGCTGCCCGACGAGAGCGGCGGCGAGAAGGTCGCGGCGCTGGTGGTGCCTGACTACAAAATCCCCGGGGGCGACGGCGCTGGGGAAAAGACTGAACGTCCGCGCGAAGAAGTGCGCCGCGAGCTGGAAGAGCACTTCCGCACCGTCTCCAGCGATCAGCCGTTCTACCGGCGGGTGAAGGTGCTCCGCTTTCAGGACACGGAGCTGACCCGCACCAGCTCGCGCAAGGTGAAGCGCTCCATGGTGGTGGAGGAGTTGAAGCGCCAGGAGAAGGCGGCGGACAAGGCCAAGAAAGATTCGGACAACACCGACTGGCTGACCAAGGTGATCGCCGACGTCATTCAGAAAGAGGTCAACGAGGTGAAGCCGGAGTCGCGCCTGCAGGTCGACCTCGGCTTCGACTCGTTGATGCTCACCGAGTTGTCCGCTGCGCTCGAGGCCCGCGGCGTGCCGCTGACCGCGGTCAGCGATCTCACCAAGATCACCACCGTCGACGATCTGCGCCGGGTGGTGGCGCAGTCGGGCCGCAAGCCGGCGGCCGAGGTGAAGGCGCGGGAGATCAGTAGAGAAGTTGCTCGCAAGAAGGACTCCGAGCTCGAGCTCAACCTGCCTGACGGCGTGGCCCAGGCCGGCCGCTCGGCGTTGTCCGCAGGCCAGCGCGCCATCTACGGCGGGCTGTTCGACGTGAAGGTGAAGGGCAAGAACTTCGTTCCCCAGAACCGGAACTTCCTGGTGGTGGCCAACCACGCCAGCCACCTCGACATGGGCCTGGTGAAGGTGGCCATGGGCGAGCAGGGAGAGCGGCTGGTAGCGCTCGCCGCCCGCGACTATTTCTTCGACTCACCCCTCAAGCGC
>JBKJSE010000271.1:0-15447 GCA_046595925.1 Archangium sp. | reverse complement strand
CACCTGCACCAACAAGGCGGTCATGGTCGGCAGTGGCTGCGGCAAGGTGGCCCAGGGCGCCAGCTCGCTCAGGGTCAACCTTCCCGCTGCGGGGTTCTCGAATCAGCAGTCGTGCGACGCTCCGTCGACGGGCGCGGTTCAACGGCTGACCGTCGAAGGTTCTTGAAGATGAAGAAAGGCGCCCGCGCCAGCTCAGTCGGTGGCGTGGCGGCGAGCTAAGTCGCGCTTTGTAAACTTTTTCCCTGAGCTCCACCCCTTCTCTGGGGGAAGGCGGCCGGTTGGGTTGCGTGAGGTTCTGGCTCTGAAATGAGCTGGCCTCTGGCGCGTGGTTTTGCTCCACCGGCTGAGCGCAGCGTTGAGCAGGTCGCCCCCCCCGCAGAGGAGCTCGGGCTCAGTGCATTCGATGACAAAGTGAAGGTGAGCTCGCCCGGACTCGGTGGACTCGTGGTGATCGGCGCGCGGGCCCGTCGGTTCAACGCGCAGGCGCGGGCTGCTGCAAGACCACCTCCATTTCGGGCCTCAGGCGCACGAGACAACCTCTCCGCTGAGATGGGCGAGCCATGAATCGAGCGCACTGGAAGGCGGGGCGTGCCAGTTGCCCATGGCCGTGACGAAGGCATCGACCGAAGGCTGCTCGATGATGATCGACGACACGACCACCAGCAGCATCGGCACCTGCTCCGACTGGACGCTCTCGACTGGAGACGGTTCTGTCGGCAGCTTCACTGAGCTCAACCGCGGCAACGGCAGCGTCGGCTTGCCGTTCTCGTGTGGCACCACGCAGCGGCTGATCTGCATCGAGCAGTCACGCTCGCCTCGGCCTGCTCCGGCGCCCACGACGCGCAAGCGCGTGTTCGTCACGTCCTCTTCCTACAACGGAGCGCTCGGCGGCACCTCTGGCGCAGACATGCGCTGTGACCTCGCCGCGGCGGCGGGAAACAAGGCCGGCACCTGGAAGGCCTTCCTCGCTACCGCCACCGTGACCGGGCCCTCGCGCATCGCCCCGGTGGCCCGTGGTACCAGGAGCAGAACGACGGCACGTTCGTGCTGACGTACAACAACAACGCCAATCTCCAGACCGGCGCTTTGAGCGCGCTGGAGACCGACGAGCAGGGCCGTTCGCTCGCCGTGACGTCGTACCCGTACTTCTGGACGGGCATGAGCGACGACGCGAGCACCAGCACCATCGGCACCTGCACGAGCTGGACGGTCTCGACCGGAGACGGTTCGGTCGGCAGCTTCACCGAGCTCAACCGCGGCAACGGCAGCATTGGCTTGCCGTTCTCGTGCGGCAACAGCCAGCGGTTGCTCTGCCTCGAGCAGTGAGCGTCACCACACTGCGCTGAACTGAGCCGATCCCGCCTATCCTCTGCGAGATGACGACGCGGGGGCGGAGCGTGTTTCGGGTGCTGGGCGTGGTGACGATCGTCGTGCTCAGCGTGGCCATCGGCGTGAAGTGGCGGCTCGACGCCGCGAAGGCCGATCAGGCGCTCCAGCTCAGCCGCCTCAAACCCTTCGTCGAGGTGGCCGCGGTCCCCGAGCCGAAGGGGCTTCCGCTGCAGGGCGTCGAGGGCTTCGATTCCGACGGGTACCCGACGCAGTTCGTCGACCTGGCCGGGCTGCGCTCGCTGCTCAAGCACCGGCGCTTTTCGGCCCTCGACGCCGCGTTCACGCACTTTCAGGACGCCTTCGAGAAGAACCCGCGCTTCGAGTACTGGCCTGCCGATGCCGCTGACGCGTTCGGCTCAGCAGAGCCTTCGCTGCGGCCCCTGCTGCAGGACTGGGTCGAGCACTCGCCCGATTCCTTCGCGGCGTGGTTGGCCCTCGGCACGCATCTCGAGGCGGTGGCTCACGTTCAGCGCGGCGCCAGGGTGGTGCGCGAGACCTCGACTGGAGAGTTCGACGAGATGCGCCAGACGCTGCCCGTGGCGCTCGAGGCGCTCGAGCACGCGCTGCAGTTGCGCCCCAAGCTGGTGGCCGCGCGCAGTGAGCAGCTCTGGGTGCTCAAGTTGATGGGGGACGCCTTCCGCTTTCAGGACACGCTGCGGCTGGCCAATCAGAGCTGCCCTTCGTGTTTCCTGCACCGGGTGGTGGTGCTCCAGTCACTGCGGCCGCGCTGGGGCGGAACGTACGAAGCGATGCGTGCGGCTGCGAAGAGCGCGCCGTTGGCGCAGAACCCGCGGCTGCGCTTCCTCACCGGCTTCGTGGAGATCGATCGCGCGGAGATCGCGGTGCACGATGATCGACTGCCCGATGCGATGGACGAGATCGAGAAGGCCTGCGCGCTGGGTGAGTACTGGGCGTTCCTTCGCCAGCGCGCGCACGTGGAGCGACGGGCCCGGGCCTTCGACGAAGCGCGAAGAGATCTCGATCGCGCGCTCGCGCTGCGGCCCGGCAATCCCGAGGTGTTGATCGAGCGCGCCGAGCTGCAGCTCGACTTGAAAGACGGTGAGCGTGCCGGTCAAGATCTGCTCGCTGCCTTGCGCGTCAATCCCACTCACTTTCGGGGTGAGCAAGTCTACGGGCCCACGGTGCAGACGCTCATTCACGACGCGTGGGTGTTTCGCAATGCGGGCCAACGTGACGACGCCCTGCGGGTGCTCGACCTCGCCTCTGAGCTCGCCCCCCTCGACGGCGAGGTGCTGGGGCGGCGCGTGCTCGTGCTGACCGAAGGTGACGCGGGCATCGAAGGGCTGCGCGCACAGGCCGACGCCGCGCCCGATGATTTCCGCAGCCAGCAGGTGCTCGACTACGCCCTGGCCAAAGAGCACCGCTACGACGAGGTGGTCGCGCTGTGGACGGCCTTCCTCACCCGTCACCCCGATGAAGGCCGCGCCTACAGTGAGCGTGCGGGTGCCTTGAACCAACTCGGCAGGCGGCGTGAGACCGTCGCCGACCTCGAGAAGGCGTGCGAGCTGGGGGTCACGGAGGGCTGCGCGCGGTTGAAGCGGTGAGGCCCAACGCCGTGGCGCCGCCGGCCGCTCCGAGGCCGAGGCTCGCCAGGCCGATTCCCAACAGCGCGTTCGTCACGTCGGCCTGCTGCTGCGCTTCTGCGCGCGTCAGAGAAGTCACGAACGGTCGTTCGCGAAGCGAAGTGTCGAGCCCGCCTTTGACCACTGCGCTGGCGATGAGCAGCCCGATGCCCACCACACCCACGCCGGCGGACACGATGCCCAGCACGCGCGGCGCGGCTGAGGCACTGGAGGGCTCGAGCCACTCAGGCTTCACCTCGGCGATCGGCGTCGCCAATCGCGGCTCCATCACAGGCGTCTCGGCCACCGGCGTGTCCTTCTTCACCAGTCGCAGTTGAAGCTGGTGAGAGAACACCTGCGCGTCGGGACTCCTCTCGAGTCGTTCGCTCGTGAGCAGAAAGGTCTGCTGCAGCACCACCGAGCCTGCCTTCACCGCCTCGAGATCCACCGTGAGGCCCTTGCGGCTCTTCACCACGGTCATGCCCACCACGCAGGTGCCGCGCGTGTCTGCTTGCTCGAGCAGACAATTTCGATCGGCGCAGCTCGTACCACTGAGCACCACCTCGAGCCCCACTTCCTCCAGCGCGGCCTTGAGCTTGCCGCGCAGCTGCGCACCGGCCTGGCTCGAGATGCCCAGCGTGGAGCGCTCGACGATCGCCACCTGCGCGTCGGTCGCGTTCGTCGCAGTCAGGAGGGTCAACATGAGCGCGATCATCTCGTCACCTGTGGAAGTACGTCTGCTCGAGGTCGCTGAGGTCGCGCCAACATTGCTCGGGTGCTGCCGTGCAGAAGCGCGCTTCGTCGAGCTGCAGTCGGACGGCGCGGCGCAGATCTTCGGGCAGCGTGTTCGACTGCTCGTGGAGCGCACGCCACCGTTGCTTCACGTCGCGTGCGGTGTGGCGCGACCCCTTCGGCACGCGGGGCTTCACAGGCTCGACCGCGGGTTCTGGCGTCGCCACGTCGACCGGTTCGGGCTCTTCGTCGAGCGCCGGTTCGGAAGCGGGTTCCGCGATGGGAATCGGCGTGACGGGCGGCGGCGTTGTTTGCGCAGTGGGAACGGCGAGCATGGCCACCACCGCGGCGATCACCAGGAAGAAGAGCGCGCCGCCCGCGACGAAAGGCCACGGCGCGCGGGGGCGCTGGGCCGGCAACGACGCGGTGGTGGCGGCGGGCTCGCGATCGCGAAGTACGGGAGTGCGTTCGGTGACCGCCGGTTGCTCCGTCTTCTCGTTCTTCAAGGGGCGAAGCGCGGGCTTGATGCGCGTGGGGGCGACCGCCTGCTCCTTCATGCGCTCGAGCTGCTCACGGGCCGCGATCGCGGACGCCGGGCGCATCGCAGCGTCCTTCTCGAGCAACTGCAGCACGAAGCGTTCGAGCGCCGCCGACACGCCTGAGAGCTGCGGGCGCAACGGTTTGGGCGCGAGCGTGAGATGCGCGTCGATCAGCTCGTGCAGGTTTCCTTCGAAGAACGGAGGCCGCCCCGAGAGCAGCTCGTAGGCAAGACAGCCCAGGCTGTAGAGGTCGGTCTGCGGCCCGACTGACTCACCGCGGGCCTGCTCGGGCGCGATGTAGAGCGGGGTGCCACCGACGCTGGTCTGCCGCACGAACGCGCCCGCTTCACCACGCCGCGCCAGGCCGAAGTCGAGCAGCTTGGGGAAGGTGGTGCCGTCGTGCAGCTTCACGACGAACACGTTGCCCGGCTTGAGATCGCGGTGAATCACGCCCGCTGCGTGCGCCGCGCCCAAGGCATTGAGCATGGGGATGAGGAGGTCGATGGTCTCCTTCGCGGTGAGCGAACCGCGCCGCTTCAGCAAGGCGTCCATCGGTTCGCCCTCGAGCAACTCCATCACGAGGTACGGCTCGCCCGCGGGCGTCTGACCGAAGCTGAAGACGTCGATGATGCCGGGGTGACGCGCGGCGCTCAGCGAGCGGGCTTCTTCGAGGAAGCGGCGAGCGTGCGTGGGGTCCTGCGCGTACTCACGCTTGAGCACCTTGATGGCGACGCCGCGACCGATGACCGGTTGTTCGCCGCGATACACGAGGCCCATGCCGCCTTCGCCCAGCGGCGCCAACACGCGGTACTCGCCCAGCATCTGACCGATGAGCGGGTCTGAGTCGCTGGTCACGCGCCTGATGCTGGTGTGCTCAGCGCCGGGCTCGGGCGGCGCAGGTGACGAACCTCGCACCGAGGTGGGCTCGAAGCCGAGGTCGGCGTCGACGCGCCGGCGCACCGTCTTTCCGTCACCGTCGTCGGGATCTCTGTGGCTCACAGCTTGTTGAACCAGGGGGAAAGCGCAGCCACGCCCGGCGGGTCTGTGGCGGTTGCGCGGCGATAGAGGGTGATCACCCCGCGCGTGGTCGTGCCGGGCACGTTCACCAGCGCGCCACTCGTGGTCAGCACCAGGCCGCCCGAGGTGAAGGCGCCAGTGTCACCGACCGCGGGGTCCAGCACGATCGAGCCCCGCGTGGGCACTGCCGCCTCGTCCCAGGCGAGCAGCGCGTTGCCCGCCGAGAACACCCAGCCGGTCAGCGTGTTGGTGGGCCACCGTTGTCTCGCATCGCTGACGGTGCCCGAGGGCCCTGCACCTCCGTCGAGAATCGGGTAGCCCACGCCTGCTTCAGTGACCACGAAGGCGTCGCCGTTTCGCAGCGTCGCGATGCCCCTCTGCGCTTCTGCCAGCGGGCTGTTCTCGATCGTCGCCACCAGCGTGGTCGAGTCGACGCGCAGGGTGAGGAGATTGGTGGTGGAGGTGGCGGTCGAGCTGATCGCCACGTCATCGCCCAGGCGCGCGACGCCGTGGAAGCGGGCGGTCGCCACTCCCGAGGGAATGCGCGTGACGGAGACGTTCGTCTCGGTGGGGTCGAGCGCGACGAGGCCGCCTTCGCTGGCTGCGATGATGCGAAAACCTTCGGCGCAGGGTCGCGCGATCACCCCGCCCGAAAAGAGAAAGGGACCGAGGGTGGTCAGCGGGAGATCCTTCCCGGTGATGCCACCGTCGGGCTCGAGCGTGAACCGTCTGACGTGTGACTGATTGCGGTACGGCAACACGTAGACGCGGCCGTCGCAGCCGAACACGCCGCCGCCGAAGTGCCCGGGGTCACTTCCGGCCGCGACGGGGTTGATGGCCATGGGCCCAAACCACCCGGCCGTTCCCGCGTCGGGGTCGACGATCGCGAATTGACGCGCGCAGAAGGGAATGGCGATGGCCCGGCCGTCGGGCAGCGCGACCGCGCCGCGAAAGGCTTCGGTGCAGCCGGGAATGAAGGCGATGCCACCATCGAGCGACGCTTCGATGATGTTCGTGAACGACGGGGGCAGGGCGTCGGCGGGCGGCAGTTCGGCCTGAAGCTCGACCCACGTGTCGGCGATGCCCATCGAAGAGAAGACGCTCTGAATCACCCCCGCGTCTTCGCCGCCGCCGCCGGAGCCGCCGCCGAGCTGCGTTCCACCTCCTGTGCCTCCTCCTGTGTCGCCACCGCCCCCCCCGGTACCGCCGCCGAGCGAACCACCCGTGCCGCCATCTGCCCGGCTCGAGCCCGCATCTGCGCACGCTTCATCGGCGAAGCACGTGCCCGAGGGGATCTCTGCGCACGCGATCAGCACGAGCGCCGACACAGCGACCTGGAGACCGGGCGAGAAGTGCGAACGGCGAGGGACCATCAGGGCGGCCGGTACTCTGCCATGGCCCGTTCCTGATTACTGCGCCGGTGGGGCGGGCTCGCGCACGACCGCGCCTTCGATGGTGACCGTGTACAGCCGGCCGGGCGGAAACTTCTCGAGCCACCGCGACTCCAGCGAGCGCCCCAGTCCTCATCGGCGAGCTGCTACCACGGTCAGAGAGGTAGGGTCTGCGCCATGTCGCCCGTGACCGCGTCTTGGCGTTCCCTTTCACTCCTCGTCGCCGTGCTGTGCAGTGGGTGTCGCTGCCGCCTGCCCGCTGACGCGGATTCCGGAACGCCGCGCGTCGATGCGGGCCCCAGCGCCAGACTCATCGCTCCGCCCCGTGCGTGCGGCTCCTCCGAGCTGTGCGCGAAGGCCTGTGAAGGAGGTCAGGGGGGCGCCTGCTACGAAGCGGCGCTCTTCGCCTTCGCGCAACGCGGCCCGCAACGGGATCTCGCGCAGGTGGGAAAGTGGGCGGGGCTGGCTTGTGATCGAGGTGACGGCCGCGGTTGTGCGCGCGCCGCTCGCGCCGAAGAAGCCGGTCGATGGCTCCCCGTGCAGTGTGAAGCGGGCGAGGTCGAGGCGTGCGAGCTGCTCGTGACCTGGGCCCGTGATGCCGATGCCGGAACCATCATCCCCTTCGCCGTGGAGAAGACCTTCGCCCTGCTCGAGATCGCCTGCGCCCGGACGGAACCGTGGGCCTGCGGCAGGCTGGGGTCCTTGCTCGCGCGCGGTCGCCTGGGAAAGGTCGACCCGTCGCGCGGCGTGAAACTACTCGAGCAGGCCTGCGAACAGGGCGTCGCAGGAGCCTGTCTCGAAGCCGCGCTCATCTTCTCGCGCGGCCTGCCAGGCATCGACGTCGATCCCGCGCGCGCTGCGAAGTACGGCCGCAGCGCACGCGAGCTCTCGGGAACCGTCTCAGAGTGAGTTGATGAACTCGAGCAGCGCTTCTTCCTGTGCATCGTTCAGCGCTTCGTAGAGCGCGACCGAGTGCGCCGCTTCACCACCGTGCAGGTCGATCGCCTCGTCGATGCTGCTCGCGCGGCCGTCGTGCATGAAGCGGTTCTTGAACCGATTGCCCCACAGCGGCGTGGTGCGCCAGAAGCGCGGGCCCGCGCGGCCCATCACGCGGCCGTCCTGCAGCCCGGGCCCCATGTCGTGGGTGAGGAGATCGCTGTACGGGAAGATCTCCTTGTTCGAGAGCGCGTCGACCTTCTGAATGACCCCGTTCTGATCGGGCATGAAGTAGTTCGACGTCTTCAGGCTCGGCCGGTGGCAGTCAGCGCAGCCGTTCGCGCGGAAGATGAACGCGCCATAGCGAGCACGCGGCGTCAGCGGCAGCGTGGGCGGTGCGCCGATGAGCGCCTGGAAGTGGAAGAGCTTCATCGAGTCTTTGCTGGCGGTGTCGTTGGGCTGAGCGGGGCCCAGGCGGCACGCAGCGGGGATCGGTGAGCCGTCGGGCGTGTTCTCACGCGGGAAGTAGGGCGTCGAGATGCCCAGCTCGATGTTGAAGGGCTCGGTGGTGAACTGGAAGAGCGTCGCGGTCTGCGACTTCCAGCCGAAGCGGCCCACGCGGGGAATGCCCGCGGGTTGCCTTCGGGTGATATCGAACGTGAACGCCTGGAGCCGAACGAGCGCTTCGAGCTCGAGGCCCCAGTTGGCCACGCCGATCACCGACGGGTCCTTCCACACCTGACGGCCCTGCCACTCGAGGATCTCCTTGTCGGGCACGGCGTCGAGCAAGCCGAAGCCGAAGACCGGGGGCGTGTGGCGCTGGCTGGTGGTGATGCCCGGCATCGCGGGCAGCGTCTCGGGCATGATGGGGCACCCCGCACCGCCCGGCTCAGAGTTGATGCTGCGGTGCTGCAACACCGGGCCGCCTTGCTCGAGCGCCAGGTAGAACGACCCCTGGTTCGAGATCATGAAGTGCGTCACGTTGTTCGCGATGCCGTTCGGGTCTTGCCCGCCGGTCACCGGAGATCCGTGGCACTCGGCGCACGACTTTCCGCGGAACAACGGGCCGAGGCCGTCGGCGACGGTGAACTCGCGCTCGTAGGCGGTCTTGCCAGCGGCGAAGAACGCGAGCTGCTGCGGGGTCAAGCCGGGTACGGGCTGGCCGATGGTGGTCGCCCGGCCGTGGCCTCCGGTGGGCTGATCAGAGAACGCGATGACCGACGTGAGAACGAAGAAGGTAACGAGTGTCTTTTTCATGGTGGCTCTCCTCACGGTCCGCAGAGGTTGAAATAGGCAGTGGGGAAACTGGGCGCGACGTGCGTTCCGCACGAGGTCCGATTCTCGACGAGCCCGCTGGTGGGGTTGGCGACGGTGCCTGGGGGCAAGAACGCGGGGTAACCGCCGCCCCAGCCGATCATCGTGTTGTCTCGGCTGTTGAGGAACGTGGGCTTGATGGCCGGCTCGAGGCTCGACGAGATCGCCATGCCGTAGCCGTCCCAGATGCTCTGCAGCACCTGGTCGAAGTTGGGCGCCCTCGAGACGGGCAACCCGCCGTTCACGTAATAGATGCCGTACTGGTCGGGCTTGCAGAGGTCGTACGGCAGAAAGGCCGCGTAGGTGCCACCCGCGCCGCGGTCATCGAGGATCTGGTCGTAGCGGTACGTGACCTCGAGGTGGGCGTCGCCGTTGGGCTTACCCTCGAAGATCGGCGAACAGATCATGTGAATCGTCGGCACCGAGATGGGGAACGCGTTGGGCGGAGGCCCGCCCGGGAAATCAGCCTCGTTGCCGATCAACCGAAGGGTCGTCGCGTCGTAATAGAAGTTCGTTTCGAAGCTGAAGAGGCGGGTGACGAACCAGAGCTGCCACTTGCCTTCGTGCACCGAGACCAGCTGTTGGTTGTACGGCGTCGAGGCGTCGACCGCGCGGGTGTAGCTCATGCGGTAGGGCAGGGCCTTGTCGAAGTCGGCGGTCAACTTCACCGTGTTCGCCGCCTTGTCGTAGCGGATGTTCACCTTCGCCTTCGCTCGGTCACCACACATGATGGGCTCTTCGAGGATCACCTCTGACGGGGCGCCCGCGCCCACGCTCAGGGGAATCTCGAACTCACCCTTGTCGGGTGTCGCGTAGCTGTAACGTTGTTCGATGGTGGAAAAGCCTGTTGCCTTTGGCCGCGGCACGATGGGCGCTGTTTGCGCCCAGCTCGTGACCGCGACGAGGACGACCAACCAGCCAAGACGATGCATGTTTTCCCCTGGGCCCAATGCTGCAAATGGACGCTTCACCCTGGCCCAGAGAGCTCGCCAGCTTCGGCGACCGACTCCCTCCCGATTTCTGAGCCCCCGTGCCCAGAAAGTTCCGCGTCGAGGCGAAAGCTGAACCTCGAGCGGCAAGAGAGCATCGCGCTGCGGGGGACGCAAAACTCACATGTAGCTGCCGCGTAAAATCGAAAGGTTGTTGGGGCGCAGCCCGCCGAAATGTTATCGAGCGATCTCCCCGATGAAAAACCATATGGCCACCGAGACTGGTGACACGCTTACGGTGGATTGTTTCGGCGTGTTAGACAGTCCGTCCGTGCTCGCGCTGCTCGAGCTGGTGCGTGAATCGCTGAAGAACAAGCTGATTCGCCGCGCGATCGTGATCACCAACAACGCCCCCGATTGCTCCGAGAGCGCCAAGAAAGAGCTCGTCGTGGTTCAGCGCGAGCTGGCCGAGGGGCGGCGCACGGCCTGGGTCGATGAGCGCGCGCGCTTTCGCGGCATCGCGCTGTGGGTGATGCACCTCGCAGGTGACTCGCAGGGCAAGGCGGTCAGCACGGTGGAACAGGCGCAGCGGTGGCTTGATTCGAGCGAAGCGCGCGAGGTTCGCGGACAGAGGATGGTGGTCCCATGAGCCGTCGAGAGCTGACCTGGTACGAGCGGGCGTTCATCAAGACGACGCGGCTGCTGGCAGGCGCGAGCATCGGCTACTACGTCACCTTCGACGAAGAGCTGGTGCGCCAGCACGGCATCAGGGGTTTCCTCAAGTGGGGCGAGTCGACGCAGGCGGCGTTCAATGAGATCGAGAAGGCGATGGGCCCCGAGAAGGCGCACTTCGCGGCGGCCTTCGCGTCGTTCTTCAATGGCTGCGATTACTGCGCGTGGGGCCACGTCTTCGCGCTCAACCTCATCTACTTCGAGCGCACCCAAAAGCTGTACCCGCTCGACGAGACCGAGATTCACGACCTGATGCGCAAGGGTGACTCGCAGGTGCTCACCGAGCTCGAGCGAACGCTCGTCGAGTTCCCCGAGCACGCGCGCCTGGTGCGTCGCCAGTACGAGCTGCGCAGCCTGGCGCCCGATGTTCCCGCGAACGACGAAGACAGGTTGCTGCTCAAGTCGATCGGGCTGTTCGAGTGGGTCAACGAGTGCAGCATCGTGGTGAACGCCCCCGCGCCTCCGATGGATCCGATCGCCAGGAAGAAGAAGTTGCTGGCTGCGTATGAGCAGGCGCGCGCACCGGGCCGGGCCGAACGTGAGAAGGCCGCGAAGGCCGCCGAGGCGAGCACAGCGACGGTCTGATTCTGCAAGGCAGCTCTACAGGAAGGTGGTGTTCATTGGCTCAGCGCGGTGCTCGCTCCGCGCAGGCCCTCGGCGCCGGGGAGGTCCTCATGGCTGTGTACTGGTGGAGTACACGCCTGTACTCCCTGAGTACACGCCGACAAGGAGACCCGGGACCCTCCTCGTCACCTGAACATCCACGCTCGAAGTCGAGGGGCCTGCCCACAACGAGCGACACGCGCGACGGCAAACGACCGCCTTCTTCGAGGCCGGCCAGCTGTACTCTCGCCCCGCATGTGAGCCGAAGACCGCTCGAGGCTTCACCGAGTGCTCCGAGTGCTCCGAGTCCTGCATCCGCGACCGCCGCCTTCGACGCCGCAGCCGGGAACTGTGTCAGGGTCGCGTCATGAGGCTCTTCCTTCTCGCGCTGGGTATGGCGGCTCTGGCGGCCTGCATCAACACGACGGTCGACCGCTTCGCGTGCGCGACCGACGGCAGTTGCCCGAACAGTCAGCGGTGTTGTGCGGACAGCTTCTGCGACACCCAATGCGGCACGGGTGGCGGCGCTGCCACCGGCGGAGGCACGGCGACGGGTGGAGGAACGGCGGCGGGTGGGGGAACGGCGACGGGTGGGGGAACGGCGACCGGTGGGGGAACGGCGACCGGTGGGGGCGGCGGCAGCACCTCAGACGTCGACGGTGGCGTCTCCTGCGCGAGCTTCGAGCGCGACTACATCGGCGCGATCGAGCTGGCACGAACGTGCAACCCCAACTCGCTGGTGAACCCCTGCACCGTGGCGAGGCCCAACGTCATCCTCTGCGGCTGCCCGACCTTCATCAACGCCGGCTCGGAAGCGCCTGTCGACAGCTTGACGGACCGCTTCGTCGACGCGGGTTGCATGGCGATGGCCTGCCCACGCTGCGCGGTGGTCGACGGGGGCGTCTGTCGGGCCTCAGTGAACGACCCGAGCACGGGCCAATGCGTCGATCGGTAGGCGAGTCGGCGCGATGGCGGCGACTCCCGAAGAACAGTGAGTCTCCGGCTGTGGACGGAGGCCAGCGCGTAAGTAGCTGAATTGAGACGAGTGGCCGAGCGGCACGCCAGCCGCACAAGGGGTCGGCGCGAAGTTCACCCCGCCCCCTCGGAGTCCACCATGCAGACCCTCAAGTTCCTCGCTCTCCCCGTCATCGCGCTCACCCTCTGGCTCGGCGCCGCCACCTTTACCCTCACGCAGCTCGACTCGATGACGCGCACCACGGCGGCGGCTCAGAGGCACGTTGCCGGGTCCGCTCCGATGGTGACCGCGGGCCGCTGATGAGGAGGGTTCGCGCATGCGAGCCTACGAAGCAAAAGTTTCGATCAAGGCAACGCCTGCGAAAGTCTGGGCGCTCCTCACCGATCGCCCCTGGCCAGAAGATCAAAGTGTTCGCGAAGATCAGCCCGGGCAGAGCCTTCCCCGTCACCGTCACCACGTTCGAGCCGATGCGTGAAGAATTCTCAGGGCCGCTGCTGCCGCTGTTCGGCTCGCAGATTCCCGATCTCACGGCCAACTTTGCTGAGTTCGCTGGCGCGTTGAAGGCTGCAGCCGAGTCGTGATCTTCTTCAGGCGTCTGCACGACGCGATCGGCTGATGCTCAAAGCGTCGGCGCGAGAATCAAGAAGCCGCGGTCGGTGGCGAGCAGGAGCAGGTCACCCACGCGCGCCACATCGAAGTTCGAAACACCATCGAAGCCGCGTGCGACGACCTTCGAGGCGACCTCCTTCGGTGCGAGTGGGTCGCTCACGTCGTAGTCGTAGGTGACGTCGATCAATGAGGGCGCCAGCAACTGCGTGCCTTGAAGCAAGAGTCCGGCACCTGCTCCATTGAAGCCACCCTGTGAGCCTTCGACCTTGTGCATCACCACCGGCGCGGTGGGATCCTTCACGTCGACGACGTCCAGGTTGCCGAGCCCGCCCGATGAGCCGTAGAGCGCGGTGCCGTTGAGAATGAGGTCACCCGCATTGCCCACGGGCGCCGTGCCCAGCGTCGGAGCGGCAGGGTGTTCGATCGCCGGGTCTGGCAGCGCGAACACGTACATCGTGTCGAGGCCCGTGGCGTAGATGCGGCCTGCGCTGATCAGCAGCGTGGTGATGGAGGAACCGAAGATGACCTCGGGCGTGCCGGGGTTCGCAGGGTCGCGCACGTTGGCGCGCTGCATGTTGATGCCGCCCCAGTAGAGGTGGTCGCCGTCGAAGGCCAGGCCGCGCCCGGCGCCATCGGAGCCGATGATGATGGTGGAGAGCGTCCTGGGCTGCGCTGGATCGCTCACGTCGACGAGCACGATTCGTGAAGCGTGCGCGACCGCGAGCACGTTGCCCTTGAGCGCGAGCGGCTGACGAATCTGAGGGCTCTGCGGCTCGACCACGTACGTCGCGAGCTCGACAGCGTCAGCGCCCTTGTTGAGGCGGAAGGAGCGGAAGCCGGCTTGATCTCCGACGAACGCGACCTCACCGCTGGTCACGATGGAGTACGCGGAGCCCTTGCCGTCGAGCGGGAAACTCTTCTCGACGGTGAGGCTCTTGAGCTCCAGTCGGGGAGGACCACACGCCGCGAGGAGCGACGCCAGCAACACGAAGAACTGCTTCATCGTGGGGATTATACTCGGCGCATGCGTTTCGCTTCACTGTGGGTCTTGCTGTTGGCGGGCTGTGCTGAGCCGGGTGACGTGGTGTTCACGGCGAGCGAAGGCGCGGGGCTCGGGATTGGAGACTGCGGCTGCGCGTATGACGACGGCAGTCATGGTGACCTGTTCCTGCAGTTCACGTGCACGAGGGCGAACCAGACCCTGGGGAGCGTGAGCTTCTTCCTCGACCCGTCTCAGGTGGGCGAGTCGCAGGGCATGACGTTCATCTTCGAGCCCGACACGGTGCCCGGCTCATTCCGCGGCGGTGGGACGGGGAAGTTCACTTCGTTCGGTAAGGCGACGCGGGCGAAGCCGGGGCAGCCGACGATCATCCATTCGATCGAAGGCGTCGAGGTGCGGTGGACGGCGCAAGACGCGTGCGATGCGGCGAGCGGGTGCGGCAATCGGTACCACCTCGAGCCAGGCGCTCTCGCAGGGGGAACGGGCACTTGTTACGACAACTGGGCCACCATCGATCAGTACTGAGCCGAGTATCCGGGGCCGCGCTACGGCGTGCCTTGACGGCGCGTGCGAGGTGCTATGACACGGCGATGCTGCGCGCCCTGGTCGCCTCCCTCTGTCTGCTCACCGGGTGCACGGTCGTCCAGAAGCTCACCGACTTTCCACCGCAAGCGCGCCGCACCACCCCGCCTGTGGGGCTGGAGCACGCGCTCGCAGAAGGCGCCACCGCGCCCGACTTCTCGGTGGCGCTCACCGGCGGCACCCGCTTCGTGCTGGCCGAGGCGTTGCGGCGCGGGCCGGTGGTGCTCGTCTTCTACCGTGGCCATTGGTGACCGTATTGCCGCACGCAGCTCGGTGAGCTGCGCGACACGCTGAAGCAGTTTGAAGCGCGGGGCGTTCGCCTGGTGCCCATCTCTGTCGACCCCGTCGAGAAGAGCGAGGCGCTGGTGCAGCGGCTTGGCCTCGGCTTTCCGATCGCCTGCGATGTCGACCGCGAAGCCACCCGTGGTTTTGGGCTCTTCGAGGAAGACAACGACATCGCCTGGCCCGCCACCTACCTGCTGAGCAGTGACGGCGTCGTGCGCTGGCGGTTGCTCGCAGTCATCCTCGAGGCGATCGACCACACGCTCCCGAAGTGAGCACGCGACCTCTCAGGGAACGACGAAGGTGTGAGGCCGCGCGCGAGCCGCCGTTGAGCGGCGCGAGATCAGCGCGAACGAGTCGCAGCACGCCGCCACTGTCGCGGGGCATCGAGTAGGTCGAGCCGTTCGAGCCGAACCGTCACAGAAAGACGCGCTCACTCATCGAAGAGACGGCGCGCCCGGGGACCGCCGGGTTCACGGGCTGATTCACGCTGCTGGCACACCTGATGCTGACGCTGCTCTTCATGATCACCACGAAGCTGCAGTGGCCCTTGTGGGCTGGGTTTGCGATGGCCGGCGCGAGCCTCGGGTTGGGGGCAATGATCGTGCTCAACCCGGGCGGGCCGCCCTTGCTGTGGTCAGCGCTGGTGATGGTGGTTGGCGCGCTCCTCGAGTTGACGGGCGGGGTCGCCCTGTTTCGCCGGGGCGGTGCAGGCATCTTCCCGATGATCATCGGGGGCGTCGCGCTCGCGCTGAGCCTGACGCTGTTCTCTGTGTGGTTCACCTTCCCCGGAGTGTTTCAGGCGCAGACCGTCACGATGCTGTTGGGGGTGT
>JBKJSE010000073.1:0-8844 GCA_046595925.1 Archangium sp. | reverse complement strand
CAGGCCTCTCGACATGCTCGAGGTCGAGAGGCCTGCCAGGGAAGAGCACCGAAGCAGTCCCTTCCTTCGCCTGCCTTCCCCGGGCTTTCTTTGACCAGGTTTGTCTCGGCTTCTAATTACAGGTCAACGTGCTGGCGAACGTGCCCGACGGCGTCGAGCCGCCACCCGCGTAATACAGCCGCGAGAACGCCGCCCAGTTGGTGAACGCGCTCTTGTCACCCGGCCGGCACGCGGGGTCTGCCGCGCACGCGCCCGAGGTGGCCGAGAGCTCGACCGCCGAGCCGGCCGGAGTCCGCACGCCGTTGAGATCGGTGGTGCGCGTCATCACCTGCTTCTTGAACGCCGAAGCATCGTTCACGGAGCGCACCGCCGACATCCAGATGCCCGAAGCCGTGGCGCTGGTGCGGGGCCGCGAGATCGAGTTCACCCCGTTCTGCGTGGCGTATTCGAAGTACGCGAAGTTGTAGAACGGAGCGTTGGTGAGCCAGTACTGCAGGTCGGCCTGCGGCGTGGTCGCCCCGGAGTCCTTCATCACGAACGCGATGAGGTACTGATCGGCGTTGGCGGAGTCTTTGAAGTAGGTCAGGTCGGGCTCGGTGAGCACGCGGGGCGCGGTCTCGGTGCTCGCCACGGTCTCGGCGTCCTTCGTGGTGCCGTTCTCGTTGACCTTGAAGAAGTTCAAGCTGGTCGCCGTGCTCAAATAGCTGATCGCCACGCGCCGCTGGGTCGCAGGGGCGACGCAGGTCTGAGTGGGTGCCCAATCGATGTGGGCAGAGTCGGCGCCCACGCCAGCCACCGCGGTGGTGGAAGGAGAGATGGTGACCGCGGTGAGCACCGTGGAGCTGCAGCCCGGGGCGCGCAGCTCCCAGGTGCCGGAGATGTTGCAGGCCTCGACCTGGCCCATCTTGATGCCGACGCCGTTCTCTCTCCACACCAGCGTCACCCGCGCACCGTTGCCACGCACCACTCGCAACGAGTCGAGCACGTTGCGCGGAGTGCCGGCCCCAGCGAACTGCGAGTACTTGAGCGTGCGGTAGCTCCCGGCGGAGTCCACGTAGAAGAGATCGATCTCCGGGTTCGAGGGGTAGATGCCGGCGATGATGAAGCCGTCGCCCGCCTGCGCGAAGTCCACGTCGGAGTAGTTGAGCGAGGTGACCGAGCTGCTGGCGCCCGTGGGCGAGCCCGCGGTGTCGAGCCGCTGAAACGAGATGCCGTTGGTGCCCACGCCCATCACCAGCGCACCAGCCGCGAGCGCGTCCGTACCCGTGCCGTTGACTCCGCCTGCGCAGCCCGCGGCCGAGTAGTAGTAGGGGCGCACTTCGAGATCCTGAAACGCGGTGGTGCCGACGTTGGTGGTCGACGTGAGCACCGGCTCGTCGACGATGCCGTCGCAGTCGTTGTCCGACCCGTCGCACGCAGCCGCGGTGGGGCTACCGGCCATGGCGTTGCAGACGACCGCGGTGCCGCCGCCGTTGCACACCTGCACGCCCGAGCGCGCGCACGCGCCCACGCCCGCGGAGCACGTCGCGCCCAGGCCAGCGAAGCCTTCATCGGTGGTGCCGTTACAGTTGTCGTCGAGGCCGTTGCAGGTCTCGGTGCCGGGCGCCACGTTGCGCACGCAGGCCACCGTGGCCGACTGGCAGGTCAACGTGCCGGGCGCGCACACGCCCGACTGGCCGGTGCTGCAGGCGCCGCCGCCGCCGGGGTTGCCTTCGTCGATGCCCGCTGAACAATTATCGTCCACGCCATTACACAGCTCAGCGGCGGTGGGCTTGATGGCCGAGCTGCCGTCGTTGCAGTCGGTGTTGTTGGTCACCCGTCCGCTCAACGCGCTGCACGAGGCGATCGCCGCCGAGGTGGTCGCGCCGAAGCCGTCGGTGTCACCGTCGAGGTAGTAGTTCTGGGTCGGCAACCCTTCGTCGATGCCGTTGACGCAGTTGTCGTTGATGCCGTTGCAGATCTCAGCCACGCCCGGGTGGATGTTCAGGTTCGAGTCGTTGCAGTCGGTGTTGTTGGTCACCTTGCCGCTCACGGCTGCGCACGAGGTCTGCGCGCTGGCGCCCGTCGCGCCGTAGCCGTCACCGTCGACGTCCGGGTAGTAGCTGAGCACCGCGAGGCCTTCGTTGACGAGCATGTCGCAGTCGTCGTCGATGAGGTTGCAGATCTCGGTGGCGGTCGGCTTCACCGCGGAGTTCATGTCGTTGCAGTCTGCGCTGTTGGTGACCCGGCCGCTGATGACGCTGCAGGAAGACTGGGGCACGGAGCCCGTGGCGCCGAACCCGTCGCTGTCGCTGTCGACGTAGTAGTTCTGCGTGGCCACGCCGTTGTCGACGAGGCTGTCGCAGTTGTCGTCGACCCCGTTGCACAGCTCCGCGGCACCCGGCAGCACCGCCGCGTTCGAGTCGTTGCAGTCGTCGCTCGAGGTGACCCGCCCGGCAACCGGCCCGCACGAAGAGACCGCCGTGCTGTTGAGCCGCCCGCGGCCGTCCATGTCGCCGTCGACGTAGTAGTTCTGGGTCGGCAGGCCTTCGTCGACGCCGCCTGCACAGTTGTCGTCGAAGGTGTTGCAGACCTCGGTGCGGCTGGGGTTGATGGCCGCGTTGGCGTCGTTGCAGTCGGTGCGGTTGGTCACCCGGCCTCCGATGGGCGTGCAGCTGCTCTGGGCCGCGGCGGTAGAGGAGCCGAAGGTGTCGCCGTCTCCGTCGGGGTAGTAGTCGACGAAGGTCAGGCCCTCGTCGGGCGCGCCTGAACAATTGTCGTCGATGCCATTACAGGTCTCCGGAGCCGTCGGCTTCACCGCCGGGCTGGCGTCGTTGCAGTCCTGGCTGTTGGTGACCTTGCCGGTGACGGGCGCGCACGCGGACTGCGCGGTAGAGCCCTGAGCCCCGAAGCCGTCGCCATCCATGTCGGTGAAGTAGTTGAGGAAGGTCAGCCCGTTGTCGACGCCGCCTGCACAGTTGTCATCGACCCCGTTGCAGACCTCCGTCGCACCCGGCTTCACGGTCGCCAGCGCGTCGTTGCAGTCGTTGGCGTTGAGCACCTTGCCAGGCACCGCGACGCAGGAAGACTGCGCCATGGAGCCGGCGGCGCCGAAGCCGTCACCGTCCCCATCGGGGTAATACAGAACGAAGGTCAGCCCCTCGTCGGTCTGGGTGTCGCAGTCGTCGTCGGCGCCATTGCACGTCTCGGGAGCGCCGGGCTTCACGGTGGCGATGGCGTCGTTGCAGTCGCTGCTGTTGTCGACCTTGCCGGGCATCGGAGCGCAGCTGCTCTCGGACTGCGCGCTGGCATCGCCGAAACCATCACCGTCGATGTCGGGGTAGTAGCTGACGAAGGCGATGCCGTTGTCCATCTGGCCATCGCAGTTGTCGTCGGTCCTGTTGCAGAGCTCGACGGCGCCCGGCTTGATGGTGGGGTTCGCGTCGTTGCAGTCACCCGGGTTGCTCACCCGGCCCATCACGGCGGTCTGGCACGAGTTCACCGGTGCCGAGGTCGAAGCGCCGAAGCCATCGCCGTCTGCGTCGAGATAGAAGTCCTGAAACGGAAGCCCGTTGTCGCGCGAGCCGTCGCAGTCGTCGTCGATGCCGTTGCAGGTCTCGGCCTGGCCGGGACGAATGGTGGCGTCTTGATCGTTGCAGTCGCCTGACTGCGTGACGCTGCCGGCAGGAGGGCTCTTGCAGCCTTCGCCGGTCTTCACCGCGCCGACGCCGTCGCTGTCTTCATCGCGGTAGTACGCGACGACCGGCAGGCCTTCGTCGATCTGGCCGTTGCAGCTGTCGTCGATGCCATTGCACAGCTCGAGCGCACCGGGGAACGCGCTGGGCTCGCGATCGTTGCAGTCGATCATCGCTTCGGCGGTGCAGTCGCCCGTGCCGGAAAAACCATCGCCGTCGTTGTCGAGGCAGACGCTGCTGGGCAGCAGATTGGATCCCGCGTCGACCACCGGCGTCAGTGGCTCTTCTTTTCCGCATGCGCTGAGCGCGAGTGCGACCAACACGATCAGACTGCGAGTCATCAGGATCCCCGGGGAGGCAGACCGTGTACCCGATGGCACGAGGTGTGGGCAAACCCGCTACTCGGGTTTTCACGTCGCCGGGGTTACAAGCCCCTCGTGGCCCGTGTGCTCTTCATCGAAAACCACGATTCCTTCTCGTGGAACGTCGTGGATGCGCTGCCTTTCTCACGATCTGAGATTGAGCTCGTCAGCGCGCCGGACGCCCTGCGGGCGCTCGATCACGTGGACGTGGTGGTGATGGGTCCCGGGCCGAAGGACCCTGTCCGCGCGGGCCTGGTCGACCTGGTGCGCGAGGTGGCGAGGCGCCGTTTGCCGTTCTTCGGTGTCTGCCTGGGGCATCAAGCGCTGGGGCTCGCGTTCGGCAGCACGCTCGTCCGCTCCACCCCTTCGCATGGCAAACGAGCGACCGCGCACTTCACCCAGAGCCGCAGCTTCCCGGCCGGTGACTTCGAGGTGATGCGCTACCACTCGCTCTCGCTCACGCAGGTTTCCTCGCCCTTGAAGGTCGTCGCCGCGTTGAGCGACGGAACGGTGATGGCGATCGAGCATGAGTCGCTGCCGATGGCCGGAATTCAGTTCCACGCCGACTCCTTCGGAACGCCCAGAGGCCGCGAGCTCATCGCCGCCTTCTTCAAGACGAGTCCCCTCGCCCTGCGCCAGCGGGGAGAGGCTCAGGGTGAGGGGCAACCACTTGGTGCTGAACCCCTCGAGCTCTCGAGCCTGCAGACGAAGGACAACTTCGCGCTGCTGGCGCCGGGCTTCTCCACTCAGCATCAAAGCTGGACGCTGCTGGAAGACCTCGGCGGATCACCTGATCAGCCGACCGCGCTCTGGTACGCAAAGGCCGAAGGCAACCCGCAACGCCTGGCAGGCAAGTCGAAGCCGGTCGAGCTGATCTTCGACCTCGAAGCGCCGTCGCTTGCAGTCGACCTCGACGAGACGAACTTTCTGGAAGGCGTCACGAAGATCCGCCAGCACATCGCCGCCGGCGACGTCTACCAGGTCAACCTCACGCTGCGAGCCGAGCTGACCTGCGAAAGCGGAGCCCACCTGCTCAGCACTTTCTGCCGCAAGGCCGTGCCCCGCTTCGCCGCCTGGGTGAAGTCGGCGCACCTCGGAGAACTCGTCTCGGCCAGCCCCGAGCTGCTGGTGGAAACGAACGATCGATGGATCCACGTCGAGCCGATGAAAGGCACCGCCCCACCCGAGCAACGTGCCTGGTTGGAGAACAGCGAGAAGGATCGCGCCGAGCTCGCGATGATCACCGATCTCCTGCGCGACGATTTGCACCGCCTGTGCGAGCCGCACTCCGTGCACGTGGTGAACGAACGGCGAATGATCGAGCTGCCCTACGTGGTGCAGGCAGTGGCCGACGTGGAAGGCGAACTCCCGAAGCGGACCACGCTCGAGCAGGTGCTCGCCGCCGTCCACCCCGGAGGATCGGTGACCGGAGCCCCGCGAGAAGCCGCGCTGCAGTACATCGCAGCACTCGAGCCGACACCGCGAGGCGCCTACTGCGGAGCACTCGGTCTGGAAGAAAATTCCAGCGCGCGCGTGGCCCTGCTGATCCGCACCGCCGAGCGACTCGGAGCCACCTGGCGCTACGGCGTCGGCAGCGGCATCACGTGGGACTCCGATCCCCTCGCGGAGCTGGAAGAAGTGCGTCTCAAGCTCGGAGCCCTGCGCTGAGCGACTCAGCTTTGACCCACTTCCACTCCCCCCACGGTATGCGCACCGGTTCAGCCTCGAGTTCCCCTGGATGGCGCCCCCCCCCCTCACCCTCCTCGCCACGACGGAGGGGAGAGGAGACCGCCGTCAAACGAAGAGGAAATCGCTGCCCGCGGTCTTCGCCTTGGCGCGCATCGCGAAGCCCGCCCAGAAGAAGGTGATGTCGTCGGTCTTGTCCCCCTCGAGCCGTTCGGTGACCTTGTCCCAGGTGATGATCGCGACGCGGTAGTTCGGCTCGCCGACCACCAGCACGGGCTGATTGCGCTCCTCGTTCCACTGGTAGCGACCGCCGTAGGTGCGCTGAGCGACCACGAGCAGGTAGCAGCCGAAGCGCTGTGCGGTGAGCGCCTTCGCAGCTTCGTCGAGGGTGGCGAAGTGTTGAGCGACCGCCTCGAGCGCTGACTCCACTCGCGGCACGCTCCTCTCGGAGTAGTCGAGCGACAGCTTCATCGCGGCGGCGATGGCGACGGCCTCTGCGGCCATGCGGGCGATTTCTTCTTCCATGGCCGCCTTTTGTCACTTCCCTCACCCTGACCCTCTCCCAAAGGGAGAGGGAAAGAGGATGAGCGGCGCGGCGGTACTGCGACCAGAACGCGGGCGACGGAGGGGCTGGCGCGCTCGCCTGCCTCACCTTCGAGTTCGCGTCGATGCCGGTGCTCACCGCACGCCGTGACCTGATCGTCGGCCGGGCGGAGATCCCGGAAACAGGTCAGCCAATTCCGGGTTCAGCGCTGTCGGCACCGCTCGACCGCGCCGTACCTTGCCGCATGTCCATGAAGGCAGTCGTCTACGATCACTACGGCCCACCCGAAGTGCTCCAGGTTCGCAACGTTCCCAAGCCCCAACCGAAGGCCGACGAAGTCCTCGTGGCCATCGGCGCGACGACCGTCACTTCGGCGTGCGGAATGATGAGGCGCGGGGACACCGTGCTCTCACGCCTCGTGCTCGGGCTGCTGCGTCCGCGCCGACGTTTCCGGGTGCTCGGCACTGAGTTCGCCGGAACCATCGAAGCCGTCGGCTCGAGCGTGACGCGCTTTCGGCCGGGCGACCGGGTCTTCGGCTTCACCGGCTTCAACGTGGGCGGCTACGCCGAATACGTCTGCCTGCGTGAGACGGCGTCGCTCGCACTCGCGCCCCCTCGAGTGACGCACCACGAAGCCAGCACGTTGGTCGACGGCCCGACCACCGCGCTCTTCTTCCTCGAACGCGCAGGCCTGAAGCGCGGAGACAAGCTCGCCATCGTCGGAGCGTCAGGCAGCGTCGGCACGGCCGCCGTTCAGCTCGCCCGCCACTTCGGTGCCGAGGTGACCGCCGTGTGCAGCGGCGCCAACGCCGAGCTGGTGCGTTCGCTCGGAGCCCAGCACGTCATCGACTACACGAAGGACGACTACACCGCGGGCGGTGAACGCTTCGACATGGTGTTCGACACCGTCGGCAAGAGTTCCTTCTCAGCTGCCAGGCGCGCGCTGGTGCCAGGGGGGCGCTATCTGCTCACGGTCGGCGGGCTCTGGGTTCCCGTGCGCAGCCTGTGGAGCCGCCTGTTCGAAGCCAGGCAGCTCGTCTTCGGCATGTCGGTCGAGAAGCGCGAAGCCCTGCAGCGCATTCGCGAGTTCGTCGCCGACGGCGTGCTCAAGCCCGTGATCGATCGCAGCTACGAGCTGGGCGCGATCGCCGAGGCGCATCGCTACGTCGAGACCGGCCGCAAGCGTGGCAACGTTGTCGTCACCGTACGCGAGTGCTAGCGCCGCCGAGGTGAAGCCTCTGCCGACGCTGCGTCTCGAGTCGATCGCGCAGATCCACTCGATCCTCGGGCGCCCGGCCCCCGCGCACCCACACCTCTCGGTGATCGCCGCCGCGTGGCAGCCGCCGATGCCTGCGTTCTCGACGCCCATCATCGGCCGGAAGATCGAATCGGGGCTCTACGTGGTGAGCCTCAAGCGCGGCGACGAGTGCCACGTCGAGTTCGGTCGCCAACGCTGCGATGGGCAGTCGAGCACGCTCGTCTTCCTGTCTCCGGGCCAGTCGCTGGTTCCGCTCGGCGAGACCGGCGACGCCTCGAAGACGGGAGACGCCTGGACGCTCGTGTTTCACCCCGAGCTGCTCCGGGGAACGCACCTCGCCGACGCGATGCACCAGTACCGCTTCTTCGGGTACGCAGCCAAAGAGGCGCTCCACCTCACCGACGAAGAGAGCGAAGCCTTCACCGCGCTGGTGAGGCGCGTGGAGCACGAAGCCTCGAGACCGCCCGATGCCTTCGCGGAAGGCGTGCTCGCCGCTCAACTGCAACTGCTCTTCAGCTATTGCCAACGGGCGTACGCGCGGCAGTTTCAGGTGCGTGAGCGAAAGGGATCGAGCGTCGCGACGAAGCTCGATCGTCACCTCGACGGCTGGTTCGCCCGGTCAGCCAAGGAGCCTCGAGAAGAGCGCCGCCTGCCCACGGTGCGATCCTGCGCGCGTGAGCTCGGTTATTCACCCGACTACTTGAGTGATCTCCTGCGCTCCGAGACGGGCCAGAGCGCACGCGTGCACATTCAAGAAGCGCTGATCGAAGCAGCAAAGGCGCGGCTGCTCGCGACCGACTCACGCTCGAGTGAGGTGGCGTATTCGCTGGGCTTCGAGCACCCGCAACACTTCACCCGGCTCTTCCGTCAGAAGACGGGGCATGCGCCGGGCGAATGGAAGCGCGCCAATCGATCCTGAAAGCTCAGCGGCGCGGAGGGGGCGGCTTGACGGGAGGCCGCGCACCACTGGCCGGGCGCCCTGCGTTGAGCGGGTTGGGCTTGATGGCCGTCGAGTTGCCGTCGACGTCCATCACCGAGTCGCTCACCTCGACGCTGTTCTCGTCGGGCGACTGGGCCTCTTCATCACCCGTCTCGCGCGCCGACTCGGCCGAAGGCTTGCGCGCCAGCAACGGGTTGCGCGTCGGAGGAGGCGTGGCGTCGTCGCGATTGGCGGGATTGACCGCCGTGCGCGCGGAAGAAACACCTGAAGGCCTCTGAGCCGGGCGCGCCTGGGGCGTCGGCCCCGCGGGCACCTGCACCAGCGGCTTCTTGTCGTTCCTCGCCGCCTTCGCCTCGCTCTTGAGCTTCTGCTCGAACGCC
>JBKJSE010000434.1:0-3239 GCA_046595925.1 Archangium sp. | reverse complement strand
ACCGAAGGAACACACCGGTCCTCCCGAGCGGAGTCGAGGGAGTACTTCTGCCTCGCGCGGCAGGTCACCCCTCGACTTCGCTCGGGGGGAACGGTGCTGTTCCTTAGGAGCGGAGTCCTGGAGTCACGTGCGCCTCAGGAACCGCACCACCGCTCGGGAGGACCGGTGTGTTGCTTCGGGTGAAATCGCCGGCGAAGCTGGTCCTGTGCTCGGGATGACTGGCGTGAGCTCCTTATTTCGATCTCCCCTGCGGGCGGAGTCGAGGGACTGCCTCAGCCTCGCTCGGCCCGTGCCCCCACGACTGGGCTCGGGGAAGACGGTGGTTTTCCGCAGTTCTGGTTTCGCCAACCCTCTGGGTGTGGCGCTGGCCCTCGCGATCTTCTCCGGCTGCGTCACGACCTCTGGCGCCAGGTTGACTCCGCGAGAAGAAGCCGTGGTCTTCCTGCAGCGCGGTGAAGGCGCCAAGGCGCTGCCCCTGCTCGTCGAGCTCCAGAAGAAGGCCCCCAGCGATCTCAACCTGGCCCGCCTGGTCGCCGAGGCCCACGTGAAGGGCGGCACCGCCGACGCCTTCCTCGCCACCCTCGCCCCGCAGGACACCGCCATCAGCCACTACCAGCAGGGCCTGGTGCGCTTCGCCCGCGCGTCCGATGCCAGCGCTCCGGCCATCGCGAACTTCAAGCGCGCCGCCGCCCTCGCCCCGGCCGAACCCGAGTTCCGCTACCGCCTCGGCGTCGCGCTGCTCGAATCGGAACAGTACGAGCCCGCCCGCGTCGAGCTCGAGGCCGCCGCGAAAGAAGCCGGCGAGCGCCCCAGCTGGTTCCTCCCCCTGGCGAAGGTCCGCTACCGCACCGGCGACAACCCCGGCGCCGTCGAGGCGATCCGCACGGTCGTCACCAGCACAGCCACCCCCGCCGACGTGAAGGTCGCCCGCGCGCTGATGGATCAGATCGCCGATCCGTTCTCCGGGCTGCCCCGCTCGGCCCGCGCCCAGGTCGAGCAGGCCATTCAGTGGCTCGAGGTCGGCGACGTACCCCAGCAGGCCATCGTTCAGCTCGAGGAGCTCCTGCGCGACCACCCCGACGAGGCCATCATTCACGCGTTGCTCGGCCTGTCCTGGGCGCGCCTCGATGACGCGGGCCGCGGCGTGGAGGCCCTCAAGCGGGCCATCGAGCTCTCCCCGGCCGACGGAAAGAATCACTTCTACCTGGCCCAGCTCTACGAGACCCGCCAGCGCACCAAGAACGCCGAGGAGCACTACCAGCTCGCCCTCGACCGCAACCCGGTGCTCGACGAGGCCTGGCTCAAGCTGGGCGACGCCGCCCTCAACCGGCAGGACTACGTGACCGCCCGGAAGCACTTCGAGGTGGCGGTGCGCCTGGTGCCCGACAGCCCGCCCGCTCGCGGCAAGCTCGCCCTCGTCTACCAGCTCGACGGCAACTGGCCGGCGGCCGACCGCGAGCTGCGCGTGGTGCTCGACAAGGATCCCGAGAACCTCGAGTTCATGCTGCGCCTGGGGGTGCTGCACACCGAGCGCTTCACCAAGTCGAAGTCGCCCACCGAGAAAGACCTGGCCTCCACCGAAGCCGCCCTGTGGCTCACCAAGGTGCTCGAGGCCCAGCCTGAGAACGCCATCGCCTCCCGCGCCCTGGCGCGACTCAAGATCCGCTGAGCGACCGTTCGGCTACACTCCCGGGCCGTGAACGAGTTCGACGGCCAACAGCCCCCCTCCCCGGAGCCTGAGCTCGAGCTGGACAGGCCCGCGCGACCCTCGGCCCCGCCCCCTCGCCCGTCGGTGAGCAGTCCCCGGCTGCAGGTCGTGCAGAGCGCCGCCCGGGCGCAGCCGTTGGCTGCGGAAGACCGGGCGATCACCTCGAAGCGCATTCGCGAAGGCGCGGCCGACACGCTGCTCAATTCCTTCTCCATCCTCGGAGAAGTGGTCGAGGACTTCCGCAGCTCCGACCGGTTCTTCAAATACAAGGCGATGGTGATCAGCCTGTGGTTCCTGCTGGCGGTCGGCTCGTTCGGAGTCGCCTGCCCTTCCACTGGCCCCTCCAACGACATCAGCGCGGTGCTCGTGGTGGCCAGCGACGGCGTGAAGCCGGTCTACATGATCAAGAACGAGAGCAACGAGACCTGGCAGGACGTCGAGATCCTCGTCAACGGCATGTACCGCTCCACCATGTCGCAGATGCCGGGTGAAGGGGGCAACGCGACGCTCTCATCAGCAGTGCTGTTCGACGAGACGGGCAACCGTGCGCCGTCGACCCTCGCGATCACCGACATCGTCGTGAAGGTGCGTGAGCCCGAGGCCGAGGTGCCCCTGCTTCGCGGCGGCGCCGTCGTTCAGTAGTCGGTCGCCGCTTCGAGCAAGAAAAAGCCCCGGCTCCATTTCTGGAAACCGGGGCCCATTTCTTTCAGGGAGACGAAGCTTACGGCTTCTTCTCTTCGGGCTTCGCGTCCGCCGCGACCGGGGCCGCCTCGGGGCGATCCACCAGCTCGAGGATCGCGATGTCCGCGGCGTCACCCTTGCGGAAGCCACCACGCATCAGGCGCGTGTAGCCGCCCTTGCGGGTCGCGTAGCGGGTCTTCAGCTCGCCGAAGATCTTCTGGAGCAGCACGCGCTCGTTGACGATGCGCTGCGCAAGCCGCACGTTGTGAAGGCCACCCTTCTTACCCAGGGTGATGACCTTCTCCGCCATCTTGCGGGCCTCTTTGGCCTTGGGGACGGTGGTCACGATGCGCTCGTGCTCGATGAGCGAGGTGACCATGTTCTTGAGCATCGCAAGACGGTGAGCCGTGGTGCGCTGCAGCTTTCGATTGCCGACCTTGTGTTCCATGACTGCCTTTCAACCACCGCGGCCGTACCAGGTACCCGGTGGACGTAACCTGCCAGAGGACATCCCCCAGCAGATTTTGTAGCCCGGGAGCGAAATGCCCCCGAGGTGAATCACACGCGAGGAGCCGCCGGGGGCAGCGCAACAGGCGCCGTCTTGGGGGGCCAGTTCTCGAGCTTCATGCCGAGCGACAGACCCATCTCGGCGAGGATCTCCTTGATCTCCTTGAGCGACTTGCGGCCGAAGTTCTTCGTCTTGAGCATCTCGGCCTCCGTCTTCTGCACGAGGTCGCCGATGGTGCGAATGTTCGCCTGCTGCAGGCAGTTCGCGCTGCGCACCGAGAGCTCCAGCTCGTCGACCGAGCGGAAGAGGTTCTCGTTGAGCTTCGCTTCCTGCATCGGGGTC
>JBKJSE010000358.1:0-7995 GCA_046595925.1 Archangium sp. | reverse complement strand
GAACAGCACCGTTCCCCCCGAGCGAAGTCGAGGGGTCACCTGCCGCGCGGCGCAGAGGTGGCATCTCGACTGCGCTCGATGCGAACGGTGGGTCTGTTCCTTCGGACGAAATCGCCTTCGAAGCCGGTCCCCTGCTCGGGATGAACGGTGTGAGTTCGTGTTGTCGAAGCCTTCTTCAACACTCTCTTCGGGAGGGGGCGGGGTGAGGGCCATGCGCTCTCTGAAGGCGACTGCGTCAGTAGCCCAGCGGCTCGTGGCCAGCGGTATCGACGAACGGTGAGAGGTTCAGCCACTCCACGCGATCGCGCATCAGGTACCGGGTGCTCAGCCCGCTCGCGCTCCTCGCCGCCGCTGCGTAGATGATGTCTTGCGCAGAGCCATCGAGGAACTCAGCGCCCCCGGGACCACCGTTGGTGAAGTTCGCATTTCCAAGGCTGCGCACCACCTGAAGGATGTTGCGGTCTCCGCTGTCGCGCATGCGCCAGCCGCCGGTCTGCGCCGCGGGGCAGAGCGGACCGCACGAGCTGATGGCGTGGCCGGTGGCGTAGCTGTCGTCGAACCAGTGGCCGCCCGAGAAGATCAGGTGATGACGATCGGTGGCCGCGTCGTACGAGACCGCCGGGTTCTCGCGCACGTTGTCCTCCCACGTGCCGACGCCCCCGTAGCCGTTCATGATCTCCAGCGATGAGCCCGCGACGAGCTGCGCCCACGTCGCGTCGACGCGCGCGCCCATGATGCTGGAGTTCACGCCGCCGCCGTATTGCTTCCAGTACACGTAGCGACCGCCATCGTGATCGCGGAAGAGGAACGGGTCGATGAACTGCTGACCGACGGTGGCGTCGATGGCCAGGGCGCGGAAGGTCCACTGGCCTGCGGGCGAGTCTGCGGTGAGCACAGCGATCGACCGCGTGTCCCAGCCCGAGTTGTTCGTGCCCTGCGCGTCGGGAACTGAAACCCACATCACGTACTTCTGGATCGCGGGCGCGTAGATGATTCCCGGCGCCCACCACGAGCCCAGCAGCTTGCCGTTGGCCGACATCGCCGAGACGTCGAAGGTCACCGAGCTGCGAACGTCGGTGAAGGTCACCCAGTTCGTGGTCCGCCACACGTGCGACATGCTCGTGCAGTACACGTAGAAGATCTGGCCTGCGCCGGTCTCTGAGACGACCGCGGGGTCAGCGCAGGGGAGCGGGTTATTGGGGCGGAGCAGGGCAGTGGTGGGCACCACGATCCCGGCGTCGGGCATTCCCGCATCGGGGCGGCCGGCATCGGGCAGACCCGCATCTGGGACGCCTGAATCAACAGCCCCGGCGTCGATCATGCCTGCGTCGAAGTCACCTGCGTCTGGCTCGCCCGCGTCGGGCGTTCCTGCATCGACCTCACCTGCATCGACCTCACCTGCATCGGGCTCACCGGCGTCGTCTTCGCCCGCGTCGGGCAGCGCGCCTGCATCAAGGACCGAGGCATCGGGCTCGTCACGATTCAACCGCGGGTCAACTCCAGCGTCATCGACGGCGATCGCGGGGCCGCAGCCGAGCCAGAGTCCGGCGGTCACCAGGAGAAGAAGCTGACGCATGCGAGCATGGTTCCCGGCATCGGCCTATCGGTCAACGCGCAGGCAGGTGACCTGTCTCACGCGAGCGTCACATCTGTCGGGGTTGAATGAGCGCGCCAGGCGCAACCCCAGCGCGAACGGCAGAGATCCACGGTAAGAGGCCGCCGATGGATGGCAGAGCGATCATCGAAGTGCTCGGCGTGCTGATCGTGGCGTTCGTCGTCGGCGTGGTCGTGCCGCTCTTCCTGCTTTTTCTGTACATCAAGTACCGCGGTGGAAACGCCGAGATGCACGCGACCATCGCGTCGCTCAAGTCGGGAACGGTCACTGAGCTGCTGCCGTGGGAAGGCACGTCGCTCAACGAGCTGACGCGCGAGTGGGTGGGGCACTCGACGTACACGACGAGCATGTTCGGTCGCAGCGATCAGGCCGCGGGGTACGTGCCCTCGAGCCGGTCGCCCACGGGCTGGCTGCTCGCGTTCAGCGCTGAGACCAATAATGACGGTGCTGATGGCAAGGTGCTCGCGATGACCTCAGCGCATCGGCTCGAGCTGGCGCTCACCGGCGGCCTGGTCCGGGCCACGCTCAACGGCACGACGCTCGGTTCGTTCCGCATGGGTGAGGCTGCGTTCCTCGCTCCTGACGGTGCACCGCTGGGTACCTTTGGTGATCAGGTGGTCGTCCGCGGCCGCGACGTCGCGACGATCGGCAGGCCTCGCGCTGGTGGTGCTGCGCGTGCGCCGGCGCTGACGCCGCTGGTCACCAAGCTGCTCGCAGAGCGCACGCAAGAAGATGAGGCGTGGGCGCTGGTGTTCGCGGTCTTTCAGCTCGCTTTGGCCTCAATCGAATAACGAACGATCGGCTTCGCGGCCCTGGCTGGCGTTCAGGTTGCACTGCGCTGGTGCATGCTCGAAGAACTCCGTCGAACGGGTTGGAAGCAGGCGTGGTGGGTCGCGGTACTCGTGGTGCTGCCTCTGGGGGCGTGCAAGTCCGACGCGCCCGCGCAACCAACCGCGCACGAAGCGATTCCTCCAGAGCCTCCGGAAACGGTGATCCGTGAACCGGGTGTCACCCCCATTTCAGGCTGGCCGGCGCCTCCCCCGAAGGGGCCCCGAACGATCGAGCCCATGCCGATCGTTCGGCGCCCGTTTCCGACGAACCCTCCGTCGCTCGGCGGTTACTCGCTGGCCCGGGTGTTTCCTTTCGACGACGTGATCCTGCCGAGCGCGGTCGACTGGCCAACGGGCACGAACCCCTTCGAGTTCGAGCGCTTTGGGCGCATCTACGAGCTGGCCCCCACCGGCGCGCGTGAGGTGCTCGACATTACCGCCGAGGTGACGATGCGCGGCGAGGCCGGTGCGTTGGGCATGGCGCTCCATCCTCAGTTCGGTGACGGCACGGGTCCCAGGGCCTTCGTGTACGTCTGGTACAACGCCGAGGGCAGCCTGCAGCGGCTCTCGCGCTTCACGTGGGATCCCGTCAGCCGCGTCTTTCTGCCCGGCTCAGAGCTGAAGTTGGTCGAAGAGACCGAGACGCGCTTGCTGCACAACGCGGGGCGCATGCAGTTCGGGCCCGACGGCTTTTTGTATTTCGGCAACGGAGACGATCTCAACAGCGCGGGCAATCACCAGCGCATCGATCGCGCGCTCTTCGCCGGCGTCTTCCGCATCGACGTCGACATGCGCGGTGGCACTGTCAGTCATGCGCCTCCGCGTCAGCCCGATGGTGGTCACACGCAGGGCTACTTCATTCCCAACGACAACCCCTTCGTCGGCGTGCCCAACGCGATGGAGGAGTTCTTCGCGCTCGGGTTCCGCAACCCGTACTCGTTGTCGTTCGATCGCCAGACCGGTGCGTTGTGGGTGGGCGACGTGGGCGATACCTGGCGTGAAGAGGTCAACCTCGTCACCTCGGGAGGCAACTACGAGTGGCCGGTTCGTGAGGGCGAGCTCGTGCGCACCACGGCGGCCATCACGCTGGGCACCGCGACGCCGCCGAAGTTCACGTACACGCACGCAGAGCAGGGCGATCTCACCTCGATCCTCGGCGGCTTCGTCTACCGGGGCTCAGCGCTGCCAGAGTTGGCTGGCAAGTACGTCTACACGGACTGGCCCTCGTGCCGCGTCTGGGCGCTCAGCGTCGCCGGCGCGACCGTCACGCGCACCACGCTCCTCGAGAACCAGCAGTGCAACCCGACCGGTATTACCGAAGGCCCCGATGGTGAGCTGTACCTGATGTACGTCGGGGGCATCTCGAAGCTGGTGCGTGATCCGGCGCCCGCCGAGGTGCCGAAGAAGTTGTCCGAGACGGTGCTCTTCGATGACGTCGCTGCGATGACGACGGCGCCTGGCCTGGTGCCCTACGCGATCAACTCGCCGCTCTGGTCAGATGGTGCGGCGAAGCAACGGTGGATCGCCGTGCCGCAGGGCAAGGAGGTCGCGTTCGCGGCTGACGGTGGTCTGGAGTTCCCGATCGGGACGATGTTCGTCAAGCAGTTCGATCTGCCGCCGAACCGGGTGGAGACGCGCGTGCTGGTGGTGGGCGAGGACGACACGTACGGCGTGACGTACCGCTGGAACGATGCGGGCACCGACGCAGAGCTCGTGCTCGAGCCGACCGACAAGGTGGTCACCTCGAGCACCACCTGGCACTTCCCCGCGGCAGGGCAGTGTTGGTCATGTCACCGCGCGGAGAACCGGGTGCTCGGCTTCACCGCCCCGCAGCTGCGGCGTGATGGTCAGCTCGCGACGCTCGTGAGCCGAGGTGTCTTCTCGCAGAGCACGCTGGCGAGTCTTCCTGCCGCGCTTCCTCAGCCCTCCGACACCACCAAGACGATCGAGCAGCGCGCCACCGCGTACCTCGCGGCCAACTGTTCCGGCTGTCATCACCCCGGCGCGAGCTACCTCGGTGGTGAAGAGACCTGGAACGCTCAGTTCGGCGTGCCTCTCGACGATCGGGGCCTCGTCAACGCGCAGCACCACAACGGCCCGATGGCCCGCGCGCTCAACCTGGGCACCGCGCCGCTGATCGCCCCGGGTAATCCCGCACGCTCACTGCTGCTCGCGCGCATGAAGAGCACCAACCCCGACCTGCGCATGCCGCCGCTGGGCCGCAACACGGTCGACGTGGAAGCAGTGGCGTTGATCGAAGCGTGGATCGCCTCGATGCCGACCAGCCCGTGAGGGCGAGTCACCGGCTCGAAACCTCGGGCCAGTGGACGCGGGGTTGGTGCGCTCCCTGTGTCCCGCGACGGCGGTGAAGAACCTACTTTGCTGAGGTGCGGCGGACGCTGACGACGACGCGGCGGCCGTTCGCGTACGCGGCCCCCACGGCGCGCGACAACTCCGCGGGGGTTGTGGCGGTCGCGAGAGGGAAGTACGCCGAGATGGGGAACCGGGCGCCAGACTCCGATGACCTAAACCCCATCGTAAACTCCCGCGCCCCGACCAGCCACGAAGGGACTCTAGCCCCGTGGATCCTTCAGCGGAATGGTCGGAGCGGCCTGCGCGAATGCTCCCGATGGCCGCTGGAGCGAAGATCGACGTTCCTCTACGACCCTCCGATGTGTCTTCATCCCGCAGCTTCCATGAGCACCATCCTCACGGCTCTCGTTCTCCTCGCTTCGCCGCCAGACGTTCTGGATTCCTGGCTGCGTCAGCCGGCCTTGCCCGACGCCGAGTTGGTGATGCGCGCGATCGAAGTGCATCAGCAACTCATCACCCTCGACGAAGCTCCGGATGCGGGCCCGTCGCGACAGGCAGACCTCGAGCAACGTGCGCGCGCGCTCGAGACCGCGCTCGCTGGCGCTCCGGTCGACGTACTCAACGCACCGAAGCTCGCGCGACTGCTTCGCGGGAAGTGGGTGGAGGCGCAGGCTCGGTCGGCCGCGCTCTCGGTCGGGCTGGGTCCTCGTCACCCGAAGATGCAGAAGGCGCAGGCGCTCACGGACGAGTATCGACGGCTGCTCGCGCTGCTCGATGTCAGCCCTTTGCTCGAGCGCATGCCCGAACCGCCGGCGGAGTTGTTGGTGCGTCGCGACGAACTCGCAGCACGTGCGCTCGTTCTCGAACGGCTCTACCTCGACAAGCATCCGCGCCTGGTGGCCGGGCGCGCCCAGCTCGAGTCGGTGACCCAGCAGCTCGCGCGAGCTCCCGCCCTCTCGCGAAGCGACTGCGAGCGTGCCCGGCTTGTGTTCGATCGGCGCATCGAGTCGCTGCGTGCTTCGACCCGAGCGGCTGCCAACGACTCACATGAGAAACTCGAGGAAGACGCCGCACTCGATGCGCTGCTGATTGCGCGCGCGCGCTTGAGTGTCGACGAGCCGAGCTGTGCGCCTCGTCCCGTGCAGAACCCCATCATCCTCGCCCCGGTGGCTGAGCTCGGCGGAGACGCGTATCTGCGTGCCCGGCTCTCGAAGGGTGCCGTGCTGCAGATGAACCGCACCTGCGGAGAATTCGGCGGGGGAGGCGAGGGGGTGTTGATCGTCGGAAAGTCTCGAGTGGTGCGCTTCGGAGAAGGCCGCGCCACGGAGCTCAACGGACACGTGCTGATCGAGTCCAACGTGGTGGTGCGCGATGAGGAGCACGCCGGGCGCGTCGTCTATTCGCGCGGGACGGACGACGTCCTCGCCTTCCGGGTCATCGGCATCGACCTCGCGACGGGCGTCCTGCGCGAGGCACCGTGGGACACGTTCGCGCCGGCCTCAGCGGGGAAGAAGCGCTTCATCGGCCTCCTCAAGGCACGCGGCTCACGGCATTCAGGTCAAGCAGAAGCCTGGGACGTCCTCGTCTGGGAACTCGCCACGGGCAAGACGCGCACGGTGGGCTCAGGCACGGGACCCTTCGAATGGCGCGTGTCTGGAGCCGAAGTGATCGCTCCGACGGCCCAGCCGATCGCCTTCGATGGCTCGACGGGAAAGGTGCGGGTGGTCCCTCAGGGCGAACGATCGACCCTCGGGGATGGGCTCGGCTGGATCAACGCGAGCGTTGGCGGCGACGCACCCCTTGAATGGCAAAGCTGCGAGGGGCGCGACGTTCGCATTCGGTTCGCGACTGACTTGATCAAACCCCACGTCGTTGGGGGCTGTCGAACGCTGGGCCCGCACTGGGAAGCGGGCCTGTTGTTCACCGACCGTGGCGTGTTCCGTTGGCCGGCAGAGCTGCAGCTGTGCCGTTGAAGCTGCAACTGAACTGAGTGGGCCCACCAGGATTCGAACCTGGAACCAAGCGGTTATGAGCCGCCAGCTCTACCGTTGAGCTATGAGCCCGTTCGCTTCGTCTGACGAACGCGAGGCACCCTACCAGACGGACGCCTCGTGCCCACCAGAGCCAAGAAGAAGCGCGAGACGTACCACCATGGAGATCTCTCCAACGCGCTCGTCGCCGCCGCCATCGAGGTGATCAGCACCGAGAACCCTGAGCAGCTCACCATTCGTGAAGTGAGCAGGCGCGTGGGGGTCAATCACCGGGCGGTGTATCGACACTTCGCCGATCTCACTGCGCTGCTCGCTGCTGTGGCGGAGCAGGGATATCGGCAGCTGCTGGTCGCGTTGGAAGAGGCGCTCGCTCCGCTCAAGCGCGCGCTGCCCGAAAAGCGGATGGAGGCCCTGGCGACGGCGTACGTCGAGTTCGCCATCGATCACTCCGCGCACTACCGGATCATGTTCGGCCGCAGACTCAATGAGGACGGCCGCTTTCCGGTGCTCGAGGAGCTGGTCGTGAAGGCCTTCGAGCTGATCGACGCTGAAGTGCTCGCGGGGATCGAGTCGGGGCGCTTCGTCTCGCGGCCTCGGCGTGAGCTCGTGTTTGCGTTTTGGAGCCTGGCGCATGGCTTTGCCAGCCTCGCGTTGGTGAGACGGATCAAGGTGAAGCGGGCGCTGGTCGAGCCGTACCTTCGGCAGATCGTTGCTCCCTTCATCGCGGGGCTTCGGGCCCTTTAGGAAGACCGGCTTGAAAAGAACGACCGGGCCGCGTAATGTCTCCAGTGGAGACTTGTTCGCCCCTCACCCCGAGATAGGTTTTATGGACAGCACTCGCATCACTGCTGACGACGGCTATGAGTTGGTTGGGCATGTGTCCGGCGCTGGCAATCAGGGCCCCGTGCTCGTGATCAACGGCGCTACCGGCGTGCCGCAGAAGTACTACCGACGGTTCGCCACCTGGGCGGCGGAGCAGGGTGCCACCGTGCTCACCTGGGACTACCGCGGCATCGGCGAATCGCGCCCGCATCGGCTCCGCGGTTTCCCGGGGACCATGCGCGACTGGGGCCGGCACGATCTCGAGGGGGTTCTTCGCTTCGCCTCGAAGGAATGGAGCGGCCGGCCGCTCGCCGCCATCGGCCACAGCGTCGGCGGTCAGATCCTCGGTCAGCCCGCGAGCAACGCGCTGTATTCGCGCGCCGTCACCGTCGGCAGCCAGTTCGGCTCGTGGCAGCTCTGGCCC
>JBKJSE010000457.1:0-15416 GCA_046595925.1 Archangium sp. | reverse complement strand
GTGGGTGTTGATGTAGTTGATGGCGTCACCGACGGCCTTGATGTTCTCGGCCTCCTCGTCGGGGATCTCGATCTCGAACTCCTCTTCCATCGCCATCACGAGCTCGACGATGTCCAGGGAGTCGGCGCCGAGGTCCTCGATGAACGAAGACTCCATCTTGATCTCGTCTTCCGACACGCCGAGCTGATCGGCGATGATCGACTTGACCTTGGCTTCGATGTTGGTGGCCGTCATTTGAAGAATTTCCTTCTGGTGTGGTGTTGCCGGGGTGTGAATTCCGGTTGGCGCGTACCACAGGGTACGGCCGAAAAAAACTACATGTACATGCCGCCGTTGACCTTCAGAACTTCGCCCGTGATGTACGAGGCTGCATCGGAAGCAAGGAACGCCACGGCGGCGGCGACTTCTTCCGCGTTCCCGATGCGAGACAATGGAATTGCGGCTGACATCTTTTCCTTGAGCTCGGGCGACAGCGCCGAGGTCATGTCAGTGGTGATGAAGCCGGGGGTGACGGCATTGACCCTGATGTTGCGACTGGCGAGCTCGCGCGCGATCGACTTGGTCAGGCCGAGCAGGCCCGCCTTCGAGGCCGAATAGGCAGCCTGGCCGGCGTTGCCCATCTCACCGACGATCGACGAGACGTTCACGATCGCCCCACCCTTCTGCTTCATCATCGGGCGCGAGACGGCGCGCATCAGCATGAAGGCGCCCTTCAGGTTGGTGTCGAGGGTCTTGTCCCAGTCGTCGTCTTTGAAGCGCATCAACAGTCCGTCGATGGCCACGCCTGCGTTGTTCACCAGCACGTCGAGGCGGCCGAACTCCTTGACCACGCCGTCGACCGCCGCGCTGCACGCTTCCGAATCGGCCACGTCGAAACGAACCGACTTCGCCTTGCCGCCCGCGTCGACGATGGTCTTGACCGTGTCCGTCGCGGCCGCTTCGTTGCCCGCGTAGCTGATGACCACGTTCGCGCCGCGTTTCGCCAGCTCGAGCGCGATGGCCCGGCCGATACCGCGCGAGCCACCAGTGACCAACGCGACCTTGTTCAGGAAGTCTTGCATCAGGCGCCCCCGAGCGCGGCCAGCGTCTTGTCGAGGCTGGCGGGATCTTCCACGTTGAAACACTCGATCGACTTCGAGATGCGCTTGACCAGGCCGCACAGCACCCGGCCGGGCCCCAGCTCGATCATCCGCGTGACGCCGGCCTTTTCCATGGCCTGCACACTTTCGATCCAACGCACCGAGCCCGTGACCTGGCGCAGGAGCAGCTCCTTCACCCGCGCCCCCTCACCATTCGGAGCCGCTTCGACGTTGCTCACCACCGGAACGAGGGGGTTCTTGAAAGCCGTCAGCACGTCGCTCAGCCGCGGCACCACCGGCTGCATCAACGCGCAGTGAAACGGCGCGCTCACGGGGAGCGGCAACACGCGCTTGGCGCCGGCAGCCTTGAGCAGCTCGCCCGCGCGCTCGACGGCCTTCACGTGGCCCGCGATGACGGTCTGCGACGGATCGTTGAAGTTGGCGCAGCTGACCACCTCACCCTGGGCTGCCTGCGCGCACAGCTCAGCGACCTTCTCAGGAGAAAGGCCCAGCACGGCCGACATCGCGCCGATGCCCGCGGGCACGGCGTCCTGCATGAACGTTCCGCGCGCGCGCACCGCGCGAACCGCGTCGGGAAGGCTCATCGCCTGAGCCGCCACCAGCGCCGAGTACTCACCCAGCGAGTGGCCGGCCACGAAGGCCGGCGTGACGGCGCTGCGCTTGCTGAAGACAGCGTGCGCCGCGATGGACACGGTGAGGATCGCCGGCTGCGTATTGGCAGTCTGCTTGAGCGCGTCTTCCGGCCCTTCGAAACACAACGTCGAGAGCTTCTCGTGCAGCGCGTCGTCGGCCGCGTCGAAGACCGCCTTCGCTTCGGGGTAGGCGTCGAACAGGCCCTTGCCCATGCCGACCGACTGGCTGCCCTGGCCGGGGAAGATGAACGCGGTGCTCACCAGCGCACCACCGCGCTGCCCCACGACATGCCCGCACCGATGGCCATCATCGCGATGGTGTCGTTGGGCTTGAGCTTGCCCGCACGATTGGCTTCGTCGAGCGTGGTGGGCAGGGAAGCAGAAGAGGTGTTGCCGAAACGATCGATGTTCAGCCAGGCCTTCGCCTGCGGAATCTCGAGGCGCTCCAGCACCGCGTCGATGATGCGAATGTTGGCCTGGTGGGCGATCACGTGGGTGACCGCGTCGGCCTGCAGGTTGTTGAAGGCGAGCCCCTCTTTGACCGCGTCGGTCAGCGAGCGCACCGCGAACTTGTAGACCTCGCGGCCGTTCATCGAGACCTTGTGCAGCTTGGCCTTGAGCGTCTCTTCGGTGGTCGGGTGCTTCGAGCCACCGCCCTTGATGCAGAGGATCTCGGTCTGCGAGCCGTCGGTGTGCAGGTGTGTCGAGAGAATGCCGCGGTCGGGGTCTGACGAAGGGCCGAGCACCATCGCGCCGGCCGCGTCACCGAAGAGCACGCAGCTGTTGCGATCTTCCCAGTCGATGATGCGGGTCAGCAGCTCGACGCCCACCACCAACGCGCGCTTCACGGCGCCCGACTGAATGTATTGAGCGGCGATCGACATGCCGAAGAGCGAGCCCGCGCAGGCCGCCGCGACGTCGAAGGCGAACGCCTTCTTCGCGCCGAGCTTGTGCGCGAGAAACGCAGCGCACGCCGGCATGGGCATGTCGGGGGAAATCGTGCCGACGATGATCACGTCGAGATCTTCGGGCCGCGTGTTGGCCATCTCGAGGGCCCGAATCGACGCCTTGAGCGCCATGTCCGAGGTGACCTCACCCTCCGCGGCCACGTGCCGCTGCCGGATACCGGTGCGCTCGAAGATCCACTCGTCAGACGTCTCCACGATCTTGGCGAGATCGTGGTTGGTCATGATCTTTTCGGGGGCGTAGCTTCCCGTTCCGATGATCTGCGCGCGCGTCACAGTTCGGCCCTCTATCTACAAGCGCAGCCACTGTCACCGCGTAGCGTTTTTCGCAGGGCTGAGAACGCGATGACGCAGCCCGATGAGACTGGACGCACGAATGCCCGGAGAGCGCGAAACGCTCACCAGGCATGTCTGCTCTCAGCTGGGGTGCGGCAAGTCAGTCTGCAGTACCCGTCGAGACCTTCTTGCCCTTGTAAAAGCCACAAGCCGGGCACACGCGGTGCGGCTGCGTCGCGCCACCGCAATTCGGGCACGCGTTGAGCTGAATCGGCGCCTTGAGCTTGTTGTTGCCTGCGCGGCGCATGTCGCGACGCATCTTGGAAGTACGCTTCTTCGGAACACCCATGGAAACTGCCCATCCTTTCGACTGCTAGTTCAGTTTGATGTCCTTCAACTTCGCCAAGCGGACATCGACTTCTTTCGTCTTGCCGTGACCGCAATTCTTCTCGTTCAGGTCCTGCCCACAGGTGGAGCACAACCCCTTGCAGTCCTCGCGGCACAACACCGACACCGGAAGGGCGAGCAATACCTGCTCACGTACGACCGGGTCCAGATCGATCGTCTTTCCGTTGAAAGGTTCTGCGTCGATCTCATCCAATTCGAACGACGCGGCGGTCGGTGACTGCCCGTCGTCTTCCTTCTTCTGCTGCTTCGTCCGCTTCGGCGGAGGGGCATCGGGGTTCGCGTCGGCCCGGGGCGCCATCGCCTCAGGCACCATTCGAAGCGAGAACTCGACGTTGATGGGCACCGGCACGTCGGTGGTGCACCGCTTACACGGGCACGTCAGCTCGGCGGAAAAACCACCGCGCACGAACACCCGGCCCGAGACCTTTTTGAAGCTCGCTGAGAGCGGCGTCGAGGACACCAGGGCGAAGCCCTCCGAGTCCGCCAATGCTGAATTCAGCACGTCGGCCTTGATCGGCTCAGTCCGCTTGAGCCCCGGTTCCTGAATTTCTTCAATCTTTACGAGCATTTATGTCGTTGCCTGCGAAAGGGGGCGGAACCTACATGAGGATGACGAGGCGAGTCAAACACGGTGTGGTAGAAGTCTCTTCCGTGCGCCTGCTCACCCTCGTGATCTTGAGCCTTGCGGGAGCGACGCAAGCTGCCAGTCCTGCTGACGCTCCCCTTCTTCTAGGGCAAGTCGTCCCAAAGAACGAGGCCGTGGTGAAGGCCGCCCAGCAGGTCGACGAGGGCGACTTCGAAGACGCCGTGCGCACGCTCGAGAAGGGCATCGATCAGCCCGACCTCACCGACGACCAGCTCGCCGAGATGTACCGCCTGCTCGGGCTCTCTCATCTCTACCTGGGCAATGAAGACCGCGCGCGCGACGCCTTCGAGAAGCTGCTCCAGGCGCGCCCCGACTACGACCTGCCCCGCGCGGCCCCTCCGAAGATCCGGGCGCTCTACGCGCGCATCAAGGAAGACATTCGCAAGCGCCGCGTTCGCCCGGTCACGCTGACGGTCACGCCGGTGACGGAAGCGACGGGCAGTGAAGCGGTCGTGGTGGAAGCGCGCATCGAAGACATGGCGCTCGGAGCGAAAGCGAAGCTGTTCTACCGGCGCGCGGGCGTGCAGAGCTTCAGCTCGATCGACTTCGCGCGCGGCAAGGTGAGCCGCACTGATTACACGGCGACCGTGCCTGCCTTCGAGGTGCCCTCGGAAGATCAGTCGTACGAGGTCGAGTACTACGTCGAGGTCGCCGATGCGGCGCAGCGCCGGCTCGCGGGCCGGGGCGACCCCTACAATCCCCTCACCTTCCGCGTGCCCGCTCGCAAGACCACCACGGGACCCGTCGTGGAAGAGACGCCCCTCTACAAGAGCCCCTGGTTGTGGATCGGCATCGGCCTGGGCGCGGCTGCGGCCACCACCGGCATCGTGGTGCTCGCGACCAGCAACCAGACGGCGACCTTGCCGGTGAAGATCCAGATCGACGGGACGCCATGAAGAAGCTCTTCATCACGCTGCTGGTGCTCTGTGGTTGCGGGCCGCAGCACAATGGCCCCGGCTTTCCGATCGAGCTCTACGTGACGGCGGGGCTGCTCGACGACCTCAGCTCGTTTCAGATTTCGCTGGTGACCAAGGGCACGTCGCTCGACTGCGTCGCAGTGCAGAAGACGTGCATCAAGGATCAGGTCGATGCCACCCGCTTCGTCAAGCTCAAGGACAGCGCCGGCAAAGAAGGTCAGTCGATCACCTTCCCCATCGTGCTGGTCGCCGGTTCGCCCAACACCCAGGACGTGTCGCTCACCGACGTGCCGCTGGGGAAAGATCTCGCGCTCATCGTCGAGGCGGTCTCGAAAGAATCGACGCCCCGGCTCGCTGGCAGCTCGTGCAATTACGTCAAGGAGCTGACCGCGGGAAGCAATGCGGCGGTGCCTGCGCGCATCGAAGTGCTCAGCCCGCGCGCTGCGTGCGATCCGCGCCACTGACACTGGGCTCGCAGCGTTGTGCACACCCGTCCTCCCGAGCGGAGTCGGAGGATGACCTCTGCTTCGCGCGGCAAGTGCCCCTCGACTCGGCTCCTAAGGAACAGCACCGTTCCCCCCGACCGAGCGAAGTCGAGGGGTGACCTGCCGCGCGAGGCAGAAGTACGCCCTCGACTCCGCTCGGGAGGACCGGTGTGTTCCTTCGGTCGAAATCGCCAGCGAAGCCGGTACCCCTGCTCGGGGAGACCGGTGAGGTTCTCAATTCTTATTTCGGCCAACCCTCTGAGGGGTTCTGGGGAGAACCCGTGGTCAGGCCGGCTTGATCGCGGCGAGCTTCTTGATGACCTTCTCGATGCGCGTGCGATCAGCCGGCACCAGGCCCACGAACTGAACGCCCATGCCGAGCTCCTTGGCAGAGACGATGTCGCCTTCGCAGACAATCTCGTGCGTGTCGGTCGGCAAGGTGAACTTCAGCGACACCCGCGTGCCCACCGGTAACGGAATGGTCTGCACGAAGAACGCACCGCCCACGGAGAGGTTGCCCGCTCGTTGGTAGTACAGCTCGCCATCGCGCTCCGCCTCGATCCAGAGATCGACGGGAATGCGGGTCTCTTTCCGTTTGTCGGTCTCGGAGGCCATGAGGATCTCGCGGCTTATGCCACGAGACCACATGCGGTAGGAAGGAACCGAATGTCGCGCATCCTCGTCATCGAAGACGAGCAGGACCTGGGCACCCTGCTCGAATACAACCTGCGCGCTGACGGCCACGAGGCCGAGGTCGTGCGCAGCGGCGCGGCCGGCGTCTCGAAGGCGAAGAGCTGGAAGCCCGATCTCATCCTCCTCGACCTGATGCTCCCCGACATCGCCGGTGGCGAGGTGGCGCGCCTGCTGCGCGAAGGTGAGCCGCGCCGCACCCCGATCATCATGGTGACCGCGCGGGGCGAAGAGAGCGATCGCGTCAAAGGCCTTGAGTTGGGCGCTGACGACTACGTGGTCAAGCCCTTCTCCGTGAAGGAGTTGTTGCTGCGGGTGAAGGCCGTGCTGCGCCGCCACTCCGATGAGCCGAAGGGCGAAGCGAAGAAGCTCGCCAAGGGCGCCATTGCGCTCGACGTCGAACGGCACGAAGTGCGGGTCTCCGACAAGGCGGTGGTGCTCACCGCCCTCGAGTTCCGCCTGCTGAGGACCTTCCTCGAACGCCCAGGCCGCGTGCAGACCCGCGAGACCTTGCTGTCCGACGTCTGGGGCATCGACGCCGACATCACCACCCGCACCGTCGATACGCACATCAAGCGCCTGCGGGAGAAGTTGGGCCCGGCCGGCGATGTGATCGAGACCATCCGCGGTGTTGGTTACAAGCTGACCTCATGACCCGCGCACAACAGTGGACCTGGGGCACCTTCGTCGGCATCTCGGCCGTCGCCCTCGCACTGACCCAGTCCGTGGCCATCTCGTTGACGCTCGGGCTCATCTCAGGCGTGTGCGCGGGTCTCTCGGCCGTGCGCGCGACGCACCAATGGAAGCGCCGCGCCGAAGCCTTCGCCGCGGCGGCGCGTGGCGTTTCCGTCGATCCCGGAGTGGACGGCGGCAACGGCGACGATCCTCTCCGCCTCGCTCACGAGGTGCAGGACGCCGCCGTCGCCAGCCGGGAAAACACCCGCAAGCTCTCGGTGCTTCGCGCGGTGATCGACGGCATGGCGGAAGGCGTGTGGATCACCTCAGAAGACGGCACGGTGATCGAGCACAACAACGCCCTCAAGGAGTTCCTCTACACCGGCCAGGAGATCGTCGGTCACCGGCCGCGCGATCTGTTCCAGAGCGCTGAACTTCAAGAGGCCGTGCAGAAGGCCTGCCGCGATCACGCCTCGTCAAGGCTCGAGCTCAACGTCGAAGGCGTGCGACCCTGCGTGTTGTCGGTGCACGTCTCGCCGCTCGGTCGTGAGCTGGCGGGCTCATCTGCCGTGTTCTTCGACGTCACCGAGCTGCGTCGCCTCGAGACCGTGCGGAAGGACTTCGTGGCCAACGTCTCGCACGAGCTGCGCACGCCCATCACCGCCATTCGTGGCTACGCCGAGACGCTGCAGTCCGGTGCGATCAACGACTCGGTCGCGGCGCCCAAGATGGTCGACATCATCCACCGGCAATCGGAGCGCCTCTCGGAGCTGGTCGAAGATCTGCTCGAGCTCTCGCGCCTGGAATCGCGCCAGATTCAGCTCACCGAGAAGCCCGTCGATCTGCGCGAGGCCAGCCAGCGCGCGCTCGAGGCGGTCAGGCCCAAAGCCAAGCCCCGCGGTACGTCGATCGAGGTGTTGGTGCCCCCCAACCTGTTCGTGCTCGGTGATCAGCGGGCCATCGAGCAGATCGTGCTCAACCTGGTCGACAACGCGGTGAAGTATTCGCCGCCCAATGGCCGCGTCGAGCTCAGCGCCACGACGCGCGATGGTCATGTCGAGATGCGCGTCAAGGACAACGGCGCCGGCATCGAAGCGCGCCACCTCTCGCGCATCTTCGAGCGGTTCTACCGGGTCGACAAAGGTCGCTCGCGCGAGATGGGCGGTACGGGCCTGGGCCTGTCGATCGTCAAGCACCTGATCACCACGATGAAGGGCGACGTGCGCTGCGAGAGCGGGCCAGGCGGCTCCACCTTCTTCGTCGAGTTCCTCGCCGCCGATCCCGCCCGGTTGGCCGAGCCGGCAGAGGTCGCCTGAAGCGGCGCTCTGCGTGAAAGCGGGGCGAGGGAGTCAATCAGTGCGCCCTCTGAGCGGACGAGTAAGCTCCCCGAAGCGATGCGCGTCGCAGTGTTGGCCGACATTCACGGGAACCTGGCCGCCGCTGAAGCGGTGATGGAAGACATTGAGCGTCAGGCGCCTGACTTCATCGTGGCCGCAGGCGATCTGGCGATGCGAGGCTCGCACCCCGCCGAGACCGTCGACCTGCTCGTCGATCGGTGCGACGCCTTGTTGATGGGCAACACCGACGCCTACCTCGCGAACCTCTATCTCGCCGGCGCCTACCGCGAGACCGAGCACTGGAAGACCGAGCTGCTCCACTGGACCCGCGATCAACTCGGCCCCGAGCGGCTCAAGCTGATGGCCGAGCTTCCCTTCTCGGTGCGCTGCTCGCCGCGCCGTGGCCAGGATCTCTTCGTCTGCCACGCGAACCCCAGGAACCTCGAAGAGTCGCTCGAGCCGACGCTCGACGAAGCCACCATTCGCCGGCTGCTTCAGCACGTCGATGCCACCGCGATGGCGTTCGGTCACCTCCACTTTCCCTATCGGCGCCGCGTGGGAAAGCTGGTGATCGCCGACGTCGCCTCGGCCGGTATTCCCCGCGACGGCGATCTCCGCCCGGCGTGGGGGCTCTTCACGTGGACCCCGCGCGGCTGGCGCGTGCAGATTCGCCGCGTTCGGTACGCCGTGCGCAAGGCCACCCAATCGCTCACCGCGCGCAAGGTGCCGGGCGCCCCACTGCTGATTCACAAGATGATCGAGTGCCGCTACCGCCATCACGTCGCGCTGGCCGAAGCCGCTCGCCGCCACTCAGGCCTGCCGCCGTATTTGAAGCCGCCCCCGGGGGCGTCGCGCGCCGGGCTGGGGGCCTCGCTGCTGCCGCCGCCCCCGGGCGCCTTCCCCGGACCTGGCCAATCGACCCAGGCCGACGACGCAGCCGACGAGTTGATGGGTGACGCTTCCCTCGAGACGAACGCTCCCGAGCTGACCGAGCCCAGCGCGGCCAACGATGATGCCGCCGACGACACGCTGCCGGTCGCCACCGGGGAATAGGCCCCCACCCGCCTGAGACAAGCGTCACGAACTTGTGACCTGGCCTCCACGAGCGCGTCGAGCCCGGCCGGTACACCCCCGGGCATGGCCTTCGTCCTGATCGTCGATGATGAGCGCGACCTCGCTTCCCTGGTGGAGTTCAACCTGCAGCAAGCAGGCCTGGAGACCGCCATCGCCCTGACCGGAGTGCAGGCCCTGGAGCAAGCCCGGCTGCGCGTACCCGACGTGGTGCTGCTCGACCTGATGCTCCCCGACATCTCGGGCAAAGAAGTCTGCCGCCGCCTGCGCGCCGATCAACGCACCGCCGCCGTACCCGTGGTGATGTTGACCGCCCGCGGCGAAGAGCTCGATCGCGTCGAAGGTTTCGAAGTCGGCGCTGACGACTACGTCACCAAGCCCTTCAGTCCGCGCGAGCTGGTGCTGCGCATCAAGGCCATCCTGCGCAGGGCGACTCCGGTCGACGCCGGGGTGCGACTTCGCCTGGGCCTGCTCTCGCTCGACACCGGCTCGCACCGCGCCTGGGTCGAAGAGCAGCCGCTCGATCTCACCGCGCTCGAGTTCAAGTTGCTGCACCACTTCATGACCCGGCCGGGCCGCGTGCAATCACGCGAGCGCCTGCTCACCGATGTCTGGGGCCTCACGTCTTCACTCGAGACCCGCACCGTCGACACGCACGTGATGCGGCTGCGTGAAAAGTTGGGGCCCGCACGCAACAGCATCGAGACGGTGCGCGGCGTGGGCTACCGCATGTCTGACCAGGGCAACGCCGCCGACGCCGCGCCCCACCCCTGACTACTTGCGGGTGGAGAGGTTGACCTGCAGTGACTTGCCGAACACCTCGCGGAAGAGCTCGACCTCATGCTGCAGATCCCACAACTCGAGATCGACCGACGCCCGCGCCTTCACGGACAGCGCGACGTTGCGGCCCCGCACCTGCGCGGTGAGCGACTTCACGGGCTGCTGATGGCTGCGGTCGAGCGAGTCGGCCACGCGCAGAATCGCGGAGCACTTTCGCACCAGGCGGAACTCTGCGGGCGTCAGCGGCGCCAGCAGCTCGTGCGTCACGTCGGGCTTCGAGCGCCGGTGAAAACGGGCGATCAACGCGATCAGCATGCGCTCCCGCTCGGTGACGCCGGGGAGATCGGAGCTCACGATCAGGTACTGCGTGTGCTTGTGGTGCTTCTGGTAGTTCACCGCGTGGCCGATGTCGTGAAGCAACGCGGCCACCTCGAGGTACGGGCGCGCAGCCGCGGGCAGCTGGTGCAACGTGGCCAGCTCGTCGAACAAGGTGAGCGCGAGCTTCGAGACCTGCACGCCGTGCTCTTCGCTGAAGGCGAACCTTCGACCGAGCGCGAGCGCCGCTTCGGCCAGCGAGTGATCGCTGTCGTCGAACTTCCGGCGCTTGAGCAGGTCGTAGAGAATTCCTTCGCGCAGGCCCCGATCGACCGCGGTGATCGTGCTCACCTTGAAGCGCCGCATCACCGCCTCGAGCACCACCGCGCCTGCCACCACGATGTCGGCGCGCCGGGGGTCGAACCGTTTACGCCGCCTCTCGGAGTCCATCTCGGCCAGCTGCTCCACGGCCTGCGAGACCTCGCGCATGGTCGCGTGACCAAAACCCTCGGAGCGCGCGAACGCCACGATCGCCCCGATGGTGCCGCTCGAGCCGATCGCGCTGGTGGGCAGGCCCTTGGGCGCGCCCTTGATGCGCTCGTTGAGCATCTCACTGGCGAAGTTGCGCATCAGCTCGAGCTTCTTGGGCGTCAGCGTGTCCTTCACCTCGAACAGCTCGGTCAGCCGCACGGCGCCCAGATCGAGGCTCCACAGATCCTTGGGGCTGTTGCCGTGGGCGAAGATGATCTCGGTGCTGCCGCCGCCGATGTCGATGCACAACGATCGCTGCTGGGCCTGCTTCCCGTGGAGCACACCCAGGCAGATCAGCCGCGCTTCTTCACGCCCCGAGACCACGTCGAGCGTGAGCTGGGCTTCACGCTTCACGCGGCGCACGATGTCGTCGCGATTGCGCGCGTCACGCAGCGCGCTGGTCGCCACCGCCCGAACGCGCGCGCCGTAGCGTTTGCACAACGCCGAGTAGCGCCGCAGCGTGGCCACCAGTCGATCGGCCACCTCACGAGAGATCACCCCCGAGCGGTACAGCCCCTCTCCCGGACGAACGGGGTCCCGCTCGGTGTGCAGCCCTTCGATCGAGCCGTCAGGCAGCACGCGGGCCAGCTCGAGCCGCACCGCGTTGGTGCCGACATCGATGGCCGCGAGAATGTCATCCTGAACTTCCGCTCGAGACCTGCGTGCCATGGGAACGTCGAAGTGACACACCTTGCTGAACTGATCCACTGTGCCAAGAAGGGCGACTAGGGGACTCGACCGTGGTGGAACAAAGCAGCACCGACCGACACTTGTTTTTGAACCGCGAGCTCTCCTGGCTCGCTTTCAACGAGCGGGTGCTCTCCGAAGCGCGCAACCCGACGTTGCCGATGCACGAGCGCATCAAGTTTCTCTCGATCGTCTCGAGCAACCTCGACGAGTTCTTCATGGTGCGCGTCGCCGGCATCAAGCAGCAGGCTCAGGGCGTGGTCGCCGATCTGCCCGCTGACGGCATGTTGCCCGGTGAGCAGTTGACCGCCATCGCCGAGCGCACCCACAAGATGTCCGACGAGCAGTACCGCGTGTGGAAAGGCGAGCTGATGCCGTTGCTCGCCGCCAACGGCTTGAGCGTGCTCAGCCGCGACGCGTTGACCGCCGAGCAGAAGGCCGCCGCGAAGATCTTCTTCCAGTCGAACGTGTTCCCTGCGCTCACGCCGCTGGCCGTCGACCCGGGCCACCCCTTCCCTCACCTGCGCAACAAGTCGCTCAACGTGGCGGTAGTGGTGCGCCGCGGTGGCCAGCGCCGCCGCAAGGAGCTCGGCGAATCGGCCCTCGCCGTGGTGCAGGTGCCTTCCGTGCTGCCGCGCCTGGTGCCGATGCCCTCGGCCACCGGCACCGCGTTTCTGCTGCTGGAAGAGCTCATCTTGCTGCATGCCGCTGATCTCTTCCCCGGCTTCGCGGTCGATCAGGCCTGCGCGTTTCGCCTCACGCGCAACTGGGACCTCGATATCGACGAAGAAGAATCGCAAGACCTGCTCGCCTCGATTCAGCAGGAGCTCCGCCGTCGTGATCGGGGCGCCGTGGTGCGCCTCGAGATCGATCACACGGCCTCGGCGGCGCTCGAGTCACAGCTCACCATCGCCCTGAAGATCTCGCCGCCCGACGTGTACCGGGTCGCCGGCCCCCTGCAGATGCAGGATCTCACCGCCATCAGCGACGCCGACCCGCGCCTCGACAATCGCGTCGAGCCGTTCGTGCCCGCCACGCCGACGGTGATCGGCAACGCCGATTCGATTCTCCAGCTGGTGGGCCAGCGCGATCTGCTGCTCCATCACCCCTACGAGTCGTTCGACCCGGTGGTGCGCTTCCTCGAAGAAGCCGCTGACGACCCGAACGTGCTGGCGATCAAGCAGACGCTCTACCGCACCACCGGTGACAGCCCGGTCGCCCGTGCGCTGGTGCGTGCATCTGAAAACGGCAAGCAGGTCGCGGTGCTCGTCGAGCTCAAGGCCCGCCTCGATGAAGCCAACAACATCGCCTGGGCGCGCCGCATGGAAGAGAACGGCGTGCACGTGGTCTACGGGCTCATCGGGCTCAAGACACACTGCAAGGTGACGCTGGTGGTGCGCCGCGAAGGCAACGGCATCCGTCGCTACGTGCACCTGGGCACGGGGAACTACAACTCGGCCACCGCTCGCGCGTACACCGATCTCTCACTGTTCACCGCGCGCACCGAGATCGCCGACGACGTCACCGCGCTCTTCAACCTGCTGACGGGGTACTCCACGCAGCCGAACTGGAAGCGCCTGGCCGTCGCGCCCACCACGCTTCAGAGCCGCATCCTCGAGCTCATCGAGCGTGAGGCGCAGCGCGCGCGCAAGGGTGAGCCCGCGAAGATCACCGCCAAGATGAACGCGCTGGTCGACCCCGTGGTGATCCGCGCGCTGTACGGCGCCAGCCAGGCCGGCGTTGAGATCGATCTCCTCGTGCGCGGCATCTGCTGCCTGCGCCCCGGCGTGCCGGGCGTTTCAGAAAAGATCCGCGTCATCTCGGTGGTCGATCGTTTCCTCGAGCACGTGCGCGCGTTCGCGTTCGGGGTGGGCACCAGCGCCGACGTGTTCATCTCGTCCGCCGACTGGATGCCGCGAAACTTCCATCGCCGCGTCGAGGTGATGACCCCGGTCGAAGACCCGGCCCTCAAGCTGCGCATCATGGAAGAGGTGCTCGGGCTGGGCCTCAAGGACAACGTGAAGGCGCGGCAGCTCCAGAGTGACGGCACCTACCTGCCGATTCCCCTGCAGCTCGATGGGGTCGCCGTGCGCAGCCAGGGCGTGATGCTCGAGGCCGCCAAACGCGCAGGTCAGGCCGGGGGCGAACCCGTGCTGCGCCACATCACCAGTGAAACGCCCCGGGGAACGACGACCTAACCGGCTGGAATGAGGAAGTCAGACCCCTCTTCCGGCGTGGTGCGCACTTGCGTGGCCGTCGGCGAGGTGAGACATCAGGAAGTCAGCGCTAGAGTCATTTCGCTGACTTCGCGAAGGAGCATCGCATGGGCCTGAAGTGGACCGAGATTTTGCTGATTCTCTTCGCGCTGATGCTGCTGTTCGGTGCGTCTCGCTTGCCGCAGATGGGGTCGTCGCTCGGCGCGGCGATTCGCAACTTCAAGAAGGGCTTCTCCAGCGAGGTCGAGGAAAAGACCGACGAGAAGAAGCTCACCTCGAACGACTCGCCGCCGATCGCCTCGCAGGACAAGGCCGCGACCAAGCAGAGCTGAGGGCTGGTTACTTCAGTTCTTTCTCCACGAACGCCTTCGCCCAGGCCTTCACCCGCCGGGCTTCAGGCGGATCGTACGAATCAGCGCCGTTGAGCACCTTGTCGATCGATTCCTTCGCGCCCTTCTTGTCGCCGTCTTTGAGCAGCGTGTCGGCGAGGAAGTAGTAGTTGCGAAGGTGCTCGGGGTTCTTGTCGATCGACTTCTGCAGCTCGGCCTTCGACTTGCCGAGGTCACGCTTGGGCCAGGGCAGCTCCCAGTGGTAGCGACCCTTGGCGGTGCGGCCACCGTAGCGATCGAACGACTCGTTGTTCTTGAGTGAGAACTCGAGGTTGTCGACGAACTGGCCCTCGAGGCCGTCGGACAACGCCTTCAAGATGCCCACGGCCTGCGAGTAGGCGCCGATGTTGAGCGCCGTGTAGTACTTGCCCTCGGGCCCCTGCGGCTTCGCCTCGACCGCCCGCTTGGCGTAGTTCCAGCCCTCTTTGGCGACCTGCTTCTTGAGCTTCTCGTCGGTCAGCCCGTCAGCGGACCACCAGCGAATGCGCGCCGCGCGCCAGAGGATCTCGTAGTCGGAAGGAAAGGCCTTGAGGCCATCGCGGATGACGTCGTCGTTGAGCTTCACCGCGTCGGCGGTGTCGCGCGTCTTCCACAGCTCATCGAGTTTAGAAGAGAAGCTGGCCGCATCAGCCGTCGCAGCCGGGGGCGGAGCGGCGTCCTGCGCGAAGACCGGCAAGGAGCACGACAGCGCCAACACGATGGAGAGGAGTCGCATGGGCGCGGATGCTGCCTGTCCACGGAGGAAAAGAGAACGCGAACGAACAAAAATCCGCGAACTCATCCCCGGCGTCTCCCCCGCGCGAGGAGAGGAATCGACTGGAACCGGTGCGACGGCCCTTAGGCCGCGTCCTGCATTTCAGCGGCGAATTCGCCGTCGTCATTCACCGACGCGAGGTACCTCGCGAGAAACGACTTCGTCTTCAGCTCGACCTGGCGAACGCGCTCACGAGAGACGCCCCAGCGCTGGCCGAGTTCCTCGAGGGTGCGCGGCTTGTCCTGGGTCAACCGCTCCTGGAGGATGTCCCAGCCGAGATCGCCCAGGCGGCGGCGAACGCGCTGCAGGGCCTGGCTGACTTCTTCGTCGCGCTCCAGCGAGAAGAAAGACTGATCAGGCGTGGGGCCCGCGTCTTCCAATCGGTCGACGTACGTGCTCTCAGACTCGTCGTCGAGGGGCGCGTCGAGCGAGAAGTCACTCATCGAGATGCGCTCGTGCTCGCCACCACGCACGTGGCTGCGGTTGTCCTTGAGATAGCGCGTGATGTACGCGCGAATCCACCAGACGGCGTAGGTCGCGAA
>JBKJSE010000398.1:0-3783 GCA_046595925.1 Archangium sp. | reverse complement strand
GTGAAGAGGATGGTGCCGGTCTTCACGTCGAAGAGCGTGGCCTCGAGGACGCCGGCCGACTCGATGGTGGTGCCGGGCAGCACGAAGGCGCCGATCAACGTGATGAAGCCGGCCGCGAAGCCATTGGCCCGCGTCGCGTCTTCGAAGCGGTGCCGGTAGAGGAGCACGTATTCGGTGCGGTAGCGGGCGGCGAGCTCACGCAGGCCGGCGGTGCCCGAGGTGCTCGGCCAGTCAGCGCTGATCTCTGAGGCGAGATCGAACATGCCGCTGCCCTCGAGGGCCTGGGTGATGGTCGCCGGCGCGGCTTCGACGGGGACGGCGTCATCAGGCGCGTAGCCGGTGCTCACGGGGAGCACACCGATGCGCGCGTGCTCCTCGAGGAAGATGGGCGCCGCGAGGATCTGCCGCAGCTCGGCCTCACCCACGCCCATGCGATCGCGGCTGAAGTGATTCTCTTCCAGCACCTGCGCGGGCGCAGACAGCGCGTACGGCTTGAGCGTGGGCGTGGCGGCCCGGGACATCGCACAGCCAGTGGAGAGGACGGCGAAGAGGGTCAGGAGCGCTTTGTTCATGGGTGGAACAATGCGATGCCGCGGCCCTCGCTGCTCCATGGCGGGCTCACGACACCTTCACGGTTCCTTCATGACGAAGAAGAAGACGAGGACGCTCTCGCCCTGGTTGACCGCGGTCGATCGCGCCGTGCGGGGCATTCCGAAGGGCGAGACGGCGAGCTACGCGCGGGTGGCGTTGATGTCGGGCAAACCGGGTGCAGCGCGCGCGGTGGTGCAGGCGCTGCACAAGCTCGAGGGGATCCCGTGGTGGCGGGTGGTGCGCAGTGACGGCTCGCTCGCGCCGCAGGTGGCCGCCGAGCAGGCGCGGCAGCTCTCGAAAGAAGGCGTGAAGCTGGTGCGCTCGAAGTCAGGCCGAATCAGGCGCACGTGAAAGCGATCGCCGCTCACCCAGAGGGGGTTTGGCCGAAGTGGGAATTGAGCAGGAACAGCACCACCGTTCGCCCCGTCCGAGCGAAGTCGAGGGGTCACCAGCCGCGCGAGGCAGAAGTACTCCCTCGACTGCGCTCGGGAGGAACGGTGTGCGCTTCTCTTTTTGGCCAACCCTCTCGGGATGACCGGGGCTCGCTGGCGGCGGCGTCCCGACGTGCCGGCGCGTGCGCTCCGAATACGAACTCGCCCACGCGCTCCCACAGCGTCGAGCGATAGGTGTCCTTGAAGAACCCGAAGTGACCGACCTGCTTCATGCCGAGCTCGCGCGGAGCGAGGTGACGGCGTTCGACCTGCGCGTTCACGTAGAGCGAGTGCAGCGCGTCGACCGCCGCCTTCGGAGCGTAGGTGTCGTCGGTGAAGCTGTAGGCCAGCACGGGGATCTTCAGGCGCGAGTACCCCTCTCGAGCCACACCATGGGCGAGGAAGAAGTCGCGGCTGCGGCACCAGCGGGCCCACTCCAGCGCGACCTCCTTGGGGAGATCCGCGCCGATGCCCAGTGAGCCCGGGAAGTAGCCCAGCGCATGCGTGACCGTGGGCATGAGGCCGTACCAGAGCCCGGCCATCGCCCACTTCCGCGCGCCCGGCCACAGCTGCCACGAGCCAAACTGACTCCCGACGGTGACCGCGCGCGCGAACGACGCGTTGCTCTCGGGCTGGCCCAGCAGTTGTCCACCGACGCTGTGGCCGATGGCGACGAGCGGGCGGCCGCTCCACTCGTTCGTGGCGAAGCGGATGACGCCTTCGAGATCGTGCTGACCCCAATCGCGCATGGTGCCGGGGAACCCGCGAAGGCGGTGCGGTCGCGATTCGCCGATGCCGCGGTAGTCCCAGGTGAGCACGGTGGCGCCCTGCTCTGCCGCCCAGGTCGCGAAGCGCGCGTAGTACTGCTGGCGCACGCCGGTCGCTGCGTTGATCACGATCACCGGGCCCTGTTTGCCAGCGCCGCTCACCTGGCCGGCCAGCGCGTACCCATCGGTTGCGGTGATGCGAATCGCGTCTTTCATAATAAAGTCTCCAGCGGAGACATTAAGGAGCCAGCCGCGGCAATTCAAGGCCACCGCCGATGATCGACATTCCGGGGAGCCCCCGGTATGGGCGGGCATGCTCCGTGTCATTTCCCTGACAGCCTTCGTCGTGGTCTTCGTCGCCTGCTCGCCCGCCATGCCGCCGCCAGACGCGGGAGTGGATGCGGGGAACCCGAAGGCGACCCAGTCGCTGGGCGCGATGGGCGGCACGCTGGAGCTGGAGAACCTTCGCCTCGAGCTGCCTGCCGGCGCGTTGACCGGTGAGGTGACGTTGGTGGTCGAGCGCACCACGGAGGCGCCGCCTTCGCTGACGGGCGTGACGGCGTTGACGCCGGTGTTCGACTTCGGGCCCGACGACACCCAGTTCGCGACCGAGGTGGCGGTGGCCTTCACGGTGACGCCTGCTCCGGTGGGCGCGGAAGTGCCTCTGGTGTTCTGGACGAAGGCCGATGGCTCGTTCGCGCCGCTGCCGACCTGGTGGGGCGCAGACGGCAAGGTGCATGCGCTGACCACGCATTTGAGCAAGGCCTTCGTGGGCCGGGTCACCACGGTGCCCGACTCGCTGTTGTGCTGCGGAGGCGTGGCGTGTGCGGGTCGCGGGGTCTGCCTGCTCGCCGAGCCCGTCTCGTCGGACAAGCTGACGGTCGATGGCCAGCTCTTTGGCTCGATGGGCGTGGAGGGGCGCGTGACGGTGGTGAACACGGTTCGGGTGCCCCGTACCGCCACCCGCAGGACGACGCCGGTGCGCCCGTTCGAAGCGAACCTGAAGTCGGTGGGCCCGGTCTTCGACCTGGAGCTCAGCCCGTTCTCGCCCGGGGAAAAGGCCGAGCTGTGCGTAGCGGTGACCGGTTCTCCCGCGCTCGAGGGCACGTGCCTGGGCTACTTCGACGAGAAGACCTCGAAGTGGGAGTGCGCAGACAAGTGCCCGACGACGAAGGGCAACCTGCTGTGTGGCAACACCGATCACTTCACGAACTTCGCGATCCTGCTCTCGGGTGGGTCGAGCAACGCGGTGTGCGGGCGGTAGCTACAGCGCGCGCAGGCCGGCGATGAAGGGCGCGACGATCTGCTTCACGTAGGGGTCGACGAGCACGCGTTTGACCTTGATGCGTCGCACCAGAGCGAGGCTGGCGAAGCCGTGGGCGAGGCTCCAGAAGGCGAAGACCAGCTCGCGGCGGGGGCGCGCGACGAAGCGGCCTGACTCGATGCCGGCGAGCACTTCAGCGTCGATGAGCTCGAAGGCCTGGCTGACGAGCTCTTCGAGGATGGGGAAGCGGCCATCTTCGTTGAGGCGGCGGCCGAACATGATGCGGTAGTGCGCGGAGTGATCGATCGCGAAGGCGACGTAGGCGGCGGCGAGCGCTTCCATGCGCTTCTCGGGAGCGGCGCGCCTGGCCGAGTCGAGCGCTTCCTGGAGCACGATGAGCAGCTGTCGGTAGCCCTGCTCAGCCACGGCGGCCAGCAGCGAGGTGAGGTCTGCGAAGTGGCGGTAGATGGCGCGGTGATTGACGCCCACCCGGCGGCTGACCTCACGGAGGGTGAGCTGCTCCTCTTTGGAGATCACCTCGAGGGCCGCGGCAACGAGCGCGTTGGAGAGGTCTCCGTGGTGATACGTCTCGCGCTTTTTTCGGGCTCTGGTGGGCACGCGGCGTCCGTCTGGTAGGGTGCCCCGCGTTCGTCAGCCGGAAGCGAACGGGCTCATAGCTCAACGGTAGAGCTGGCGGCTCATAACCGCTTGGTTCCAGGTTCGAATCCTG
>JBKJSE010000280.1:0-13864 GCA_046595925.1 Archangium sp. | reverse complement strand
GATCTCAAGAAGCGCTCGGCGCACCTGAAGGGCATCGACGGAGGCCGGCGCAACGTCGGCGGCGACTCCGACAAGTTCCTGCATTGATGTCGCGCGTCTTCGCCCTGCTCTCGTTGCTCTTCGCCTCGACCTCGTTCGGGTGGGGCTTCGATGGGCACCGTCGCCTCGCTTCGTTGATGCAAGACGCGATGCCGCAGGGTCATTGCCTGCGCACCTGGTATGCGTCGCGGCAGACCACCACGCTGCAGGACAAGGCGTGCGATCCTGATCGCTGGCGCGGCAGCGACGCCGCAGAGGCGCCGCGGCACTACCTCGAGATCGACTGGGTCACGCCCCTCAGCCGCTACCCGCGCGTCTACGAAGACGTCGTGACGCTCATCGGTTCTCGCAACGCGTCGAACAACGGCATCGTGCCGTGGCACGTCGAGCTGAAGTACGCCGAGCTGATCGCGGCGTTCCGCGCGAAGAACACCACGGCGATCCTCGATGCGTCGTTCGTGCTCTCGCACTACGTGTTCGACAGCTTCTCGGTGCTGCACGACACGCGGAACTTCGACCCCAACATGGGCCTGCACTCCCGCTGGGAGTCGGACATGTTGAACACGCTCTCGAACATCAACGGCATCACCAGCCTGGCGGCCACGTATTACGGCACCGCGGGCCTCGCTTCACCGCGCGACAACATCTTCGACGTGGTGATCGCCGGCAACGCGGTGGTGCCGCAGTTGATCGCTGCGGACACCGCGGCTGCCGGGAGCATTCAGGCGCTCTATGCGAGCACTCGCGATCTCACGGCGCGAAGGTGGGGTGATGGCGTCACCGTGATGTCGTCGATCTTGTGGTCGGCGTGGGCAGAGGCGGGGAGTCCTGAGCTGACTGGTTTCGTCACCTCGTGTTCTCGCGGGGTGCCGACGGCGGAGATCGTGATCATCGGTTTTCCCCCCGTCGGTGGGTTTCAGCACCCGACCGATGGTGGCGTGGATGCCGGCGTCGACGCTGGCGTCGATGCGGGGACGGAAGAGCTGGTTGATGCGGGGACGGGTGGTGGCGGTGGTGGTGGCGAGGAAGCTCCGCTCGGGTGTGGCTGTGGGAGTGGTTCTTCATTGCTCGCGATTCTGGGTCTGGTGTTGTTGCGGCTCAGGCGCTGATGTGGCTCTCACCCCGACCCTCTCCCGGAGAGGGTGTTGAAAAAGGGCTTCGACGATATGAGCGAACACCGTTTCTCCCGAGCGGAGTCGAGGGATTACCTCTGCTTCGCTCGCCAAGTGCCCCCCCGACTTCGCTCGGGGGGACCGGTGGTGGACCTCTTTCACCAGCCTCCCGGAGGGAGAGGGAGGAGGGGGGAAGAGGGTGTGGTGTTCAGGTCAGTCGTCTTGTTGAGCGCCTTCGTGCTGTGCTCGTGCCGCGACGAGGCGGCCGAGGCGTTCGTTCGCGCAGAGCTGCAACACAAGGCGCTGATCGAAAAGGCCGCGCGCCCCGAAGATCCGCGCTTCGACGGCGTGATCCTCGACCTGCAGCGCGTGCCCGTCAGCTCGAAACACTTCGCGCAGGCGCAGAAGCTGCTCAAGAGCATCGATGCGGGCCGGGGCCAACGCGTGCGCACGCCGCTGGCACTCGCAGGCAATGGTCGCCGACCGCCCCGCCTCGAGGCGCAGCTCGCCGCCTGCGCGCGCCTGGCCCAGTTGGCCGGCGCTGACGGCGGCGTCGATCACCGAACGATGGTCGCGCTCGAGGCCTGCCGCCGCGAAGCCGAGAAGATGGAGCTCGAGTTCTCGCACCCCGAGGAGCACGAAGACGGTGGTGAGCATCCGTGACGAGTGATCACGATCTCCTCCAGGCGCTCTTCGTTCAGCAGTTGGGGTTCGCGCCGGCCAGCGAAGTGATGGCCGCCGGTGCGCAGTGGCTGGTGCAGCGCGAGACGGGCGCGAGCCTGGGTGACGTGCTGTGCGACCGCGGGCTGCTCGATCACCAGCAGCTGCAGTTGGTCGACGCGCTCGTGAACGAAGCGATCGCGGCGCATGGTGGTGACGCGGCGATCACGCTGACCAGTCTCCCCGCGCTCTCGCAAGACAGCCTCACCGGGCTCGAGTCGACGCTGCGGCCCGGGGTCACGCCCGCCGCTCCGACCTCGGCGTCCTTCGACAGTCTCGAGACGCCAGAGAACATCGGCGTCGAGGCGAAGGGCCGGTACACCTTCAACACCGGGCCGATGGGTCGCCTCGAAGAGCTCGGCCGCGGTGGCGCCGGGCGCGTGGTGGTCGCGCGAGATCACTTTCTTTCCCGCGACGTCGCGATGAAGGAGCTGCACCGCGAGATCACCCAGAACCTCAAGTTCGACACGCTGCACGTGCGCAACCTCGAGGCCCGCTTTCTTCGTGAGGCGCGCGTCACGGGGCAGCTCGAACATCCGGCGATCGTCCCCGTGTACGAGCTGGGCCGTCGCCGCGACGGCACCATGTATTACACGATGCGGCAGGTGCGCGGCCGCACGCTGGCGCAGGCGCTCGCCGACACGCGCACGCTCGAGGGGCGCCTCGCGTTGTTGCCGGATCTGCTCACCGCATGCAGGGCCGTCGCCGCCGCGCATCACCGTGAAGTGGTGCACCGCGACCTCAAGCCCCAGAACGTGATGCTGGGGCCGCACGGCGAGACCTACGTGATGGACTGGGGCCTTGCGCGCGTCATGGGCCGCGCCGATCGCACGCGCAGCACGGTGCAGCTCGCGCCCGATCTCACGGGCGGCCGCGATCTCGGCCCCGTCGGTACGCCTTCGTACATGTCACCCGAGCAGGCGCAGGGCAGTCGTGACGAACTCGACGCGCGGTCCGACGTGTGGGGGCTCGGGGCGATGCTGTTCGAGATCCTCTGCGGTCGCGCCCCGTATGTGGGCAGGAGCCCGTGGGAGGTGCTCGCCGAGGTGCGCAGCCGGCCGCCCGAGCGCGTGAAGTCACTCGAGCCCGCGGCGCCCCCTGAGCTGGTGGCGGTGTGCGAGCGCGCGCTCGCGTGGAATCGGGACGACCGGTACCCGCATGCAGGTGAACTCGCGCTGGAACTCGAGGACTTTCTGGCGGGCCGGCGCGTGCGTGCCTACGACTACAGCTTCCGTGAGGTGGCGGGCCGGGTGCTCAAGCGTCATCGCGCGAAGGCGGCGCTCGCGTTGGCCACGCTGGTGGCGCTGGTGGGGCTCTCGATCTTTTCCGCGGTCAGTGCGGGCCGTGAGCGTGATGAGGCGCGGCAGATGGCGCGGTTCTTCCTCGCCGACGTCGCGCCCACGCTCTCTGACGTGCCCGGCACGACTGAGGTGATCGTTCAGCTCTCGCACAACGCGCTCGAGGCGTTCTCCGCCGACGTCGACCCGGTGCGCAGCTCGCGTGAGGATCGCCTGCTGCTCGCGCGCACGTGGAATGGGCTCGCGCATCAACATTGGCGGCTCGGCCGGCGGCCGGAAGCACGTGAGGCGCTCACCCAGGCGCAGCGCATGCTCGGCCCGTTGCTCGAGCAGCACCCAGATGATCCAGACGCGAACGCGGCGCAGCTGGAGCACGAGGTGTGGCGCGCAGACCTGTTGCTCGATGAAGGCCGTGAGGCCGAGGCGCTCGCGCTGCTCGAAGGTCAGCTGGAGCGCGCGCAGCGGGTGAGGGCGATGGCGCCTTCGATTCCCTCGGTGTTGGCGGCGCATGCGTTGCTGCTCTCGCGCATCTCGTTGGTCCGGTACTCGCGCGGTGAGACGCGGCTCGGCCTCGAGATCTCGCGCCGCGCGAAGGACGCTGCGTGGGAATATTATCGGGTCGCTCCCGATGAACAGCGCGCCGCGGTCGCGGTGCTCGAGCAGTCGGACGCGTTGGCGCTCGGGCTCTTCAGCGTGGGGGATCGCGCAGAGGCCTTGAAGACGTTGCGCAGCGTGGTGTCGCTGGCTCAGGCCCTGCGCGCGCGGCGTGACTCGCGTGAGCTGCAGGCCACGCACGCGTCGTTGCTCGCGACCCTGGCGCGGGGGCTTCACCCCGTGACGGAGCGGGAAGAGCGCCGGGCCGTGCTCGCCGATGGGCGGCGGTTGCTCGCGGACATTCTCTCGGCGGACCCGGGGCGTAATCGTGAGCTGGCCGCCGCGGCGGAGCTCGCGCTGCTCGATGGTGATTTCGCGGGGGCGTGGGTCTTCGGTGAGCGCATCGAGTCGCTCAACCTCGGCGCGGAATATGAAGAGGCGGTGTTGAGCTCGGCGTTCGCCACCGGGCAGGACGAGCTGATTCGGCGGCATGCGCGCGCGCCGGTGCCGGGGTCTCCGATGTCGGTGGCGTTGTATGGCGCGCTCGTCGAGGCGCTCGCGGGGAATGCGCAGTTGGCGCGTTCGCATCTGGCGAAGTGCGCTGAGTTGAAGTGCGCGGAGCAGGTGGTGTGGTTTCCGTCGCTGCTTCGCGAGCGCGTGGGTGGACGGGCGGATGCGACGGCGGTGGTGCTGAAGAAGTTGGCGGAAGACACGCCGCTCACGCTCGGTGGAGCTGCCAGCCTGGCGAAGGGCCTGGCTGAGCTCGACGCGCACCTGGGCGGTGCACCTTGATCCGTTCCCCCCGAGCAGAGGCGAGGGGTCACCTCCTCTTCGAAGCTGAAGTACTCCCTCGACTCCGCTCGGGAGGAACGGTGGAAGTACTCCCTCGACTCCGCTCGGGAGGAACGGTGGAAGTACTCCCTCGACTCCGCTCGGGAGGAACGGTGTGAACCAGCCCCGCGACATGCTGTTCGCCGTGCTCGGCGTGCAGCTCGGCTACCTCTCCCCCGAAGACGTGCTCGCGAGCGCCCGCGACCTCGCGCAGCCCGGCGAAGCGCGCAGCCTCTCCGAGTTCCTGGTTTCGCGCGGCATCCTCGATCGCGCCCGTGCGCAGGTGCTCGAACGCCTCACCGCGCGCGCCTCGACCAGCGCGGGTGGCAACGCCGCGCAGACCCTCGAGCTCCTCCCTTCCGCCGTTCGCAAACTCGCGAACGAGACGGGCTCAGCCCCCAGCCAAGCCGTCGCCAGCAGCACGAAGAGCCCCGGCCCCGCGATGGTCGACGAGCAGGCCCATCGCTACTTCTCTGCCCCGCGCGCCGATGCACCGCCCCGCGTACTGGGTCGCGGCACTTTCGGCCGCGTGCTCTCGATGCACGACACCGTGCTCGGCCGCGACGTCGCCTGGAAGCAGGCCTTCGAGTCGACACCAGAGACCGACGCCGCGCTGATGGCCCAGGCCCGTCTGCTCGCGAAGCTCGATCACCCTTCGGTCGTGCCCCTCTACGAGCTCGGTCGCGACGCGAAGGGGGCCGTCTATGCCACGCTCCGTCAGGTGTCCGCCGACACCCTGGCCGAAGCGCTCACCCGCGCCAATGGCCTCGAAGAACGCCTCGCCCTCCTTCCCGCAGTGCAGACGATCGTTCGCTGCGTGGCGATGGCGCACGAAGCAGGCGTCACGCACCGCCGACTCTCCTGCCGCAGCATTTCACTGGGCCGTTTCGGAGAGGTGTACCTGCTCGGCTGGGGCCCTCCTGAACCCGAAGCCGAACGCGCCGAAGGCGTCACCGCCGACTTGAAGGCGCTGGGCGCGATTCTCCACGAGGTCGTCACCGGTCTCCCTGCGCCCGTGATGGGCGCTGTCCACGCGCGCGGTGCGCCGGAAGATCTGCTCGCGCTCTGCAAGGAAGCGCTCAGCGGCAGGCTCACCACCGCCGAGCAGCTCGCCCACGAGCTCAAGTCCTTCATCGATGGACGAAGGCTCGGCAGCTATCGCTACTCCTCCTGGCAGTTGCTCAAGCGCTACGTCCGCCAGCACACGCTGTTCTGCGTGATGGTGCTCAGCGCGGTCGTCCTGGTGATGGTCGGTGCGGCAACCGCGTCGGCCGCGGTTCGAGCGGAGCGTGATCGGGCCCGGCTCTTCGCGCGCCGTTTCCTCGACGACGTCGCGCTGCGTCTTCGCGCGCAGCCGGGCGTCGAGCCGTTGCTCGAACAGGTCACCACCGCGGCGTTGCGTCACTACCAGCGCACCACCGATCTTCAGAGAGCCCCGCGCGAAGAGCGCCTGCGGGTCAGTCGTGCGATGGCGCGCCTGGGTGCCGTCTCGCTCTCACTCTCTCGGTTCGACGAGGCCCGGCAGAGCCTCGACTTCGCCGACGTGCTCGCGCAGGGCCTCGCCGATGCCTCTGTCTCCGACGCGCAGGCCCGCGTGGTGCTCGCCCAGACCGCCGCGGCGCGCGCCACCTTGCCGGGACTCAGCGATGAAGCGTCGTCGCGCTGGGCCGCTTTGGCGCGCAGTCTCGCCGACGAGGCGCTCGCGTTGGAGCCCGAAGCCGTCGAGGCCCGTCGCGCCGCGGCGAGCGCGCGCCTGCAGAGCGCGATGCGGCAGCCCGATGCGAGCCTCGCGCTCAAGGACTTCGACGAAGCGGTGCAGTTGCTGGAGCTCGCCGCCAGAGATCCCGCTGAAGAGCTCGCGCGACGTCAGGCCCTCGGCGCTGCGTTGGTCGAGCGTGCCGGTCGCAAGCCGAAGAACGCCGTCGAGGCGCGGCAGTTGGTGGCGAGGTTGGGCGTGCTGCGTGAACGGGCGCCCGACGACGTCGAGCTCCAATTCGACGGCGCGCGTGCGGGCCTGCTGTTGGCGGAGACGCTCGAGTCACGCGAACTCGAGAACTCGAAGAAGGCGGCCACCGCCGCGGCGCTGCTGGCACACGAGGTGGTGAGCCGCCGGCCAGATCGAGCTGACGCTGCGGCGCTCTTCGTTCGCGCGACGCTGCGCTCGGGCCATGCCCAGGAAGCGCTGGCTGCAGCGCGCGGGTTCGACTCGCGTGGGGTCGCAGGCATGGCGCCGTTGATCGCGCAGGCGGCGTTGTTCGTCGGTGACTTCGAGCTCGCGCGCACGCAGGCCGTCGAGCCGGGTCCTGAAGGCGTGCTCATTCGCGCGCTGGCCTCTGCCTGGCTGGATCGTCCGTCGGATGCCGTGATTCAAGCCCGCGTGCTGAAGGGGAAGCTGCCCTGGCCTGCGTCGCGGCTCGAAGGTGGGCTCATCAATGTTCCGGCAGGGCAGGGCAAAGGCGAGCTCGCGGTGCGCACGTTTGCCGAGCGATGGAATGAAGTGGGCGGTGAAGCGGCGCTCGCCGAGTTCATCGCGATGCTCGAGACGTTGCTGCAGAAGTGACCTCTTCGATTCTTCCTGCGTCAGGCTCTGACGCCTGTTAGTCCGCGCCGCGGGAGGAAGTACCCACATGAAGACGTTCATCGGAGCACTGCTGCTGACGGCCGCACTCGCCTCGGCGCAGACCGTGCCCAGCGCAGATGTCGAGCAGCTCTGGCTCGATCCTTCGGGGCGCGGCTCCTTGTTCATCGGCAACGGGCGCACGCTCGAGGCCACGCAGTTCCGCGTCGGCGTCGCCGCGTTCTACACGCACGCCAACCTGCGCAGCTCGCAGGGCGGCACGTTCACCAACCTCCTGCAGGATCGCGTGGGCTTTCAGGTCTTCGGCGCGCTCGGGCTCACCGATTGGCTCGAGCTCGGCGTCAACGCTCCGATCTACGTCTACCAGCGCGGCACCCGAGGCCTCGCGCTCGCTCCCGCGGGGCTGGGCAACCCGTGGCTGACCGCGAAGGTCAACGTGCTCGGAGAACACAAGCCCATCTCGCTCGCCATCGTGGTCGGGCTCGGCCTGCCGCTCGGCACGGCCGCCGCGCAGGGGACTGGCGGCACCCTCGAAGCTGCTCCGCGCATTCAGCTGGGTCACGTCTACGACAAGTGGCAGTACGGCATCGAGCTCGGCTACCTGCACCGTTCGGCCGTCGACTTCCGGCCGCTCACCAACAGCTCCGATGATCGCATCGGCAGCCAGGTGTACCTCGGCGCGATGATCACCACCGTCAACCCAGACGGGCCGCGCGGCGAGGTCACCTTTCGCAGCTTCATTCCCATCGAGGGTGGACCGCCGGGGCTCGAGGGCCAGCTCGGCTTTCGTTGGCAGCTCGGGCCGGTCGAGCTGCTCGCGTCAGCGGGGCCCGGGTTCGGTGGGCAAGCCACCACGCCCGCCATTCGTGCGTACGCGGGTGCTGCCTTCGGCAACGTGCCGCTGACCCAGCCCACCTGCTCCGAGGGGCGGAAGTACGTGTTGAGCGAGTGTCCTGACCTCGATCGTGATCAAGACGGCGTGCTCAATGGCGTCGATGCCGCGCCGCTGCTCGCGGAAGACAAAGATGGTTTTCAGGACGACGACGGCGCTCCCGACAACGACAACGACGGCGACGGTACGGTCGACCCGCTCGATGAGTGTCCTGACGTCGCGGGCGCGGCTGCCAACCAGGGCTGTCCCGACAGGGATGAAGACCAGGACGGCGTGGTCGATCGGCTGGACACGTGCGTGAAGGAACCAGAGGACAAGGACGACTTCGAAGACTCCGATGGGTGTCCTGAGGCCGACAATGATCGTGATGGTCTCGCGGACGACGTCGATGCGTGCCCGCTCACCGCTGGCATCGCGCAGGAAAAGGGTTGCCCGGCGAAAGACACCGACGGCGATACCGTGGCGGATCATGAAGACAACTGCCCGTCAGAGAAGGGCGTCGTCGAGAACGCTGGCTGCCCCGTCGCGCAGAAGCAGCTCGTCATCATCACCGTCGAGAAGCTGAAGATTCTCGACAAGGTGTACTTCGACACCGGCAAGGCCAGCATTCAGAAGCGGAGCAACGCGCTGCTCGACAACATCGCGCAGGTGATGACGGTTCATCCTGAGATCTCGATCGTGCAGATCGAGGGGCATACGGACAACGTCGGTCAGCCCGAGAAGAACAAGAAGCTCAGCGCTGAGCGGGCGGAGTCGGTGCGCTCCTATTTGATCAAGAAGGGTGTCGCCGAGGCGCGGGTGAAGGCGGTCGGGTTCGGCCAGGAGAAGCCGGCCCAGAGCAATGAGACGCCCGCGGGCCGTGAGGCCAATCGGCGGGTCGAGTTCAATATTCCGAAGTAAGGCGACTGCCCTCTCCCCGACCCTCTCCCCCTCGGGGAGAGGGAGGCCTTCGTTTCTACTTGAGGTCGTCTCTACTTGAGGTCGTCCAGCAGGGCCCCGACTCGTTGGCTCAGCCCCTTGATGGCTGCCGGGTTGGTGCTCTCGAGGCTCGCCTTCACTTCACGCAGCAACGCGAGCACGCGCTGATGACGGAAGTGGAGCGAGTCGTACCTGCTCTGAATGCCTGGCTCTTCCGCGACCACCGCGTCGGCGGCGGCTTTGAGCGCGTTCATCTCGGCCACTCGTGAGGAGAGCGAAGCGAGCCTTCGCTGGCGATCGACGGCCGCCTTCACCTTCTCCTGAATGATGCTCACGTGAGGGAAGGGCTTCTCGAGGTAGTCGACCGCTCCCAACTTGAGCGCCTCGAGGATCGAGTCGGCGTTCGGATACGCGGTCATCACCAGGCACGTGCAGTCGGGCTGCCGCTGCCGGATCAGGCGAATCAGATCGAGGCCCGAGCCGTCGGGCAGGTTCTTGTCGATCAACGCGCAGCTGAAGCGCTGACTGTGGATCATGGCGGTGCCCTCGACGAGCCGGGCCGCGGTGAAGACGGCGAACCCCGCCTTCTTCAAAGCCACCTTCAGCACGTCGAGAACTATCGCCTCGTCGTCGACAACCAACACTGAGTCGGGGTCCACGGTCGGGCAGTGTGCTTCGGCCGCGCGTGACGGTCCAGCGCTTCAAGGGATATACGGTGATTCATGAGCGATCGATTTCCAGTGTGGGTGTCAGTGACGAGAGACGACGGGCGCGTAGAACAGGTGCGCGTCGGCTCTGCGATGAAGACCGGCGAAGGCTTCACGGTCGCGTTCGACGCGATGGTGATCGGCTCGCAGCCCATGAGCGGCGCTGCCGCTGCCCGTCCCGCGGCTGCCAGCGCCAGCCGTCCTCCCCCCGCGGGTGGGGGCGATGGCCTGCTTCTGCCGAACTACGGCCGCAGCAAGGGCATGCCCGTGGTGGGCGCCTCGCTGCAGGATCTCGAGTTCTACGCCAATGGCTCACGCCGCTCGTTGAGCGATCCGAGCAAGGCGCGCTGGCACGACAAAGAGAAGCAGCTGCTCGCCGCCATCGAAGGCGAGATCGCCCGTCAACGCGGTGAAGAGCCGCCTTCGTCTTCTGGGTCTTCCGACGAGCCGCCGCCCCCGGGCGACGACGACGCGCCCTTCTGAAGCACGTGGGGGATCACCGGGGCTTCTTTCCAGGTGACCGGCTCGTGCATCGCGGGCCGGCCCACCAGCACCTCGTGCGGCTGGAAGTAGCCCTTGTACGTGAGGCTGGCGCAGTCCCGCACGCGGTAGCCTAAGTACATGTGCTGGCAGCCCAGCTCGCGCGCCATCTCCACGCAGCGCATCACGTTGCCGATGCCCGGTGAGAGCCTGGCGATGTCGGGGTGGTAGAAAAAGTACGCCGCGCTGAAGCAGTTGGGCGTGACGTCGACCAGGCCCAGCGCCACCAGCCGGTTCCCGTCGTACCAGGCCATCTCGCGGCCGGTCGAAGAGGGGAAGGCGAACTGCGTGGCGTATTCGTCTTCGGTCAGCTGGGTCGGTTCCCAGCCGCGGGCGTCTTCGCGGGTGCCGTGCCACGACTGGTGCAGCGTCAGCCGATCGGCGTCGATGCGCGGTCGCCCCATTTCCACCCGGAAGCGGGTGCTGCGTTTGAGCGCGCGCCGTTGCGAGGTGGTGGGCTCGAAGCGGTGCACGTCGAGCCGAATGGAGTGGCACTCGCCGCACGGCATGCACGCCGGCCTGAAGTACGCGGGCCCGAACCGGCGCCAGCCGCGCACCAGCAGCTCTTCCAGCTCGCCGGGCGTCACGTCGACCATCAGGCGGTATTCGAGCGAAGCCTTCACCGACTGCAGGTAGCTGCAGTCGCGCGGTTCTTCGATGAAGTGCCTGACGAGCCGAGCCACTGGTGCGAATCCGTTCCGAAAGGGAGCTTCTAACGCCAGCTCAGCGCTGGTGGGTCCCATGTTCGCATTGCGACCCGATGGCTACCACTTCGCATGGAATGGAAGGCCTGCTCATGAGTACAAGTCACCACCATGAACGACTCCCAGTGGGACGCGAAGCTGAAGTCTTTCCTCAAGAAGACCGGCGACGACTTCAAGCGGTTCGGCGCCGACGTGAAGGAAGAGGCGCAGAAGCTGCTGACTGAAGTTCAGGATCCCAAGCGCCAGGAGAAGCTGCGCGAAGGCCTCAAAGACGTGGGCGTGTGGGCCAAGAAGACCGCCGAAGAGGTGGCGACCCTCGTGGAGACCGGGGTGAAGAAGGCCGAAGGGGCCATCGGCAAGGCCAGCGATAAGGTGAACGACTTCGTGGTCAAGCCGGTCGACCCGCCCCCCGCCCCCTCGAAGAAGGCCGCTGCCTCTCCGGCAGCCACGCCCCCCTCGCCCCCCCCCGCGATGGGAGACGAGGCCCCGAAGAAGACGGTGGGCAAGGGTGCAGCCGGGAAGAAGGCGGCCCCCAGGAAGGCAGGCGCCCGGAAGACCATCGGCAAGAAGCGCCCGGCCCAGGGCTGAAGAACCAATCAGGCTGGAATCGTTCGGGTTTCCGAACAGCTTTCCTTGCGTCTCCCCGGCCGGGGTTGTGGTTGACTCTGGCCCTGTGAAACAGCCTGGCGACAAAGGTCAGTTCAGTACGAGCATCGGGCAGGACGTACTCGACGAGGCCCTCAAGTCCGTCGAGAAGCACTCCGGCCATGCGGTGGAAGAAGTGCCCGCGGCTGCTCCCGTCGAGGCTGCTGCGCCTGCCCCCGCGGCCCCCGTCGACGCCAAAGACGCCGAGATCGAATCGCTCAAGGCCGAGCGTGACTTCTCGATGGCCAAGGGCCGCGAGCTGATGGGGAAGATAAAGGACGAGCACGAGAAGATGCTCCGCGCCGCGGCCGACCTCGACAACTACAAGAAGCGCGCGCTCAAGGAGAAAGACGAGATGCAGCGCTTCGGCAACGAGCGCCTGCTCAAGGACTTCCTGCCCGTCTTCGACAACTTCGATCGCGCCCTCGACGCCGCCAAGTCGGCCGCCGACTTCGAGAGCCTTCGCAAGGGCGTCGAGATGACCCGCAAGCTCTTCGAGGACACGCTGGGTAAACACGGGGTCAAGGCCTTCAGCGCCAAGGGCCAGGTGTTCGACCCGAACCGCCACGAGGCGATGACCGCCGCCGAGACCACCGAGATGCCGCCCAACCACGTGCACTCGGAAGTCTTGCGGGGGTTCACGCTCAATGACCGGCTGGTTCGACCCGCGCTGGTCATCGTCTCGCGCACACCGACCGCACCTGCCGTCAGCCCAGATGAACCCAAAACCGATGAACCGAAGCCGCAGTAACTGAGGGGGACATGTCAAAAGTCATCGGTATCGACCTGGGCACGACGAACTCGTGTGTTGCGGTGATGGAAGGCGGCGAGCCCGTCGTCATTCCCAACAGCGAAGGCAGCCGCACCACGCCTTCGATGGTGGGCATCACAGAGAGTGAAGAGCGCCTCGTGGGGCAGATCGCCAAGCGTCAGGCGGTCACCAACCCCGAGTGCACCATCTATGCGGTCAAGCGGCTCATGGGCCGCTCCTTCGACTCGAAAGAGGCGCAGCGCGCCATGTCGATGGTGCCGTACAAGGTGGTCGCTTCCGAGAACGGCGATGCCTGGGTTGAGATCCGCGCCAAGCGGTTCAGCCCCCCCGAGGTGTCGTCGATGATCCTCGTGAAGATGAAGCAGACCGCCGAGGACTACCTGGGAGAGCCGGTGACCGAGGCGGTCATCACGGTTCCCGCGTACTTCAACGACGGTCAGCGTCAGGCCACCAAGGACGCCGGCCGCATCGCGGGTCTGAACGTGCTGCGCATCATCAACGAGCCCACGGCCGCGGCGCTCGCGTACGGCCTCGACAAGAAGAACGAAGGCAAGAGCGAGAAGGTCGCCGTCTACGATCTCGGCGGCGGCACGTTCGACATCTCGATCCTCGAGCTCATCGACGGCGTGTTCCAGGTGAAGTCGGTCGGCGGTGATTCGGCGCTGGGCGGCGACGACTTCGATCGCGCGATCGTGCAGAAGCTGATGACGGCTCGCGGCTTGAACGAGCCTTCACCGCAGCAGGTGGCCTCGTTGCTCCAGTTGGCGCAGGGGGCGAAGGAACGCCTCACCGATTCGGACACCACCACGCTCGACTTCGAAGGCACGCCCTTCCCTGTCTCGCGCGCGGACTTCAACGAGTGGATTTCGCCGCTGCTCGCCAAGACGGGCGCTTCGGTTCGCCGCGCCATCAAAGATGCCGGGCTGACCGTCGATCAGGTCAAGGGCGTCGTGCTGGTGGGCGGTTCCACCCGCGTGCCGGCGGTGCGCTCGTACGTGGCGGAGCTGTTCGGCAAGCCCGCGCTGGCCGACATCGATCCCGACCAGGTCGTCGCGTTGGGTGCGGCGATTCAGGCCGACCTGCTCACGAATGAAGCGCGCAAAGACGAAGTGCTGCTGCTCGACGTGATCCCGCTCTCGCTGGGCCTCGAGACCATGGGCGGCGTCGCCGAGAAGCTCATTGCGCGCAACTCGGCCATTCCCATCGCGCAGGCTCAGGTGTTCACCACCTTCCAGGACGGTCAGACCGGCATGGACATCCATGTGGTGCAGGGCGAACGCGAGCTGGTCGCCGACAACCGCTCGCTGGCGCGGTTCCGGCTGACGGGGATCCCTCCGATGGCCGCGGGCATGGGCCGGGTGCAGGTGGTCTTCCGCGTCGATGCCGACGGCATTCTGGCCGTGGCCGCGAAGGAAGAGACCACCGGCGTCGAGCAGAAGATCACGGTGAAGCCCTCTCACGGGCTGACCGATGAAGAGATCGAGCAGATGCTGATCGACTCGATCGATCACGCC
>JBKJSE010000300.1:0-2698 GCA_046595925.1 Archangium sp. | reverse complement strand
CGCGATGGTCGAGCCCTGCAGCACGTCCTTCGTCTGCTCGAGCCGATGGTGGAGCTCGGTGATCAACCGCGCAGGCACCACGCCATCTCGCGTGAGCGCGCGTGCTTCAGCGAACAGATTGGAGATCGGAATCGACGACACGCTTCAGGGCTTCAGGACGCGGGTGCTGCGCGCAGGCACCAGCACGTTGGGTCCAGACACCGAGCTCTGCGTCAGCAGGTCTTGCATCGACCGCGCAGGCAACCCGCTCACGGTCTGATCAGAATCACCGCGATTGATCGCGATGTAGAGCGTCTCGGTGCCGTCACTCATCGAGTAGACGTACGTGTCGTCCGTCGCCGAGAGGTTCGCGCGCTTGCCTCGCCGAAGCGCCGAGTGCGTCTTGCGCAACTGCCCGAGCGCCGCGACGCGGGAACGCAGCCACTGTTGATCAGCCGAGAGGTTGTTCCACTGCATGAAGCGCCGGTTGTCCGGGTCGCCTGCGCCGGGCAGGCCGAGCTCATCGCCGTAGTAGAGCAACGGCACGCCGGGGCTCGTCAGCAGGAACGCGAACGCATTGGCCAGCCGCTCGAACGGGCGTCGATAGTTCGGCAACGTGGGCTGGTTTGCGAACGCCCGGTCCTTCCCATCTGAATACGGGTCGCCCCACATCGGCGTGTCCTCAGCCATGTGGATGACGCGGCCGAGATCGTGATTACCGATCCACGGGCTCATCAACGAGTTCGGCCCGTAGAACGAGTCGTTGCTCGCCACGAGGTCGCGCAGCGCCGTCATCGGGGTCTGGCGCATCACCACCGACTGCAACAGCGAGAGCCGCAGGGGAAAGTCGAACTGCCCGTCGAGCTTCGTCGCGGGGTCGACGAACGACTTGAGGTAGTCGCGGTTGCCGAAGTCGTACGTCTCACCCACGAAGTACATGCGCGGGCGCGGGCTGCGCGTCGCCGCGAGCTTCTCGACCTCGGTGCGCAGCTGCAGCAACCACGAGTCGTCCACGTGCTTGATGGCGTCGAGGCGGAAGCCGTCGGCGTTCGTGTCCTGGAGAATCTTCACTGCCTGGGCGACCGTGTAGTCGCGCGCGGCCTGCACCGTGTAGTTCCAGTGCGGCAGGTACTCGGTGAACCAGCAGCGCTGACCATCGGTGTTCCAGTCGCAGCCGCCGCCGCACACGCACTGGCCCTTGAAGTCGAGCGACCAGAACCACTCGGGGTGCTGGGCGTAGAGCGTCGACTGCGAGTGCACGTGCACCATCGCGAAGTCGAACAGCACCTGAATTCCATTCGCGTGCGCCGCGGTGACGAGGTCGATGAGGTCTTGTTTGGTGCCGAAGCACGACTCGTACTGCTCGAGGTCGATGGGCCAGTATCCGTGGAACGCGGAGTACAGGCCGTTCGTGCCGGCGCCCGCGACGGTCGCGTTCTTCACCGGCACCGTGAGCCACAGCGTGTTCACGCCGAGCTCAGCGAAGAAGCCGCCGTTCACCTTCTGCGTCACGCCCTTCCAGTCGCCGCCCTGGTACTGACCTGCGGGCATCGCGCCCGAGACGGTGCAGTTGTTGGTCGAGTCGGCATCGAAGAAGCGATCGACGAACACGAACGCCATCACCGAGTCGCGCCAATCGAACGCGCCGACTTCCGGTGCGGCAGCGGGGCAGGTGAAGGTCTGACAGGTGACGTTCTCACGCAGGCTGTTCCCCGCGGCCGAGACCTTCGGGTTCGCGGGGTCGTTGACCCACAGCGTGTTGTTGATCAGAAATTTGTACTGCACGTCGCTGCCGAAACCGACGGGCGTGCGGGCGACCCACTCGGTGCCTTCCTTGCGCATCGGCACGCCGATGGTCCAACCCTCGGGGCTGAAATCACCTCGCAGGTTCACCGACTGTTCATCGAGCGCGCGAAAGCGGAACTCGGCTTCGCAGCGGCGGTAGGGCTCCTGGCAGTTGGTGGGGCCGCCTGCGTCAGGCGTGCCTGCGTCGCTACCGCCGTCGGGTGACGGCATGGGGGGGCTGCAGGCCGCGAGCAGCACGGCGATCGTCACGAAGGAGATGCGCATCACGAGCACAGCAGACCACGACGCGGCTCTCTTTTCTGCCCCGCCAGGTTCACGGCCGACGAGGAGCGATGACTGCGTCCGTCACGAGGGTCACTTGCCGAGCATGTTGCCGATCACCTGCCGTGCGATCGGGTGCAGCCTCGAGGTGTTCTGTTCGAACAGCTGCCTGGCCAGGCGCCGCGTCTCAGGCCGCGCGTGCAGCGCCGCGAACAACGGCTTCAAGTACTTCATGCGCCCCACGCGGCCGAGGAACGCCTCGACCTGCGGCAGCACCCCGTTCGAGCCGCACTGCAGCGACAACAACAACCACGCGACGTGCATCTCGGTGTTCTTCGCCGTCGAGAAGTGGAACCGCGAGTCGAGCGTGGCCAACTGCTCGGCGCTCAGCGTGCGCGGGCTCCACTCGAGGAAGAGCTGCCACTCGATGGCGCTCCACGCTGAGACCTCGTTCGCCTCGGGGAGCTTGCCGATCATCGCCTTGACCGCGTCGAGCCGCGCCGACGTCGCCCGCGGTGCATCGCTCGGCACGCCAGCCGAGTCGATCCACTTCAGCGCGTTCACCTTCGCGAGCAGCCCCGGCGCCGCCTTCTCGAAGTGCGCGATGAAGTCGTCGGTGTTCACCGAGCCGAAGCGGTGCGTGGTGAGCCAC
>JBKJSE010000370.1:0-15145 GCA_046595925.1 Archangium sp. | reverse complement strand
CGCGAAACGAACGTTCTTCTTCGAGTCGAAGTGTTCGATCGCCTTCATCAGCCCGACGTTGCCCTCTTGAATGAGGTCGTCGAGGCGAGCTCCGCGGCTGGCGAACTTCTTGGCCACAGCCACCACGAAGGGCAGGTTGGAGCGCGCGAGGTGCGTACGCGCCGCCTCGTCTCCTTTCCGGGCCCGCTTGCTCAACTCGTACTCTTCTTCGCGCGTCAGCTGCTTGTGGCCACCCAGGTTCCGCAGGTAGCTCGAAAGCCCGTCACGTTCGGTCGTGCGCATTTTTTTCTTCTCCTCTTCGCCGAACAACCTTTGTTCAGTGTTGAGGAGAAGATGCTCAGCGATGGAAACTGTTTCGAAGAAACTCATGGGGACCTCCCCAGCTGGTGGGGCGTGCGAGGGCGACCATGGGTGAGCAAGCGGGGTGCCGAAGCGACCCTCGAGTCAACCGTATGAACTCAGGAGCTTCCGGGCTCGTCAGGGAAGACCTTCCCCGGGTTCATAATGACGGCGGGGTCGAGCGCGACCTTGATTCGACGTTGGAGCGAAATCAGCTCAGGCGACTGCTCCAATGAGAGGTACTTTTTCTTCGCAATTCCAACGCCGTGTTCACCGGTGATGGTGCCGCCCAACCGCACGGTTTCTTTCATCAACTCTTCCAGCGCGAGTTCAACACGGGGCCGATCGGCGACCGACCGATAAAGCACATTGGTGTGCAGGTTCCCGTCGCCCGCGTGGCCGTAGGTGGCGACGGTGAGGCCGAACGATTTCCCGATCGCTTTGAACTTCTCGATCGCCTCGGGCACGCGCGAACGCGGCACCACGATGTCTTCGCTGAACTTGTACTTCTGCAGCTCACGCAAGGCGGGCGAGACCATGCGCCGGGTGGCCCAGAGCCGTTCACGCTGGTCACGATCGACCGCGATTTGAGCTTCCAGCCCACCCGAACGTTTGGTGATCGACGCGAGCAGGTTGAGCTCGGCGAAGACGCCTTCTTCGGTGGTGCCGTCGATCTCCGCGATGATCACGGCGCCCGCTTCGACGGGAAACGGAACACCCTTCCCTTTGACGGCCTCCAGCGCGACGTCGTCGATCAGCTCGAGGCAACGTGGCAACAGCCCGCCCAGCAGCACCGCGTTCACGGCGCGCGCCGCCGAGAGCACGTCGGTGAAGGGAATGAGCGCGGTCATCACCACCCTGGGCAGGGGAATGAGCTTGACCGTGATCTCCGTGGCGATGCCCAGCGTGCCTTCGGAGCCCACGAAGAGGCCGACCAGATCGTAGCCCGCGACGCCCTTGATGGTCTGCTTGCCCAGCTTGAGCAGCTCACCGGTGGGCATCACCCACTGCAGGCCCAGCACATAGTCGCCCGTCACGCCGTACTTGAGCGCTGAAGGGCCACCTGCGTTCTCCGCGATGTTGCCGCCCATCGTGCAGTACGGCGCCGAGTTGGGATCGGGCGGGTAGAACAGGCCCACCGCTTCCACCGCGCGCTGGAAATCGCCCAGCACCACGCCCGGCTGGACGGTGGCCGTGAGATCTTCGGGACGAATGGCGATGATGCGGTTCATCCGCTCGAGCGAGAGCGAGACGCCGCCGTGAATCGGCAACGAACCACCACTCTTGCCACTGCGCGCGGCGACCGGCGTCAGCGGCACCTGGTGCGTGTTGCAGGCGCGCACCACCCGCTGCACTTCGGCGGCGTCTTTGGCGAAGACCACCAGCGCGGGGCGGAAGTCGCCTTGATCCGACTCGTCGTGGCCGTACGTCGCGCGCGTGACGTCGTCATCGGCCAGCTCGAGGCCCTGCAGGTCGGCGCGGAGAGCCTCGAGGTTCACGAGTTCTTCTTGCTCCTCGACGGGCCGCGACCCGAGCCCCTCGGGGCGCCGGCGGCTGGGGAATCGATGCGATGCCAGAGCTCGGCGCGCAGGGCTTTCTCTTTGAGCACCCCTTCGTAGGCCTCGGAGTACGTCACCGCGGCGTGCTGCTCTTCACCGCGCAACCTGAAACACGTCTGCTCGGCGCGAATGAGACAAGCAGCGCCCTGGGTCCCGAGCTCGTCTTGCAACGCGAGCGCGACCTGGCGCGAGAGCTCTTCCTGCAGCACCAGCCGATGCGCGAACACGTCGATCAACGCAGCCAGGCGGCCGAAGCCCACCACCTCTTTCCCCGGCACGTAGGCCAGGTGCGCGACGCCCGAGTACGGCATGAGGTGATGCGGGCACATGGAACGGAAGTGCAGGTCGGTCACCACCACCAGCTCGCGCTCCGACTTCTTCGAGACCGGAAACCGGTCGGCCAGGGCGTCGCTCGCGGTCTGGCCGTAGCCAGCGAGGAACTCTTCGGCCCACGCTTCCGCCACCCGTTGCGGCGTCTGGCGAAGGTTCGCGTCTCTGGCGTCGAGGCCCGCGGCACGAATGAAGTCAGCCACGGCCCGCTCCATCGCGGGGCGATCGACTTTCGGGCGCGGGGCACGCTTCTTCACTTGCGATAGGTGACGCAGTACTCCGGGGTCTCCCACAGCTGGAGCTCTTCGAGGCCCGGCACCAGCGGCTCGAGACGCTCCCACATCCACACCACGATGTTCTCGGCGGTCGGGTTTTCCACGATGTCGTTCAGATAATAATGGTCGACCTTCACCAGCACCTGATCCCACACCGTCTTCTTCACTTCGTCGAAGTCACGGATCATTCCGTCCTTCGGCGAAGGGCGGCCGGTGAGCGAGACGCGAAGAACGTAGTTGTGGCCGTGCAGCCGCTTACACGGCCCGTCGTAGAACGGGAGCATGTGGGCGGCGCTGAAGTGGAAATCGACGGAGAGCATCATCTTCATGACGGGGCGGCCGTACACCCGCAACCCGCTGGGGACAAGCGAAGGCGGTCAGGTCGAGAAGCCAGGCGGCGGCGACACGGGCTCCCCCGTCTGAGTCGGGAGGCTCAGCAGCAGCGCGGTGAGCCTCAGAAGAAGCGCATCGGCTCGGGGCGGGTGAGCGCAGAGACCGGCACGTCGACCTCGACTTCATCGGTGTAGATGAACGCGGGGCGATCGATGCACAAGAAGCTCTGCTCGATGTCGGTGGGGTTCTCGTACCGATGAGGGAAGCCGCGTGGCCAGGTGTGCGCCACCCCTGCTTCCACCGGCTTGCCCTGCAACAGAAAGCCGCTGCCCAGCACCAGTTCAGACTCATCGAGCTCGCGGTGCACGTGGGTCGGGAGCACCGTCTTCGCCGAGATGCGCTCGCGGTACACCCCGCACTCTTTCGTCTCGAAGATCACGTCGACGAAGCCGAAGGTCTTGGGCTCGATCTTCATGGCGAAGTCGGAGCGGTCGCGGTGGATCTCCAAAGTCGGCACGGCAGCGCCCGAGAGCGCCACCAGCTTCGAGAGCCGTACGTCCACCTCTTCCACCTGCGGCCGGGGCACATCGGCGCTGGGCGGCGCGAGCACCCACGCAGCCACCGCTTCAGCCGCCGACTCGAGCAGGCGGAAACGGGTCGCCGTCAGAATGAAGCGCAGCTCACCCAGCAAGCGCGCGTAGTCGACCGTCTGCACCAACTTGCCGTGGCGCGCCGCTTCGCGCGTATCGAAGTGGAGCGTGACCTCGAGGTCCACCGGCTGCGGCGTGTTCCGCTCGAAATCGAACAGCCCCACGATGCAGTCAAACCGCATTCCGCGGAGCGAGAGTCGGTCGAGTTTGCGCTTCGTGATCTGAGTCATGCGACGCTGAGACCTCCATCGACGCGAAGCGTCTGGCCGGTGATGTAAGGGGACTGCGCGAGGAAGACCACTGCTTGTGCGACGTCTTCGGGCCGACCTTCCCGGCGCAGGGGAATTCGGTTGAGGATGTCGCTGCGCTGATCGCTGGTGGTCTCGGCCGCCATCGCCACCGGGCCCGGCGCCACGGCGTTCACGCGGATGGTGGGGCCGAGCTCGAGCGCCCACGCGCGGGTCAGCTGATCGAGCGCGGCCTTCGACGCGAGGTAGTGCGCGAAGAAGTGAGTGTTCGTGTACGCGTGGGTGACGGCCATGTCGGTGATGTTCACCACGCACCCTGCCCCCGAGGCCTTGAGCGCCCCGGTGAGCGCCTGCGTCAGGAGAAACGGCGCGACCACGTTCACCGCCAGCATGCGCTCGAGCTGACCGCGCGTGATGTCGGAGAAGTTGGCGTGCTCGTAGGTGGCGGCGCTGTTCACCAGCAGATCGAGCTTCTCGATGCGGCCCGCAAGCGACTGAGGGCCTTCGGTCGACGAGAGGTCGGCGGCCTCGACGCGCGCCGTGCGGCCGAGGGCCTGGAGTTCCTTCACCACCTGCGCGGCGTCATTCACCGAGCGGTTGGCGTGAACGATCAAATCGAAGCCGGCGTGACCCAACGCGAGCGCGATGGCGCGCCCCACGCGAATGCCGCCACCCGTGACGAGCGCGGTCGGCATCAGCGGACGATCTTGATGTTGAAGTTGCCGACCTTGAGCGTGCCGTAGAGCCGCGCCCAGAGCGGGAGGTACTGCTCGGTCGCGCGTGCGCCGGTGAGATCGCCCACGTCGATCACCTCTTCCGGCTTCCAACCGAAGGACCCGAGGATCGCCTTCACCTGATCTTTGGCGCCTGCGTCGTTGCCGGCCACGAAGGTGTGGTGCGACTCGGCCAGCTGGCGCGGAGCGACCATCAGGAAGCACGACATGGTGTTGAGCGCCTTGACGACCTTCGCGCTGGGCACGGCGCGCTGCAGCTGCTCGGCGAGCGAGTCGGTGTTCGAGACGAAGAGGCTCGGCGGGAAGCCCTTGGAGAAGTCGAGCGGGTTCGAGAGATCGAGCACCGTCTTGCCCGCGCAGCTCGCGTCGCCTGCCGACGTGAAGGCGTCGACGCTGCCCTCGCCCTTGGTGGCGTTGATGATGAGCTCGCCGAACTTCGCCGCGTCGGCGAAGGTGCCGGTGCTCGCCTTCGCACCCGACTTGCCGACCCAGGCCAGCGCCTTCTCGTTGTGGGCGGTGCGGCTGCCCATCATCACCTCGTGGCCGAGCTCGAGCAGCTTCGAGCCGAGGGTCTCTCCGACGCTTCCGGTTCCAAAGACGGCGATCTTCATGGGCACTCTTTCAGGTGGGAGAGGGTTGGGGTGAGGCCTTACTTCATCAACCGCCGTCGAGCAGAAATACGGCCACCCTCTTCTTTCACCTCAAAACACTCAACCCGGGCCCCTGCAGGAAAAAACGCCTTCCCGTCGCGCACGTCGAAACACCACGCATGCAACGGACAGTAGAGGTGGTGTCCCTGCAGATCGCCGCGGCCCAGCTCGCCCTGGTGATGCGGGCACACGTTGTCGATCGCGTAGGCGATGCCATTGACGCGAACGACCGCGAGATCGCGCCCTTCCGCCCGCACGACGACGCGATCGCCTTCACCCAGTTCAGAAGAGGCCAGCAAGTCGACGAAGTTCATTTCACCACCGCGCTGATGGCTTTGACTTCCGGGCCTGCTTCATACGGCATACCCCATCGCGCCCGAGGTCTCCGGCGCCGCGGGATCGAGCATCACGTTCACGCAGGCAACCGTGTTCGACTTGACCGCACGCTCCAGCGCGCCGCGGATCTGACCGGGCTCGGTGACCAGCTCACCCCACCCGCCCATCGCCTTGACGATCTCGTCGTAACGCGTGGGTGCCAGCAGCGTGGCCGGTGACTTGTCGACTCCGAACATCTGCACCTGCGGAATGCGGATCTGCCCCCACGCCGCGTCGTTGCCCACCACGCAGATCATCGGCAGCTTGAAACGAATCGCCGTCTCAAAATCGAAGCCGTTGAACCCGAACGAGCCGTCGCCCTGGATGATCCAGATGGTGCGATCGGGGTGGAGCGACTTCGCTGCGAGCGCGAACGGGGCACCGACGCCCAGACACCCCAGCGCTCCGGGATCGAGCCAGCGGCCCGGCTTCTTCACCTCGAGCACCTTGGCGGCCATCGCGACGTAGTTGCCGCCGTCGCAGATGAACATCGGATCGCCCGAGGCGTTGGCGACGTCGTTGATCTCTTTCGCGAGGCGGTAGTGGTGAATGGGTTTGTCGTCGGTGAACCACTTCGCGATGTTCGCGACCTTCGTCTTCTCCGACTCACGCAGCTTCTGAAGCTGAGCTGACCTGTCCACCTTGGGCAACGCCGCGGTGAGCTGCTCGAAGGCGAGCCCGACGTCGGAGACCATGCCGACCTCGACAGCGCGGTTGCGGCCGATCTCAGTCGGGTCGATGTCGATCTGGATGATCTTCGAGTCAGCACCGAACGTGGGCTCGCCGCCGTAGTTCAAGCGAAAGTCGAAGGGCGTTCCGACCACGACCACCACGTCGGCGCCGGTGAGCGCGTCTTTGCGCGTGTGCTGAAAGAACGAAGGATGTTCGGCCGGCAAACAACCGCGCCCCGCACCGTTGAGGAATACGGGGATGCCAATCTTGTCGCACAGCGCCTTCAACGCGACCGTCGCGTCGTCCCAATACACCGAGCCGCCGCAGATCATCGCGGGCCGTTCAGCGCGGGCGAGCAGCGCAGCGGCCTGTTCGATCTTGCGAGGGTCTGGCGCGATGCGCGCGTTGGTGCGGTAGTTCACCACGGGCGTCAGGCACGCCTCGTCGGCGAAGTCGCACAACACGTCGAAGGCGAGCTCGAGAAACACCGGTCCGGGGCGGCCGGTGAGCGCCGTGCGGTACGCCTTGGCGAAGTACGAAGGAATGAGATCGGTCCTGGGGACGCGGTCACTCCACTTGGTGATCTTCTGGAACAGCTCGATCTGCGGGATCTCCTGGAGCGAGCCACGGCTCTGATTGGAGATCGGCGCCGCACCACCGATCAGAATCATCGGAGAGTTCGCGAGGAACGCGTTGGCCACGCCAGTCAGCGCGTCGGTCACACCGGGGCCCGCGGTCACCACGGCGACCCCGATTCCGCGCGTCAGACGCGCGTAGGCATCAGCGGCATGGGCAGCCGCCTGCTCGTGCCGGGTGTCGATGATGTGAATGCCCTCCTCGACGCAGCCCGCGTAGATCGGCGCGACATGCAGACCCGAGAGCGTGAAGAGGTGCTTCACGTTCTCCTTCTTGAGCATCTTCGCGACCAGCTGACCGCCCGTGAGCATCGCCATGGTGCCCTCACCGAATACCAGTCGCGCCTTCGTTGCAATCGACAGTTCCGGGTTCACCACTCCTTCAAGCGACGGCGCACGGCGTTCACCTGAAAGACCTGGCCCCGGCGGCGGAGGTGAATCGTCACCACGCTGCCTTCCGTGCCTTTGAGTTCCTGAAGGATCTCCCGAGTGCTGACCAAACCGGCCACCGCGTCATTGGCGGCGAGGACCTCATCGCCCACCTGCACGCCCGCCACGCGTGCACCTCCTTCGAGGTGGAGCGCCTCCACGAAATATCCCGCGCCTGCATCCGGCACCGTCACGTTGCCGAACTTCATTCCCACCCCGACGTACTCGGCGATGTCGTTGGTGGGCGTGGCGAGGTGGAGCCCGATCTGCAGCGCCTCGTTGCCGGTCGCGCTGATCACCTGCTCATGGCTCAGGTAGCCGCTGCGGCTCGCGGTCACTTCCATGCGCTTGGGCGGCAGGCCGTTCAAGACGAACCGGCCCTGGGCGTCACTGCGCGCCGTGCCGTTCCCGTCCCGCGTGAAAGCAGCATCGATCGAGGCCTTCAGATTCGCGTACTGCAGCGGGCGCTTCGTATCTAAGTCGAACACCACGCCTGAGATCGAACGTCCGCGCTCGAGCACGAAGTCGACGCCGGCGAGTTGCTCACGGCGTTCGAGCGCGATGAAGCCGGGCGACTCCTTGAGATAGCCGATGGCTGAGACCCAGACGATCGCAGTGCGTAGCTGAGGCAAGCCCATCACCCGGTACGTGCCCTCGAGCGAGTTCACCTCGAGCTCGCTGTGAAATTCATGCGACTCGATCCGCACGCGGAAGTGGGTCACCGGTTGACCGTCAGTGTTCGTCACCCGACCGGAGATGCTCGCATCCCGGGCGCGCAGCATCAGCCGCGCTTCTTGCGAGGACGGGATCGTCAGCGCAGCAGAAGAGGCGTCACCCAACGTCGCGTGAAGTTCGACTGACGAGTCGGGAGGAACCTCTGCCTGGAAGCGACCTTCCGAATCGGTGATGACGGAGAAGCCCTGACCCACGAAGAGCCCCGGGAACGTGGCGATGCCTTCAACTCTGGCGCCAGTCACGAGCTGACCGTCTTCGTCGACCACCACACCAGAGAAGTGCACGCCCTCGCCTCGTCGAGCGAGCTGCATGACGATTTCCAGGGTGCTGTCCGGTGGCCCCAGCTCGACTTCGCGCGGCACGTAGGCTGAGTGAGAGGCCTCCACCAATTCTTCTCCCCTCAGCCAGAGCTCGAACTCGCCGTGCGCGTCGCTGAACTCGGGCGCGACCTGCTCGCGGGTGGCGAAGTCGCGGATGAAGACGGGCTGAATGCGCACGCCTTCGATGGGCTGACCTGCAGCGGTGATCACCCGGCCGCGCCGCACTTGAACGGGCCACAGCTCGAGCTCGATGCCCTTCACCGAGCCGCCTGGGTTCAGCTCGAACGCGATCGGCTTGCGATGGGTCGCGCAGCCCGCCGCCCGGACTTCAGAGAGCAACCACAGCCCTGCGCGCGGCTCGCTCAAGGAGAAGCGACCTCCTTCGCCGGTGACCACCGTGATGACAGGACCGCCTTGCCTGAAATCGACCTGCGCACCGATCACCCCTTCGGGATGATTTTCCGAGAAGACGCGACCCTCGATCAGCACCCCGGTGGCTGTCTGCGGAACAGGCTGAACGACCGGCGTCTCGCGTCGAGCGATGCTTTTGACCTCCTCGGGTTTCGCGGGCCAGAACACGAACAGGGCCGTCGCGACCGATAACCCGATGATCGCAACGCCCGTTCGCCGCACGAGCGGCAGCGTAGACCTGAGTTCAATCGCGTCGAAAGGCGTTGCTGATTCGGAGCGAGGGCGTGAGAACTCCACCCCAACATGAGCCTCACTGAAAAAGAGCGGGCTGATCTCCTCCACGCGCTGACGTGGGATGCGAAACGCTTCGGCCACGAACTGGCAGACACGGCCTACGCGCGCGGCCTGGCCGTCACGAACAAGGACGACGGTTCCACCAAGGCCATCCCCATCACCGCGACGCCGGTGATCATCGACGAGCCTGAGCTGCGCCGCCGCCAAGAGCTCGCCGCCCGCCTCTCTTCCGCCACGCTCAAGATGTCGCGCGCGGTGCTGGCCAACCCCGATCGCAGTGAGCTCGTGCTCGGTGGCTTGTCGCCGCTCGAGAAGGGTTTTGCCGCCACCACCTTCGAAGACCTCGAGACGCTGGTCACCACCCGCGTCGACTTCTTCGTGGGCGAACAGGTCAGCGCGCTCGAGGTCAACGCCACCATTCCGGCGATGCAGGGCTACTCCGACATCGCCGCCAATACGTTCCTCGAGGTGGTGGGCCGCACCTGGGGGGCGCCCGATCACGTGATCGCCGGCTGGCAGGCTCGCAATGGCAGCAACGCGCTCGCGCTCTACCGCGCGCTGCTCCTGGGCTACGCGCAGGTGCGACCGGGCAAGACGCCGGAGCGAATTGCCCTGCTCTCCCGCCGCAACGACGCGCAGCTCACCGAGCAGAAGTACCTGCTGGAGCGGTTCCGCGAGTGGGGCGCTGAGGCCGACATCGTTCACCCCGATCAGCTCAGCGGCACTGACGCCGTCATGGCCAACGGCAAGAAGTACGACCTGGTCTATCGCCACCTGTTCGTGCGGCGGTTGGAAGAGGCCGGCATGGAGGGCGCCGACTTCGTGAAGGCGCTGCTGGCCGAGCCCAACGGAACCCGCGCGGTGGTGCTCAACCCGCCTGCGTCCCAGGTCGAAGTGAAGTCGGTGTTCGCCCTGCTTTCCCAGGCTGTGGATGACAGCCGTCTCGCCCGCGAAGCGCGCTTGAGTGAGAACGAGCTGGCAGCGATCAAGGCGTCGGTGCCGTGGACGCGTCCGTTCCGCGGCGAAGCGCTCACCGCTCAGGTCATCGCCGAGCCCGACAAGTACGTGCTCAAGCGCAGCTGGGACTACGGTGGCCGTGCGGTGTTCGTGGGCCGCACCCGCGCAGAGCCTGGCTTCGCCGAACGCACCACCACCGCGTATGGAGAAGCGCTCGATTGGAGCGCCCTGTGTGCCCGTGCCGAGGCCGATCCCGTCGGCGGTGGCTTCGTGGTGCAGCAGGTGATCGACATCAAGCCCGAGTCACACCTGCTGTGCAGCGGGCCGGCCCAGATTCCCACCGAGCTCTACGTCGACTTCTCGGCCTACGCGTCGGTCGGGCTCGACACCCAGCCGAAATGGGGAGGGGTCTGCCGCGGTTCCATCTCTCACATCGTGAACATCGTGGGCGGCGGCGGTGTTCTGCCGTTGATCACCTCGGACGTCGCGAAGTCGCTCCTCATGGCGTACCGCGCGTGGGGAAAGTAGAACGGCGGTTCAACTCGTCTCGCAGCACAGGAGCCTTCGAACATGAACGAACCGGGTTATTCGTACTCCCCCACGGGCTCCGCCTCATCGGTCCTCGCCAGTGAGTCGGCGCGCGTCTTCATGCAGCGGGTGTACTGGTGGATGTCGTTGGGCCTCGCGATCACCGGCGGCATCGCCTTCGCCGTGGGCTCCAGCCAGGAGCTGACCGCGTTGGTGCTCCCCTACTTCATGCCGCTCATCGTGATCGAGCTGGTGGTGGTGTTCGCGTTCGTCTTCGTTCAGTCGAAGGTGTCCGGGCCGGTCGCCGCCGCCATGTTCCTGCTCTACGCGGTGCTCAACGGGCTCACCTTCTCGGTGATCTTCCTCGTCTATGAGCTGGGGTCGATCAGCTCGGCCTTCGTGATCACCGCAGGCACGTTCGGCGCGATGAGCGTCTACGGCACCGTCACGAAGAAGGATCTGTCGGGCTGGGGCTCGTTCCTGATGATGGGCCTCATCGGCATCATCATCGCGGGCATCGTGAACATCTTCTTGCAGTCCGACTTCCTGGGCTTCGTGAAGAGCTGCGCCGGCGTGGTGATCTTCGCGGGCCTCACCGCCTACGACACCCAGAAGCTGCGCACGCACCACGCCAACAGCGGCTTCTCTTCGGCGATGGCGCTGTCCATCACCGGCGCGCTGATGCTGTACCTCGACTTCGTCAACCTGTTCCTGCACATCCTTCGGTTGATCGGCCGCCGCCGCTGACCGATGGTCCGCGTCCTCCGCCGGTAGCAGCGGAGCGGAGGACACATGGACCCGAAGCAGCAAAAGACGTTCATCGGCATCATCCTCATCATGGTGCTGGGAGCGACCGCGTGTTGCGGGCTCACCGTCGCCATCGGGGCCTTCGCCGGGTATCGCGATTCGCTCGAGGCCACCCAGGCAGCGAAGCCTGATGCGGGCACCCGCCAGGTCACTGCGCCGACCCCTCCTTCCGAAGATGACGAGGACCTGCCGCCCGATGACGGGCCGCTGCGCCAGCAGTTCGCCGATGAGCTCCTCGCCGGGCTCGCCGATGCCGGACGCCCTGACTACGTCTACCAGCCGCAGTCGTTCGATCTCGCCAGCGACGGCGGCGTCATCTCGCTCGACAACGTGTTCGACGAGTACGCCGGGAAGGACGAAGAAGAGCGGCCGGAGTTCGTGGCCCGCACCGTCCGCGGCTTCTTCCCCACCGAGGTGCCCACCAACTGGGGCAAGGCGTCGCCCAACGTCATCGCCACCGTGCGCGATCGCATCTTCGTCGAGCTGCTCACCCTGGGCTCCGAGACGACTCTGAACGTGCTCCAGCGGCCGCTGAGCGACGAGCTCGTCGAGCTGGTGGTCTACGACGGGGCCGACAGCATGCAGTACCTCAACGAAGAGCACCTCGCCGACTGGGGCGTGGGCGCTGACGAGGTCTTCCTGCAGGGGCGCAAGCAGCTCGCCGCCCGCAGCAAGGAGCCCTTCACCAGGTCGGGCGAGGGCGTCTACGAGTCACCCTGGGCCGACAACCACGACGTGGGCCGGGCGCTGCTCTTCGAGAAGCTGCGCAAGCTCAAGGTGAAGGGCGACCCGGTGATCTTCCTGCCTCAGCGCGATCACCTGATCGTCACCGGCTCAGACGATCCTGAAGGCCTCGAGCAGGCAGGCGAACGGGTCAGCGAGGTGCTCTCCCTGCCCCGCGCCAACACCGGCCGCGGCTGGCGCCTGACGAAGAAAGGCCTGGTGCCTTTCATTCCGCCTGCAGACGACGAGATCCTCAACGTGCTGCGCTCAGAGGCCGACGCCAAGGACGCCAACGAGCAGAAAAAGGCGCTCGACGAGAAGTTCGCGCGGGAGGACAGCGAAGTCTTCGTGGCCACCACGCTGTTCACCGACGATGACGACGGCCGGCAGCGCACCTACTGCGTGTGGACGAAGGGCGTCGTCTCGCTGCTGCCCCGCGCCGAGTTCGTGGTGTTCGTCGATCTCGACCGGCCCGAGGCCGAGCGCATCGTGGCTTCGGGCGCGTGGGATGACGTGATGAAGCGGGTCAACAAGCTCGTCACGCCGGAAGACGGCTTCTGGCCGCGCCGGTATCAGGTGAGCACCTTCCCCGAGGCGAAGGCGCTCAAGGTCATCGGGAAGCACCGCTTCTTCGATACGTCGCTGGAGGAGTGAAAGCCTCTCCTCTCCCGCTGGAGAGAGCGCGAGGACAGCTATTCCTTCCTGGCGCGCTCGATCGGCAGCTTCATCACCAGCCGCTCGACGGGCCGCCCACCCACGATGTGCTCGCTGACGATCTCCTTCACGTCGGCGGGCGTCACGTGCGCGTACCAGACGTTGTCCGGATAGACCGCCACCGCGGGGCCCACCTCGCAGGCGTCGAGACAACCGGCTGAGTTGGCTCTGACCGCCTTGACGCCCTGGGCGTCGAGCTCCTTCTTGAAGGCCAGCCGCAGCTCTTCGCTGCCTTTGCTGGCACAGCAGCCCTTGGGGCTGCCGTCAGGGCGTCGGTTGGTGCAGATGAAGAGGTGGCGCGTGTACGGAGGCGGCATGAGCAGAGAAATAGCACGCTCGTTCCGGTGAGGCGGTTTTGCCAACCCCGCTGAGGACGAGTTGCCTGACGGTACGCGCCAGCGCAAAACGCGATCGTGACCGACCTGCCGCATCCCGCCCTCAGAGCCTCCGAGGGAAAGCTGATCACTGTGAACACGCACAATCAGCAAACAACATCACCCGTCCGGGGAGCTCGAGATGAAAAGTAATGTAGGGTCACGACCCCTCAAATGAGCCCGGCTCATGCCTGAAATGTCGCACCTCGAAGCCTCCCGAGCGCGCGGGCCCGATTTTCCGCCTCGCGCGCGAAATCGAGCGGGTGCTACAGGTCGGTGGCACCCCTAAGTCTTGGGTATCGGAAGAAAATTTGACACTACATCTTGTGCGGCGATGCTTGACAGGTGACCGAACAGACGGGCATAAGTCGGCCCCCCGAGCTGCCAAAAAGCGGTGAGGGAACAGAGCTGGAGGGGCTCTGGTTCACGAAACATCCTACCTTTCGCGACTTTCGCGCCCCAGGGGAACGACTCCCGAGGGGACGCCGCCTTTTTGCCTTTCGCACAGACAGGCAGTCACACAGGCAGTCACACCGGCAGTCAAGACCGGCAGTCAATCAGTCAACGATGTCACACGCAGTTGTTACGAGAGGGGAATGACGATGGAGAAGGAGCTGGCTCCTAAGAACGTGGTGGCGGGCGTGATTCCGGTTGATGCGCGGGCCGTGCCGCGAAACGGAAAGGCACAGGGGCTGGACGTGCCCCGCTACTTCACGACACCGGGAGTCGATCCGGCGGATGAAATCGCCTGGGAGATGCGCTCCGCGTCGATCACCGGCGAAGACGGCAAGGTCGTCTTCGAACAGAAGAACATCGAAGTGCCCAAGTCGTGGTCGATGCTCGCCACGAACGTGGTGGCCTCGAAGTACTTCCGCGGGCAGCCCGGCACCCCTGAGCGCGAGAGCTCGGTGCGCCAGTTGGTCGGCCGCGTCGTCAACACCATCACCCGCTGGGGCGAGCAGGGCGGTTACTTCTCCTCCACCGAGGCGAAGAACGCCTTTCACGCCGAGCTGACCCACCTGCTGCTTCGCCAGAAGGTCGCCTTCAACTCGCCCGTCTGGTTCAACGTGGGCGTCGAAGAGCACCCCCAGTGCTCGGCCTGCTTCATCAACTCCGTCGAAGACTCGATGGACTCGATCCTCGGCCTCGCGAAGACCGAAGGCATGCTCTTCAAGTACGGCTCGGGCACGGGTTCGAACCTGTCCCCCATTCGCTCGTCGCGTGAAGTGCTCAAGGGCGGCGGCACGGCTTCGGGCCCGGTCAGCTTCATGAAGGGCTTCGACGCGTTCGCCGGGGTCATCAAGTCGGGCGGCAAGACGCGCCGCGCGGCCAAGATGGTCATCTTGAACGCCGAGCACCCCGACATCCTCGAGTTCATCAAGTGCAAGGTGGGCGAAGAGAAGAAGGCCCACGTGCTGATCGACGCCGGGTACGATCCGTCGTTCAACGGCGAGGCCTACTCGTCGGTCTTCTTCCAGAACTCCAACAACTCGGTGCGCGTCACCGACGAGTTCATGAAGGCCGTTCAGGAAGACCGCTCGTACTCGACCAAGGCCGTGGTCGGCGGCGGCATGGTCGACACCTTCAAGGCCCGCGACATCTTCCGCGAGATCTCCCAGGCCGCCTGGCAGTGTGGTGACCCGGGCCTGCAGTTCGACACGACCGTCAACGCCTGGCACACCTCGTCGAACACCGCGCGCATCAACGCCAGCAACCCGTGCTCCGAGTACATGTTCCTCGACGATACGGCCTGCAACCTGGCGTCGCTCAATCTGATGACCTTCTACGATGAAGCGACCAACACCTTCCGAGTCGAGGACTACCTGCACGCGATCCGACTGTGGACGATCGTGCTGGAGATCAGCGTTCTGATGGCGCAGTTCCCCAGCGACGAGATCGCTCGGCGCTCGTACGTCTTCCGCACGCTGGGACTCGGTTACGCGAACCTCGGCTCGCTGCTGATGGCCTCTGGTCTGGCCTACGCCTCCGACGCCGGCCGCTGCTACGCGGGCGCCGTCACCTCGTTGATGGGCGGCCGGGCGTACGCGATGTC
>JBKJSE010000134.1:0-11309 GCA_046595925.1 Archangium sp. | reverse complement strand
TGAGTTCGAATCACGACCGTTGCGTGATGAACCTTGTCCCTTTTTATGAGCCATGGCTGGTTGGTTCCTTTAGGCCGAGATCGAGGTGATCTTCACCTCGGTGAAAGGCTGACGGTGTCCGCGCAGGCGGGTCCATCCTTCCTTTTCTTTGCGGAAGTGCAGCACGCGACGGGCCTTGGCCTGGCGGAGGATCTTCCCCACCACCTTGGCGCCCGAGACGATCGGCTTCCCGACCTTCACGGCTTCAGTTCCGCCGATCATGAGCACTTCGTCGAACTTCACCTCAGCGCCAGAGTCGCCTCCGACCTTCTCAATGCGGAGAACGTCGCCTTCAGCGACCCTGTACTGTTTGCCACCTGTTCGGATGACGGCGTACATCGTGTAACCTCGCGGGTTAATTCAAGAAACGTTCCGTGGCGCCGATTTGGAGCTCGGAAAGGACGCTCGCCATAAGCCAACCTCGCTCCCCGGTCAAGGAGAGGCATGCCAGCGGATCAGGATTCCTCCATCCAGGCCCTCAGCGCGGGCACGGTCTTCGAGCTCCACGACTTGCCCGAGCGCTCTTTGACGAAGGCCGCGACCAATGCATCCGCCACCTTGGAAGCGCGGGTGGCCAATTCGAGGCGCTCGGACAGCTTGTCGTCCTCTTCTTCCTGCAGCAGCGCGGGCAGCTTGGCGGATCGGATGTCGAAGAACTCGGCGTCGATGGTGAAGTCGTAGACCTGCTCGCCCCAGGTGAGCTGAAGCTTGGCGGTGTGAACCAGCAGGCCCTTCGCCATCGCGTGCTTCACGAGCTTCGCGTACGGCGCGGTGACGCCTTTGACCTGCACCTCGGTCACGTCGCCTGAAGCAGCGCGCAGGGTGGCCTTGCCGTTGAACACGACGTTGACCGGCAGGTCGTCGACGTTGAGCACGGCGTCGGTCGACTCGCTCTTCCACAACAGCCAGGTCAGGCACTCCCGGCCCAGCCACGTGCGGCCGCGCAGCAACGCTTCCTGCGCCTTGGCGAGCTCCTTTTGCGACTCGTCCTTTTCTTCTTCGACGGCGGCTCCATCAACGCCCACTTCACCGCGCAGGAACGCGCGTTCTTCTTTCTTGCTGGCCATCAGCTCGCCTCGGGAAACAGTTCTTTGGTGGGGGTCAGCGCATCGAGGGCACCGGCGCCAAGGAACGCCGCGGGCACCCGGGGGATGAGCTTCACTTCGAGGGTCGACTCGAGCACGGCCTGCGCTTCTTCGACGACGGTGCGCGAGGTGGCCCAGACGAAGACGTCACGCGAGGTGAGATCGAAGCTCAGCTCGAACACCTTGCTGACCGGCGCCTGCTTGGCGCGCAGCGTCTTCTTGAGCGCGTCCTTGTGCTCTGCTTTTTCCCGTCTGCCCGGGGCGCGGCTGTTCTTCTTCTCGAAGGCCTGGCTCCACTCGAGCAACCCGGCACGCAGCGCGTTGGTGGGCACCTTGAGGCGGTCGACGCGCCAGGCGAACAGCGCGTGCAAGCCGTGGAAGAGCGCGCCCGCCGAAAACTCGGTCGAGTCGTTCTGCTCGAGCTCGACGAAACCGGCAGCGCGTTCGTCGTCGCTCTTGGGGTCGATGGGCTCGAAGCCCGCCTTGCCCAGACCCTTCTGCAACCAGCGCTTCACATCTTTGGGAACGGCGCCTTCCATTCGGAAGCGCGCAAGATTGACGGAACCACGGCGAATCGGCATGGCGTCCTCATCGTCTTCGGCCTGCACCCGGTCAAGGCTTTTGGGGCATAAGCGGGGCATGGATCGCCGCCTCGCCTTCCTCACTGCGTTTCTCGGCTTCACGGCCGTGGCCCTCGGCGCGATGGGAGCGCACGCCGTCAAAGGCGCGGTGCTCGGTCTGCCCGACGCCGTCGATCGACTGGGCTGGTGGGAAGTCGCGGCGCGCTACCACGTGGTGCACGCGCTCGCGGTCGGGTTGGTGGGCGTCATGTCAGCGCACGTGACGGGCCGCTTCCCGTGGATCGCCGCGGTCTTGTTCACCTTAGGCATCGTGCTCTTCTCGGGAAGCCTCTACGTGATGGCGATCACCGGCGTGCGCACGCTGGGCACGGTGACTCCTTTCGGTGGGCTCGCGTTCCTCGCGGGGTGGCTGTCGTTCGGCCTGGCCGCGCGAGGACTGGGAAGGCAGAAAGAAGCGCCGCGTCCGGGCGAGCCGTAGATGCGCTGGGCGTTGTTGGTGGTCGCACTGCTGAGCCCGTTCGCGCGCGCTGAAGATCGGCCGCACCTGCTGGGCTCGGTGCACCTGTACCCGATGACTTCGTTTCCCGATCTCCTCGGGGGCGCGATCACCGTGCACGCGATTCCGTGGATCGACGTACAGGCGGGGTTGTCTGCGTTTCCCGGTCGCTTCGGTTGGTGGGTTCGTGGCGGGCCACGCATCGTCATCGGCGACTTTCGCGACGAGACGCATCGCGGGTTCACGTGGCGGATCTCAGCGCTGGCCGGCTACCGCGCGTTTCGGGACGCCAAGGCCGACGCAGCCGGGTTCAGCGGCCTGCTCTCGACCGACGTGACGCACTTCTACAGCCCGCATCTCGGTCTCACATTTCAAGCTGCTTGCGGCGGCCTGTACGACGACGCGGCCAAGCGCGTGTTGCCTGAACTTCGGCTCGGCGTCGGGCTCACCTTCTAGAACCGCTCCGCTCCTGAGGAACAGCGCCACCGTTCGCCGGCTTCGGGAGGACCGGTGCGTTCCTTCGGTTGAGCCGTCAGGGCTTCACGCTCTGCCAGCTCGCACCACCGTTGACGAAGCTCTGAACCCACGAGACGAGGCTGGTGTTCTGCGGACCCTGCAGTGACGGCAGCGCCCCGAGCATCACGTGGTCGTTGCCACCGACGAGGAAGTACTTCGCGTTGCCCGTCGTGTCGTAGGCGCTCGCCGTCAGCGCGAGGGTCTTCTGCTCGAAGGTCGCGCCGTCGTAGCCAGAGAACTGCCGCAACGTGTTGTCCTGCGTGTACGCGAGCAGCCCGAAACGCCGCGTCGGTGCGCTGTCGTGCAGGTACTTCGGGAAGAGCGAAAAGTCGTTGGCGCACCCAACGCAGCCGGCCGGAATGGAGAGGTTCCACGCGGCGAGCCACTCTGAGAGCAACGTGCCCGACGGGTTCAGAATCTGCGCGCAGTCGGCGAGCATGTGCACCTCGGCGTTGGGCCACGCTGCAGAGACGCGCGCATAGTTGAGCTGCGCACCGAACGCGCCCGCACTCGACCCAGAGAGGAACACGCGCGTCGCCTCAGGGAAGGTGTCGTGCAGGCGCACCAGAAAGGCGTCCAGGTTCTTGCCGCCCTTGTGATGCACCGTGCGCGCGGGAACCTGGGCTCCTTGCGCGGGGTAGTTCACCACGTTGTCGCCCCCGTGCACGTCGCCGGTGCAATACGGCACGAAGACGTAACTCATGTCTTTGAACGGGTTGTTCGCCACGGCGCGGTTGAACGGGGCTGCCTGCTTCGTGCTGTCGTTCGCGAAGTCAGCGCCCCCGTAGCCGGTGCTCAAGTTGGTGGCCGCGAAGGCACAGGTCAGCGAGCTCCAGCAGGCGCCGCCACCCATCAGGTAGATGAAGACGTCCTGCGACCGCGTGGTGATGTTCACGCCGACGCCCGTGGGCGTTCCGTTACCGCACGCGGTGTCGGGGAAGGCGGCCCACGTCCACGTCTCCATCGGCGCGACGATGGGCAGGCCGGCGTCGACTGAGACGCCCGCGTCGACCACCTGCTGCATCGGCAGCACGCAGCGCTTGTCGGTGCAGACCTGGCCACCGCTGCAGGTGTTGCAATTGAGCGCGCCCGCTCCGCACGCATCGTCGGCGGTGCCGCCCTGGCACTGGCCGTCGGCATCACAACACCCACCGCAGTTGACGATCGAGCACGTCGCGTTGGTCGGTGCGCACGCGCTGATCAGCAGAACGCTCAGGAGAACGAAGAAGCTCGGGAGTCGCACGGTGCCGACCTTCGCTCAAAAAGGGCCACCTCGCCACGGCTCGAGGGCTGGGTGTGGCAATCGCGCACTCCGAATCTCCGGCGCTCCCTTCGAAGGGCATTGGCGCGAAAGGTGCTGAAGAAAACTGAGCCCTCACACCAGGAGCTCACATGAATCTCGCCGCACTCGCGCTGTCCTCGATGTTGTTGGCTGGAGCACCCAAGACCGCCACAGATCACCACCTCGATGCCCGAACGGACGGGGGCGTGGCGATGACTCCGATGGATCAATCGAACAGTGAGCAGGATCGAAAGCTCACCCAGAGCATTCGTAAAGCGCTCATGGACGATGACCGTCTCTCGTTCACTGCGAAGAACGTGAAGATCATCAGCCAGGGCGGCACCGTCACCTTGCGCGGACTGGTTCCGAACAAGGCCGAGCGCGACGCCGTGCGCGAGCTGGCGCAGAAGTTCGCGGGCGCGAAGAACGTGAACGACCAGCTCGAGTTGCCCGCAAGCGAAGCGCCGCAGAACACCAACTGAAGTCCAACCTCTGAAAAGCAAAAGGACCACACCCATGGCCAGGAAAGCCGTCTTCGGAATCGTCAACAGTCAGCGCCTCGCCGAGATCGTGGTCTCCGATCTCACCAGCGCCGGCTTCGCCAGCAACGACATCTCGGTGCTGTTGCCCGACAAGGGCAGCACCCGCGACTTCGCGCACGAGAAGAACACCAAGGCCCCCGAAGGCGCCGCAGCGGGCGCAGGTACGGGTGGTTTCGCCGGTGGTGCGCTCGGCCTGCTGGCAGGTATCGGCGCCCTCGCCATTCCCGGCTTCGGCCCGTTGATCGCCGCGGGCCCGCTGTTGGCGGCGTTGAGTGGCGCCGCGGTCGGCGCTGCCGTCGGTGGTTTTACCGGAGCGCTCGTGGGCATGGGGATCCCCGAGCTGGAAGCCAAGCAGTACGAAGGGAAGATCCGCCAGGGCAACATCCTCATCTCGGTGCACACCGAAGACGCGAAGGAGGTCGACCGGGTCAAGCAGATCTTCAAGAACCTCGAGGTCTCCGACATCGGGAGCACCACCGAGTCGGCCGTTCCGAAAGTGCGCCCGTCTGCACCGTCGCCCGCGCTGCGCCCCTCTGCGCCCCCGCGCTGAGGGAGGGGGAAACCAGCTCTCCTCGGGACCTCCCGGGGAGAGCTGAGTAGTCTGCGCCGCGTCAGTTGGCCGGCGCTCGAGCGTCTCGCCTGCACCTTTTGAGGAGACGCGTCGATGTCGGTCAGCCCACAAGAAGCCAAACGCGTCGCCGCGCTCAGTGATGAAGCGCTGGTGCTCGAGTGCGAAGAGCAGTTCTTCATCGCCTCGGGCCCCGGTGGCCAGCACCGCAACAAGACCGAGACCGGCGTGCGGCTCATTCACAAGCCCACTGGTTACACGGTCACCGCCACCGAGCGGCGCAGTCAGTTGCAGAACCGCGGGGAAGCGGTGGAGCGGCTCCGCGCTGCCTTCGTGAAGATGTCGTACGTGCCGGAGAAGCGCATCGCCACGAGGCCCTCGCGTGGCTCGAAGCGCCGCCGGTTGGAGACCAAGCGCATCACGTCCGAGAAGAAGCAGGGCCGGCGCGGCGACTGGTGAAGCGCTGCTAAGGCGCCATCAGCATCATCGAGTTCACCTTGTTCACCATCTGGAACACGGGCTCGGGCACCTTCGGCTCGGGGACCTTGTTCTTGATGGGCGGGATGGAGCGCAGGTAGGCGAAGACGGAGCGCAGATCTTCGTCGGAGGCCTTCGACATCGAAGCCCACGGCATCGGAGGAAGAATCGGGCGGCCCTTGCCTCCCAGGTGTTTGCCGGTGCGGAAGATGCGGAAGAAGGCCTCTTCGCTCCAGCCGCCTGAGCCGGTCTCCTCGTCGGGTGTGAGGTTGGCGGTGTAGACGACGCCGAAGGGCAACGCGAAGGAGGTGAAGGTCGGGCCGATCACGGCTTGATCCCCCGGAGCGAGCTTCGATTGCGGGTCCGGCGCGCCCTCGGGATGGCCGGAGAGCATGCGGTTCATCTGGGGCACTGAGATCCCTTGAGTGGCATCGAACATCATCGGCGTGTGGCAGTCGTTGCAGCCGCCCATGCGAACGAGCGCCTCGCCCCGGGAGATCTGCGCCTGCGTGTATTTGTGGGCGGGCGCGGTGCCCTTGACCACCGGCTTGAGCGTGAAGCTCGGCGGTGGCGGCATGCCCTTCGGCGGAGGCGTCGCCTGTGCGACCGATGAGCCGAAGAGTGCGGACGACGCCACGATGAACGCGATTGTGATGCGCATGTGATTCCCCCTGGTGCGACGTGTTGGCGACCGGGGGAATAGCGCTGTGCGGCGCGGGGCAAACCCTGCGTTACGGGGAAGGGGCGCACAAAGAATGGGGCAAGAGGCCGATGCGTGCGCGCTCCCCGATGTTCAGTCGTTGAGCTTCTTCTCGAGCAGCTCGTTGATGAGCTTCGGGTTGCCCTTCCCCTTCATCGACTTCATCACTGCGCCCACGAAGAAGCCGAGCAGCTTGGTGTTGCCCGCCCGGTAGCCTTCGACGTTCTTCTGGTTGGCCGCGAGGATCTCGTCGATCACCGTCTCGAGCGCGCCGGTGTCTGAGACCTGGGCGAGGCCCTTGCTGGCGATCACGTCTCTGGGCTCGGCGCCGGTCGCGAACATCTGACCGAACACTTCTTTGCCGGCGTTCTGCGAGATCTCGCCGGCCTCGATCGCCTGCAGCAGCGCCGCGAACTGTGCGGGCGAGAACTTCACGTCGACCGGTCTCGTTCCGCTCTCGTTGAGCAGCCGAGAGACCTCGCCGATGAACCAGTTCGCCACCTTCTTCGCGTCACCGACCGGTGCCAGACAGCGCTCGTACAGCTCGGAGAACTCACGATCTGCGGTGAGCACACCGGCGTCGTACTCGGTCAGCTTGAGCTGCCCCACGTAGCGGCGGCGCCTGGCCTGCGGCAGCTCGGGCAACGAAGCGCGCGCGTTCGCCAGCTGTTCCGCGCTCACCAGCAGCGGCGGGAGATCGGGCTCGGGGAAGTACCGGTAGTCGTGCGCGTCTTCCTTGCTGCGCATCGAGCGGGTCTCGTTGCGCGCGACGTCGAAGAGCCGCGTCTCCTGCACGATGGAGCCACCGCCTTCGATGATCTCCACGTGGCGCGCGATCTCAGCGTCGATCGCCAACTTGATGTTGCGGAACGAGTTCAGGTTCTTCAGCTCACAGCGCGTGCCGTATTCCGTCGCGCCCTTCTTCATGATCGACACGTTCGCGTCGCACCGGAAGCTGCCCTCTTCGAGGTTGCCGTCGTTGACGCCCACGCAGACCAGCACGTCGCGGAGGATCTTGAGGTACTCGACGGCTTCATCGGCGCTGCGCAGGTCGGGCTCTGAGACGATCTCGAGCAGCGGCGTACCCACGCGGTTGAGATCGACCAACGTCAACCCGAAGACCGCGTCGTGCACCGACTTGCCCGCGTCTTCTTCGATGTGAATGCGGCGAAGCTGCACCCGCTTGCCGGCGCCCTCGAGCGTCACCCCGCCCCACTCGCAGATGGGAAATTCGAACTGGGTGATCTGATAGCCTTTGGGGCTGTCCGGATAGAAGTAGTGCTTGCGCGACCACTCACTGCGCTCGTTGATCTTGCACTCGAGCGCCAGGCCCGCGCGCACGGCGAGCTCGACGACCTTCTCGTTGAGCACCGGCAGCGCGCCGGGAAAGCCTAAGCACACCGGCGTGGTGTGCGTGTTCGGAGGGGCACCGAACACCACGCCCGCCGAAGAGAACAGCTTGCTCTTCGTGAGGAGCTGCGCGTGCACCTCGAGACCAATCACCGGCTGGAAGTCAGAGAGCGGCACGAGGCGTCACTCCTTGAAAGGTGGTGGGCGTCATGGGTGGGGGCTCCAGGTGGTGAGGTCGCGTTCGCGCTCGAGCGCACGCGCCGCGCGGAGAATCGTCACTTCATCGAAAGGCCGGCCCAGGAACTGTGCGCCGATGGGCAGCCCCTTCGACGACTTCGCGGTGGGAACGGAGAGGCCGGGCAGCCCCGCGAGGTTGCAGGGCAGCGTCAGCACGTCCATCAGGTACATCGCGAGCGGGTCGTCGAGCTTCTCGCCCAGCGGCCAGGCGCAGGTCGGTGAAGCCGCGCTCAAGATCACGTCGACGTCTTTGAAGGCCTCTTCGAAGTCGCGGCGGATGAGCGTGCGAACCCGCTGAGCCTTCACGTAGTACGCGTCGTGGTACCCGGCGGAGAGCGCGAAGGTGCCCAGCATGATGCGGCGCTTCACCTCGGGGCCGAAGCCCTCGGCGCGCGAGCGCTGGTAGAGCTCGACGAGCTGTTTCGCGCCTGTCGTGCGGTGACCGAAGCGCACGCCGTCGTAGCGCGCGAGGTTCGACGACGCCTCGGCGGGGGCGATGACGTAATAGACGGCCAGCGCGTGTTTCGTGTGCGGGAGCGAGATTTCCCTCACCTGCGCTCCGGCTGCTTCGAGCGTCTTCGCGGATTCACGGATGGCCGCGGCGATCTCGGGGTCCATGCCCTCGACGAAGTATTCGCGGGGCAGGCCGATCTTCAGGCCGCGCACGCCGTTCTCCAGCGCGGCGGAGAAGTCGGGGACTGCGACGTCGGCCGAGGTGGCGTCGTGGGCATCTCTTCCCGCGATGCCCTGGAGCAGCAGCGCCGCGTCGCGCACCGTGCGGCCGAAGGGCCCGACTTGATCGAGCGAGCTCGCGAAGGCCACCACGCCGCTGCGGGAGACACGGCCCCAGGTCGGCTTGAGGCCCACCACGTTGCAGAGCGCTGCCGGCTGGCGAATCGAGCCGCCCGTGTCGGTGCCCAGTGAACCGAAACACTGCCTGGCGGCGACCGCGGCGGCCGAGCCACCGCTGCTTCCGCCGGGCGTGCGATCGAGCGCGTAGGGGTTGTGCGTCTTCTTGAAGGCGCTCGACTCGGTCGAGCTGCCCATCGCGAACTCATCGAGGTTCGTCTTGCCGAGGATGACGGCCCCGGCGGCCTTCAGGCGCGCGGTGACGGTGGCGTCGTGGGGCGGCACGAAGCCTGCGAGCATCTTGCTGCCCGCGGTCGTCTCGAGGCCCGCGGTGAGGATCATGTCTTTGAGCGCGACGGGCACTCCGTCGAGGGCGCTGAGTCTGGTCTTTCGTTCGTCGGCGGCACGCGCAGCTTCGAGAGCTCCCTGTTCATCGACGAGGAGGAAGGCTCCGACCCTGTCGTCGGTTGCGGCGATCTGGGCCAGGCAGGCCTTCGTGGCCTCGACCGAGGAGACCTCACGTTTGGCGAGGGCGGCGCTCAGCTCGCTCAGGGACTGGGTGATCACTCGATCACCCTGGGGATGGCGAAGCTGGTGGCTTCCCGCTGCGGCGCGTTCTTCAGCGCGACTTCGACGGGCAGCTCGTCTCTGACTTCGTCGGGTCTTGCGTTGGTGAGGGTGGCGAAGGTCGTCGGGGCGACTCCTTGCGTGTCGACTTGCCCAAGGGCGTCGACGGCGTCGAGCACGGCTGAGAGTTGGGTCGAGAACCGAGTCTCTTCGTCTGGGGTCAGAGAGAGGCGCGCGAGCTTTGCGACGTGTCGGACTTGTTCGAGTTCGAGTTTCACTTGGCCCTCACCCCAACCCTCTCCCGAGGGGAGAGGGAGAGCAGAGTTACTTTTTCAGGCGTTCGATGCTGTTGCGCGCCACGGCGGCTTCGGCGCCATCGGGCAGCACGTCGAGGTAGCGCTGGTAGTACTCCACCGCCTTCTCGTTCTTGCCGAGGATGCGGTAGGCCTCTGCCAGGCCCATGATCGCCGGGCCGTAGCGCGGGTTGCTCTTGAGCGCGGTCTCGAAGGTCGCCGCGGCAGCCGACGGGTTGGCCATGTCGAGCAGCGCCAGCCCACGACCGGTGATCGGCTCGACCCGTTCAGGCTTCAGGTCCGACGCCTTGCCGTAGAAGTCGAGCGCCTGCTCGGGCTTGTCACGCTCACGCAGTCGATCGCCCTGCGCCAGGTACCAGTCGAAGCTCTTCTTCTGCTCGACCACGACGGGCGGCGCGATGGGCAGCCCCGCGTCGATGACGACTGCGCTGCCGGCATCGACAGCCGGAACGCCGGCGTCTTCCACGCCCGCATCGGGCATGCCTGCATCGACCACCACTTCTTCTTCCACGCTGGCGTCGAGCACGACCACCGGCACGGGCGTCGGGAGCGCGGCCTTCACGCGCGCTTCTTCATCGAGGCGCGCCTGCTCCGAGGCACGCTCTTCGACGAGCCGCTTCTGCTCGGGCTCGTAGTAGCCGAAGTACCAACCGACGCCGCCGCCGACGAGCAGACCGGCCAGCACGAGGGCGATCCACTTACCGCTGCCGCCGCTCTTGCCCACCGCGCGGCGAAGCTCTTCGTCGCTGGGCTCAGGGCTCTTCCGCGCGGCCGACTGCACGGCCACGTTCATCGGCGGTGCAGGCGGGTGGCTGAACCGGCCGCCCTGCAGCGTCTGCATGATCGGCGGGCCCGAACTCGAAGGCGGCTCGGGCGGCTTGAGCTCAGGCGTGCGACCCGAAGGGGGACGGCGCGGGGCCGGCGGCTCGGGGGGCAAGGTCTCCGCCACTGGCTCGGGCTGAGGCGGCGCAGGCGGAGAGAACTGCCCGCCACGCCACGTGTCGGTGATCTTTCCACCCGGAGGAGGCGGAGGCGGCATGGCGCGCTGCTGCGCTTCGATCGAGCGCATCTTCGAAGCGTCGTCGACGATCTGAAAGAAGCTCGCCAGCTCGGGGATGTCGCCCAGGCGCTTCCAGGTCTCACCGCTGAGCGAGATTTGATCGTCGCGCGAGACCTTGCCTTCGATGATCCACTTCTGGAGCATCGTCAGATCGCGGCACGGAAAGATGTTTCCCGACGGCTGCTTGAGCTTCCACTCGCGGCTGGGCGGTGCGGGCGGCAGCTCTGAGCTGTGGCCACTGCTGTTGCTCAAGTCGATCGGCGGGTCACCGCGCGAAGGCAGCGTCACCACCAGCTGCTTCTTCTTCACCCGGAAAACATGCCCGCACGTGGTGCACTTGACGGTGACACCGTCCTCGGTGACGCGGGCGTCGTCGAGCTCGTACTCCGTCTGACATTTGGGACAACCGACGTCCATGGGTGGCTCGCACCGTAGTTCAGCCAGAAGTCCCCGTCGTGGAACTTGCGGGCAGGTGCAGCAATCGCCGCCGAAAAATTGCGGGCTGCGCGGCCCCCCCTACAGTGCCCGATGGATCAGCCTTCTACAGGGGTGTCTCAGCATGTCGGTCAAGCGCAAGGGCGATAAGTCCGTTCTCTCGAAGCAGGACATCGCGACGAGGCGGAAGGTGCTCACGCAGAAGAAGATG
>JBKJSE010000452.1:0-20505 GCA_046595925.1 Archangium sp. | reverse complement strand
GGGGAACGGTGCTGTTCCTTAGGAGCGAAGTCGAGGGGTCACCTGCCGCGCGGCGCAGAGGTGGCATCTCGACTGCGCTCGATGCGAACGGTGGGTCTGTTCCTTCGGACGAAATCGAAGGCGAAGCCGGTCCCCTGCTCGGGATGCACGGTGTGCGCTTCTTATTTCGATCAACCCTGCGAGCAGAGTCGAGGGATTATCTCTGCTTCGCTCGGGAGGGCAAAACCAGCCTCACCAACCGCTTCACCCCACCTGCTCAGCGTAGGTCATCACCAGGTAGAGCACGGCCTCGCCCGCGCCCGCATTCCGGTACACGTGAGGCTGATCTGCCTCGAACAAGATCGCATCACCCGCCTCGAGCTTGTGCACCTCGGCGCCCATCAGAATCTCGACGCTGCCCTTGGCCACCACCAGATTCTCGGTCGTCCCCGGAGCATGCGCCTCGGCCTTCTCCACGCCCTTCGCGCTCAGCTTCAGCTCGTAGAACTCGACGCGCCGGGGCTCGTCGTACGGAAAGAGCGCGCGCGACTGAAACGAGCCATCGCTCGACATGAGCCGCTTGGCCGCGTCACTGCGCATCACCTTCGCGCCGCTGGTCTGGTTGCTGGCGATGAGCGCCGAGAACGGCACATCGAGCGCACGAGCCATCTTCCACAACACGTTGATGGTCGGAGCGCTCTGCCCGAGCTCGACCTGGCCCAGCATGGCGCGCGAGACGCCGGAAGACTGCGCGAGGCGTTCGAGTGAGAGGCCGCGCTCAGTGCGCAGGCGCTTGAGGTTCTTCCCCACCACGGGCGCGAGATCCGTCGACGGCTCGGTTGATCCGGGGTCTGCGGGCTTCTTGGGCTTGGGGGGGCGCGCCATGCAGTGACTCTCGCAGGGCAGAGTGAAGCGTCAAGGCCGGTCGCTGAAGAGCCGTCAGAAGCCGATTCCCAAGCACCCACCCAGCGTGATCCCCCGCGTCACCTTGCTCGCCGGGATCGCCTCGATGAACGCCGCCGCGAACAACGTCACGCCGGTGAACGTCGCCCGCGCGCCCTCGCTGGTGAAGTGCAGCCCCAGCCGCAAGCGCGTGAGCAGCTCCCACGTGTTCACGCCGGGCGCGAGCGGGGCCGACTCGATGTCGAAGTTCGACGCGAGCACGTCGAGCTGACCGAAGTACATCGTCTGCGCCCGGGCAACGCCATCGCGCACGTTCGGCAACCCACGCGCCCAGCCGCCCTTGAGCGCCAACCCACCGCCGCCTCTCTTGGCGCAGAAGGGACTGCCCTCGCACAACGGACCACCGGCCCAGCCGTAAGCACCCTCGACCCCTGCTTGAAACAGAAACCCTTCCACCTCACCGGGCGTGGTGGGCGAGTGCTCCAGCGACGACGCCACCAGGAACAGCAACGCGACCTCGATGCTGAACGAATAGCTCTGCAACCCCGAGAAGAGCACCGAGGTCGAGCCACCGATGCGCGCCCAGCTCGGCGCAGGCGGCGGCTTCGGAGGCCCGGGCAGCGGCGTCACCATGGGCAGCGGCGGCGCGGACGGATCAGGCAACCCCGCATCGGGTGCCTGATCCCGAAATGCAGGAAGGCTGAACTCCTCGCCCTGCGCGAAGGCCGCTCCCGAAAACACCATCAGAACGACCAGCATTCCTCTCACGTGGAGCCCATCTCCTCACTGATCGCCGCGGGACGCGAGCCGCACGCTCTTGACACCGAAATTTCCTGTTTGACCTTTCGGCAGTCCCGGTGCCCCCGGGCGCACACCCACACTCGAGGAGAACACCATGTCGCTTGCCCGTTTCGCTTTCGCCCCCCGCTTCCCGGTCAACACCTTCTGGCGCGAGGTCGACGAGCTCTTCCAGACCGCGACGCCCAACGCGCTCACGCCTTCTGCCGACGTGCTGGAGACCGACAAGACGGTGCAGATCCACCTCGACATGCCCGGCGTCTCCCCCGAGGCGATCGACGTGAAGCTCGAAGGCAACCAGCTCACCATCACCGCCGAGCGCCAGGGCGACAAGGTGGCCGAAGCCAAGGGCTGGATTCGCCGGGAGCGCAGCCACGGCACGTTCCGCCGCACCTTCACGCTCACCGACTCGCTCGACGGCACGCAGCCCGAAGCGACGTACCGGCACGGCGTGTTGGTGGTCACCGTGCCCAAGCGTGAGGCCGCGCAGCCCCGCTCGCTCAAGGTGAAGGTCGAGGCCTGACAGCTCGCGTTGAGGCAAGTTGAGGCAAGCTGCGCGTCATGCAGCTCGCCCGGAAGATCACCCTCCCCCTCGCCCTCTTCGCGTTCCTGGCGCTGGGCTTTTCCGCCTGGCTCTCGGTGCGCGAAGCGGTCGAGCTTCACCACGCCGACATCGAGCGTGATCAGAGCGTGGCGGGCCGCGTGCTCGTCGCGGCATTGGAGCGTGAACGCCTCGCGGGCACCGCCGAAGCCGGAGCCGCGGCGCTCCTGGCCGTGGCGAACCGCGACTCCGAGCTGACGCAGATGCGGCTGCTCCCGCTCTCTCAGCTCGGCTTGAGCGGGCCTCAACGCGAAGCGCTCACGCGAGGAGAGCCGGTCTTCGTGCTCGATGCGTGGCACAGCGCAGAGACGCTCCTCTCCGCTCCGTTGCCCGATGGAACCACCGGCGTGCTCTGGGTACAGGAAACGCTGGGTGCAGAACGCGACACCGTCGCGCGCATCGTCAAGAGCCACGTCTTCAACTTCGGCACGCTCGCCGTGCTGTGGGCCGTCGTGGCGATCGGCCTGGGCGCGGTGGTGGTGGGCCGGCCGATGCGCTCATTGGCAGAGAAGGCGCGCCGGGTCAGCAAGGGCGACTACTCCGGCCCGCTCGCCATCCGTCAGCGCGACGAGATTGGTCAGCTCGCCACCGAGATGAATCACATGTGCGACGAGCTGCTGCGCGCGAGCGTTCGATTGCAGCAGGAGGTCACCGCGCGCAACACCGCCCAGGACGCGCTTCGCCATGCCGACCGGCTCAAGACGGTGGGCATTCTCGCGGCCGGTATCGCCCACGAGCTGGGCACTCCGCTCAACGTCGTCGCCATGCGCGCCCGAATGATCTCCACCGGCGAGGTGCAGGGCGATGAGGCAAAAAGCAACGCTCAGATCATTCACCAGCAAACCGGGCAGATGACGCGCATCATTCGCCAGCTGCTCGACTTCGCGCGGCGCGAGACTCCTCGAATGACGCACTTCTCCCTCGATCAGGTCGCCGCCAGCGCGGTGACGATTCTCCAGCCGTTGGTCGAGAAGGGCGGCTGCACGCTCGCCGTGGCCCCCTCGGAGACCGTGGAGGTCGACGGCGATGCCAACCAACTGCAGCAGGTGATCGCCAACCTGGTGATCAACGGCGTGCAGGCGATGCCCCAGGGCGGGCCCGTGACGCTCACGGTCAAGAAGGTGCGCGCGACGCCTCCGCCCGATCTCGGAGGTCCAGAGCGGGCCTACGCGCGCCTCGACGTGCACGATCGCGGCACCGGCATCGACCCCGACGTCTTGCCCCACATCTTCGAGCCGTTCTTCACCACCAAGCCGGTCGGTGATGGAAACGGCCTGGGGCTCCCGGTCGCCTGGGGCATCGTGAAAGACCACCTCGGGTGGATCGCCGTCGACTCCAGACCCGGGGTAGGCACCACCTTTTCTCTCTATCTCCCCCTGGAGCACGAGGCCGCATGAACCACCCTCTCCTCATCGTCGAAGACGATCTCGCCATGTCGCAGCTGCTGGTCGAAGGGCTCACCCGCCGCGGGTATCAGCCGTACGCGGTGAACAACGGTGAAGCCGCGCTGGCCCTGCTGCAGCAGCGCGAGGTGCAGGCCGTGATCACCGACGTGAACATGAAGGGCCTCGACGGCCTCACGTTGTGCGAGCGCATCGTGGCCGGTCACCCGGGGCTCCCCGTGTTGGTCATCACTGCGTTCGGAAGCATGGACACCGCGATCAAGGCGATCCGGGTGGGCGCGTACGATTTCCTCACCAAGCCCTTCGAGCTCGAGACGCTCACCCTCGCTCTCGCGCGCGCCGTGCAGCACAAGCAACTGCGTGAAGAGGTGAAGCGGCTGCGTGAAGAAGCGGGCGTGCGCAAGGTCACCACCTCGACGCTGGTGGGCGAGAGCAACGGAATGCTCGAGCTGTTCAACCAGGTCAACCGCATGGCCGACAGCGACTCCACCGTGCTGGTCACCGGTGAGCGCGGCACGCGCAAGGAAGCCGTGGCGCGCGCGATTCACGAGGTGAGCCGACGCCGTGCGGGCCCGTTCGTCGCGATCACCTGCGGGGCGGTGCCTGACGCGTTGCTCAGCGCCGAGCTGTTCGGTGTCGCCAGGGGCGATGGGCCCGCGAAGCCCGGCGCCTTCGTGCGCGCGCAGGGCGGCACGGTGTTCCTCGACGGCGTGGCCGAGCTCTCGGGCGAGCTGCAGCAGAAAGTGCTGCGCGCGATTCGAGAGAAGAAGGTGCTCCCGGTCGGAGGCGATGGCGAGGTACCCTTCGACGCGCGGTTGATCGCCGCCACGCATCGCGATCTCGAGACGGCCGTCGAAGAGAGCCGCTTCCGCGAAGACCTCTACTTCCACATCAACGTCATCAGCCTGCACGTGCCGCCGCTGCGCATGCGCGGAAACGACGTGCTGCTCCTCGCGCAGCAGTTCGTGCGCGCCTGCGCCGAGAAGAGCGGGAAAGAAGTCACCGGCATCGCGAGCTCAGCGGCCGCGAAGCTGCTCGCGTACGCGTGGCCCGGCAACGTGCACGAGCTCGAGAACGTGATCGAACGCGCCGTGGCGTTGACCCGCTACGCGCAGCTCACCACCGAAGATCTGCCCGAGAAGGTGCTCAACCCCAGCCAGGCAAACAACGCGGCCGACGCCGACGAAGCGTCGTTGCTGCCGATGGAAGACATCGAGCGCCAGCACATTCTCCGGGTGCTGCGCGCCGTCGGTGGCCACCGCACGCAAGCGGCCAAGCTGCTCGGGCTCGATCGCAAGACGCTCTATCGCAAGCTCGAAGGCTACGGCCCCGAAGAGGTCGACGAGGCCCTGCGAAATGCGCCGCCGCGGCACATCGGTGGGGACACCTGATTCTTTTGACAGGGGACCCGTCCGGTCGCACGCTCCGCGCCTTCCCCCACGGAGACTTCAAACAATGCGCAAGTCATCACTGATGCTGGCACTCACGTTGAGCGGTTGCGGCGGCACGACGCCTGAGGTGTACCAGCTGCTCGTCGACTACTTCACGCTGCCCGACAGCTGTTACACGAGCATGATGCAGCCCTCGACGGTCGTCACGACGTCACCGCCCGCGCCGCTCTCGGTGCAGGTCTGGGACGGTCCGGACAACACGGCGTTCCTGCAGGTCGAGTCGGCCGCGATCAACGTCGACATGGGCGCCGCGCCGAACGTCACGGTGGGCGGCATCTTCACGGGCAAGAAGGTCGACAAGGGCTGGACGTTCAGCAGCGACGGCGTGCAGAAGCAGACGCTGCCTGGCAACAACGTGGTGACCACCACCACGCACGCCGAGCTGACCTTCCAGCGGGACAACACGTTCAAGGGCACCGGCCAGCTCAGCTCGTCGAGCAACTGCGTGGGCGCCCAGTGCCCGGGCACGAACCCGAGCTGCACGGTGAGCGGCATCGTGTTGACCGGCACGCGAGTCGCCGTCGACTACGAACGAGCGCCGTGAATCAATGCTCTCCCTCTCCCCCGGGAGACTGGTGAAATAGGTCCACCACCGGTCCCCCCGAGCGCAGTCGAGGGGTCACTTCGCGAGCGAAGCAGAGGTAATCCCTCGACTCCGCTCGGGAGGAACGGTGTGGGTCGGGGTGAGGGCAGTTAAACCCTGAGAATCACCCCGCGAGCCGTCTTCCCAGTCGCCGCACCAATCGCCCGCACGTACGCCTGAGTCTGGGCTTCGTACTGCGGGCGATTCTCTTCAATCACCAGATCAGTCTTGAACTCGACGATCTGCCACACCCCGTCGAGCTCGTACGCGAGGTCGATGGCCCCTTCGACGATCGTCCCGTCCTCGAGATGGTCGACGAGCGAGACCTCGCGCCGCACATCACTCGATCGCCGGGCCGCGCTCACCACGGGGTGAACGAGCGCCGCCATCACGGCCTCCGCCGCCGCCTTCACCTCACGCGGAGGCGCCTGAAGCGATCGCCCCATCACCTCGGCGATGCCCTCGACCTCCTCTTCCGTCGCCGTGAGCGGAACCACCGCCAGGCACGCGTGCACCAGCTCACCGAACCGCCGGCCAGCCGCGGTGCGCTTCACGCCCGTGTCCTCCAATTGAATGGTCCCCGCGACGAGCACCGGCGGAAGCTCGCGAGCGACCACCACCACCTCACTGGGTACCTGCCCCACGCCGATGGCGATCGATCGCCCATCACGCCACCGATCGAACGCCGCGATGCTCCTGGGCCCCTCGACCTCGTCCTCCTGCAGCGCGTCCGCCGCCTCGAGGCCCGTGCGTTCTTCGCGACTCAGCTCGAGCGCCTTCGGGTCCCACCACACCACGCCGTTCTTCATGGTGGCCGCGCGATGAAGGCCCGGCAAAGGCACCTCATTGGGCACGCCGCCATCGCGATCGAGAATCGAATCTCGCCCGAACGGAGGACACCCCGGAGCAGGCCGCGGCTCATGCTCGAACCCCAGCTGCGGATACAGCGCGGGATAGAGCACCTCAGTCCAGGTGTCCTTCCACTGCCGCTCACTGCACACGGGCACCACCAGCACGTCGCGAGCGCGCGTGGCCGCGACGTAGGTGAGCCGCAGCGCCTCCTCCTGATCGCGCGAGAGCACCTCATGCTCGTGATCGCGCAGCTCGACCGGCACGCAGTTGGCGAGTGAGTGCACCCACAAGCCGCGCTCTGGATCGACCCAGTGCGAGGGCTCCTGCCGCGACGAATTCGCGGTCGGCTCGGCGAGGATGACCACGGGAAACTCGAGCCCCTTGGCCGCGTGCACCGTCATCATGCGCACGCCTTCGGTGCCCTCCTCGACGATGGGCGCTTCCGGGGCCTCACCGTCATCGGCCTCTTCCTGAAGCGCTTCGACCACGTCGCGGAACGAGCTGGCCCGACGCTCGTGCCTTCGTGAAAGCTCGGCGAGCTGAAGCACGTTGGCCAGCGACTGAGCACCGGCGGTCCAGAACGCGACGCCTGCGTGCGCGCGCGTCAGCTCGAGCAGCTCGTGCACCGTGGCTGAGACGGGCCGACGATTGCGCTTCACGTGCAGCTCGCGCAGCACCGACAACGCGTCGATCACCTCGCGCGCGCTGAGGGAGATCTCTTCGGCACCCGGCTCACCCGAGAGCGGAAACGGCCGCAGCGGGTGCAACTTCCCCTGCTCGTGCTTGAACGAGAACAGCTGCTCATCGGTGAAGGCGAAGAACGGCCCGCGCAGCGTGGCGTAGACGGAGTACTCGTCATCGGGCCTGTCGACCGCGAACAACGCCGTGCGCAGCGCCATCACCTCTTCGCGCTGATGAAACGACCGGCCTCCGACGAGCACGTGAGGCACGCGGCGCGCCTCGAGCGCCTGGGCATACGGCCGCGGCACGTCCACCCCGCCCCACCGCCGCAGCCGCTTGAACAAGATGCAGACATGGCGCGGCTGTACCTTCACGCGCGCGCCGTCTTCCTCGACGGTCCACGTGCTCTTGTTCACCAGCCAGTCGATGAACGCACCGACCGCCTCGGGCAGGCTGGTCTCGATGGCGTCCTTGGTGACGCGACCCTTTTCATTCAAGGGCCGCGGAGCAGGCAGCGCGATCAACGACGGCTGCTCCTTGTTCGGCTCGCGCCAGGGCCCGAGCGGCACGTACGTGGCCTGATGTTCACCCGTCATCACGGTGGAGAACGCCGCGTTCACGGCCGCCTGAATGCCCGGCGTGCTGCGAAAGCTGGTGGAGAGGTAGACGACCTGCGCGCCACACGTGAGCAGGTGCTGCTTCACGCGCTCGTAGAGCATGATGTCGGCGCGGCGGAACCGGTAGATGCTCTGCTTCGGGTCACCGACGACGAAGAGCTTTCCGGGCACCGGCCGCGTGGCAAACGGAGCACTGACCGCCGGATCATCAGAAGCGAGCAACAAGACGATCTCGCTCTGCAGCGGGTCGGTGTCCTGGAACTCGTCGACGAAGACGCGCTTGAAGCGGCCCTGCAACGACTCACGAACCGTCTGGTGATCGCGCAGCAGGTTCCGTGTCAGCAGCAGGAGATCGACGAAGTCGAGCACACCGCGCCGTGACTTCTCGATCTCGTAGCCGTCGACGATGGGCCGCAGCTCTTCATGAAGGCGTGAAGCGAGATCCGCGTCGGCGAGGCGGTTGAAGTTCTTGAGCGCGTTCCACACCGCGTCGCGATCAGCGACGACCTGCACTTCGGTCAGCCCGCCGGAGAAGTTGAGCCCCCACGCCTTCGAGGTCCACCGGTACTGATTGCCCCCGAGCTCCTTGAGCTGCGCCTCGAGGCCGTCGTAGTCGCGTTCAGAGACCGACTCGCGGTGCACGAGGTCGTCCAGGAAACGTTTGGCGAACTCGAGGCTCTCCAGGAACTCACTGCGGTCCCTGCGCAGCTTCACGTTCGGGATGCGCGAAGCCAGCCTCTCGAGCAACGGCAGCAGCGCGTCGATCGCTTCTTCACGGCGGAACGGATCCCTCCGCCAGGGCGCCGCGAAGTCACGGTGCTCCACCAACTGCTGCACGGCCGAGAACAGGGCCTTGCGAGGCGGCTCGGCGTCGGGCCCGCGCTGACGTCGTCGCAGCGCCCGCCGAACCCCTTCCGGCTGCGTCTGGAGCAGGTCCTGAAAACGTCGATGAAACGCCGCCGACAAGAGGGCATCTGCGTCGCCTTCAGCAGCGACCTCGAAGATGGGGTCGACGCCCGCCTCGACCGGGTACTCGCGCAGCAGATCTGCGCAGAGTCCGTGAATGGTGCCGATGCGCGCGACCTCGAGCTCTTCGAGCGCCGTGGTGAGCAGGTCACGCTCGAGCTCCGAGGTGACCTCTTCGCGAGCACGCTCGAGCCGGGTGCGAAGGCGCAGCTTCATCTCGCCTGCCGCCTTCTCGGTGAAGGTGACTGAGATGATCTCGCTGAGCCGCGCACGGCCCTTGCGCACCATCATCACGATGCGCTCGACCAGCACGGTCGTCTTGCCGGTGCCGGCCGCTGCCTCGACGACGAAGGTCGTGTCGAGATCGTCGAGCAACTGCGTGCGCGTCGATTGATCGCCTGGAACGTTCACGGCATTCCTCGCAGCGTCCGCAGATCCTTCAGCTCAGCCCGAATGCCCTTGCGCGTCCGCACCAGGCGGCGTTCTTCATCGGGGCCGCACAGCGCGCGGTAGTTGCAGTACTTGCACTCGCCCAGGTCAGGCGCGGCCGGAAAAAAGCCGGTCTCCAACGCGCTGCGAAGGGTGCGCGCCACCAGCCCGAACGCTTCCCGGCTCGCGGCGTTGAGCTCGGTGGGCACCGAGAGGAAGCCGCCGATCTGCGTGGTGTAGAACAGCCGGCCGCCCTTCACCGTCGCGCCGGGGAAGATCTTCTCGAGCACCAGCGCATAGAGCACCGGCTGCAGGTGCCGCCCGCCACCGATGATGTTCCCCGGCTCTCCACGCGCGCGCCCCGTCTTGTAGTCAGTCGCGCGCAGGGCCCCGCTCGCGCTCTTCTCGACCAGGTCGATCGAGCCACGCACCTGCAGGCCTTCCGTCAACGTGACCGGAAGAGGCGAGCTGGCGGGATCCTGCTGATCGACGTCGCGCCCAGGCAAGCCGAACGAGAGCTCGAAGTGCGCTGGCTTCCACTCGGTGTCCTGGGCCACGCGGCGCACCCACTCGCGCAGGTCGGCCTCGAGCGTCTGCACGCCGTCTTCCCACACGCGCTCGATGGCCGGCTTGAACTGATCGAACACCGACTGCGACACACTCACGATCGTCTGATGCAGCCGCACCAGCACCGCGTCGATGGTGGCCGGGGTGATTTCTACGCCGTCCTTGCGCAACGCAGAGAGCAGCTCGTAGTGCACCTGGTGCGCCATCGAGCCCTTCTCCAGCGGGCCGAGCTCTTCCATCTCGCCGGGGATCTCCATCGGCTGCAGGCGTGCGATCGCCGAGAGATAGAACCGGTACGGGCACGCGGCGTACTGCTCGAGCGCAGTGGGCGAAAACGGACGCGCCGTCGGCTGGTGCGCTTCGAGCGCCGCACGACCGAGCGCACCGGGCTTCACCAAACCATCGTGCGGAGTCCACGTGCTCTGCTGCCACCGCGCGTAGCGAGAACGCAGCGCACGCGCGAGATGAGCGTTGGTGGTGACCAGGTACCGCCCGTGCCCCTTGACCGGTTCACGCGACTTCAAGATGCGATCGAGCATCGCCAGATCGAACTCGGTGTCGTCGATGGCCCGGTGCGGCTCGTCAGGAGCAGGCCACGCCAGCCGGGTCCGTGAAGACGACTCGGCCTGACGCTGAAGTGCTTCGAAGCCCGGCAGCGTGCCCTGCACAGCGCGCGCCGCCTCGAGCGCATAGAACGACGGCACCCGGGGACGGGCGTGCTCCGCGTCGACGCGTGGATACGAGAGGATCGCCTTCGTGCGCGCGGCACCGACGGCCAGCTGAAGCGCGAGCCGCTCTGAAGCGATGCGCGCGCGAGAGACCTCGAGCGAGGCCGACACCTTCACGCGAGTGCTGTCAGGCAGCAGCGGGTCTTCGCGGATCTTCTGGGGGAACACGCGCTCCGCCAGCCCGGGAATGAAGACGATGCTGAACGACATGCCGCGCGCCGCTTCGACTGGAGCTATCAGCACGCGCCCCTGCCGCCGCCCTTCCGGAGGCTCGGTGACCTCCGAGAGCCGCTGACTCAACACCGCGCGCACTTCAGGCAGCTCGAGCGGACCAATGGGCGCCATCGGCGCCAGCTCGTGCAGCACCGCGAGCACCCGCTGGGGATACTTGAGCGCCCGCGTCGCCAACGCACCGAGCTGATCGAGCCAGTCCTTCCACGTGGCGGACTTCGGCAGCTCGGCCAGCGCGTCGAGCAACGGCAAGGCGAAGTGTTCGAGCGCGTCGAGATCGGCGAGATCGCGATCGACGCGTTGTTGCTGCGCTTCACTCGCGGTCGGGTTCTGCCGTTCTTTCCGCTTCTTCTCGCGCAGGCCCGACAGCCTTCGCTTCCAACGATCCGTACCGCCGATGACGGAAGCGTCGATGATCAGCCGCTCCCACCGGCGAGGTGAACGCAGCTGACCGAGCACCGCGGGGGCTTCGACATCACCTACCGTCTCGGCCACTGGAGGAACGACCGGCGCGCGTGACGAGAGCGGGAGCATCGACTCGCTCGCGTCGGGTCTGACGAACCGATCCGAAGACGCAGCCGGTGGCGCACCCGAGTCCTCGAGCTTCGGCACCTGCGAGAGCGAGAGGTACTCGCTGAAACGCCGAGCACTCAACCCTTCTTCAGCGCAGTGCAGCAGCGCCAGCAGCGCGCGGCCTGAAGGATCAGGCTTGGGCAGACCCGAGCTGAACCACGCCGGAAGGTGTGCGCGCCTGAACGCATCTTCGAGCGCCGCCCGGTACGTGGCAGGGCTGCGCAACAACACCGCCATGTCGTCGAAACGCACGCCCCCACGCGCCAGCTCGAGCATGCGCCGGGCGATCTCCACGCACTCCCGCGCTTCACCCGGCGCCGAGAAGAAGTCTTCGAGCGCGAGCTCCTTCGCGGCCGACGCAGCGATCGGCGAGAACAGGTTGCGCTGAAGCTCATCGAGCGAAGACGTGCCCTCATTGCGCAGCGCCTCGGCCTTCACGCCCAATACCCCTTCGAGCTGCTCGACCACCGCCACTTCATCGATCGGACAGACCGCGAGCACCTTCGGCGAATGCCGCACCAGCGCACCGACGAAATCAGCCTCGAGGCCCGCGGCGAAGCGAACGTCGAGCAACAGCAACGGCGCCGGCCGCGACGCCACCACGCCTGCGCGAGCGAGCGCATAGACCATCGAACGATCCGCCAGCCCGCCTTCCTCGAGCGCCTGCTCGAACGCGCGCATGGCCTCACCGAGCGCAGGCTCGACCGCGTCAGGACCAATGCCCAACATGCGCAGCTCACCCACCGTCCGCGCGAGCGCACGCGAGAGGCCCGGCCGCCCACCCAAAGGGGCCAGCCGGTGCAACAACGCCTCGGCGCCCAATTGATGCGCCACCCGGGCCCACAACGCCTCGAGCGACAACGAGCTCACCGGGGTCAGCTTGCGTTCGAGCAACGCCGGCTGGGCGAGCTCCATCGCGCAGCGGTACAGCGCCATGCGCCGCCACCCGAAGAACGCGGTCTTGAGCGAGCGGGTCAGCTCAGCCACGGTCTCGAACGAAGGTCCGACCAACAGCGCATCGCCGCTGGCCGGCAGCTCGCGCAAGAAGGTCCGGGCCCGAGCGAGCCGAAGTTCACTGCGACGACTCGTGACCAGGGCACGCACGTCACGGACTCTGCCGGAAACGAGAAACGCCGACGAGAAACAACATCCGAGGTAGAGGCTGCAGCCGCCCGAATGAACGCTGCCCTTGAAGAGTGGCTGAACCGCTGGTGGAGACCGCTGCTCGTGCTGGGAGTCGGCCTGCACGTGACCACCTTGTTCGGCTCGATCACCGAGCCCGATTCGGCGCTCTACGCGACGGTCGCCAAACACATGGCGCAGACCGGTGACCTCATCAACCTGGTCGCCTACCGCGGTGACTGGCTCGACAAGCCGCACTTCCTGTTCTGGGTGGCCTCGACCTCGATGCGCCTCTTCGGCGTCAACGAGCTGGCCTGGCGGTTGCCCGCACTCGGCTTCTTTCTCCTCGGCGTTCACTACACGTGGCGCCTGGGCGTGCTGTTGTTCAACGCCTCGGTGGCGAGGCTCGCGGTGTTGTTGCTGCTCGTGGCCGAGCACACGGTGCTGTCGAACGCCGACGTGCGCGCCGAGCCCTACCTGCTGGGGTTGATCGCAGGCGCCGTCTTCCACCTGCTCTGCGTGCACCACGGAACGAAGTCGCGCTGGCTGCCGCACCTGATCGCTGGCGCCTTCTTCACCGCGATGGCGATGTCCACCAAGGGTCCTTTCCTGGTGGTGCCCATCGGTGGCGCCGTCATCGCGCACGACTGGCGCAAGCTGCTCGACCCGCGCTGGTTGCTGGGCGTGGTGCTGGTAGGGCTCTTCCTCATCCCCGAGCTCGCTGCCCTGTACCTCCAGTACGACGCGCACCCCGAGAAGGTGATGTTCGGAAGGACCGGCGTCTCTGGCGTGCGCTTCTTTTTCTGGGACAGCCAGTTTGGCCGCTTCTTGAACACCGGGCCGCTCAAGGGCTCAGGCGACCCGAGCTACTTCTTCCACGTGGTGTTGTGGGCGTTCTTGCCGTGGTCCTTGTGGATGTACCTGGCGGCCGGCTCGCGCGTTGCCGACTTCATCAAGAAGCGCCCGAGTGCATGGGGCAATCGCGAGCTGTACCCCTGGGGTGGCGCGTTGCTCACGATGCTGGTCTTCACCGCGTCGCGCTCGCAGCTGCCGCACTACCTCAACATCGTCTTCCCCTTCTTCGCGCTGACCGTCGCGGCCTGGCTCGCGCGGCTGGAGAACCCGAAGTGGGCCGTGGGGCTGGGTCTCGCCATCACCCTGGGCATGCCGGTGGCGACGGCGGGGCTGTTGTTCATCGTCGAGCCCACGCACGCGCTGGGGGCCGTCGTCGCGGTGCTCACCGTCTCAGCCGCCAGCTTCTTCATCTTTCGCGGGCTCACGCTGCAGGCGACGATCGGCCGCGCGTTCGTCGGAGCGGTCGCGGTCAACCTCGCGCTGCTCCACTGCTACCTGCCCTTCCTGCTCGAGCACCAGGTCGGCCGCGAAGCCGCTGAGCTGGCCAACACGCTGCCGCCGTTGCCGACCGCGCTGGTCGAGGTGGAGTCACGCACCTTCGCCTTTCATCTGCGCGGTCCCGAGGTCGTGAACTGGACCGCGGACGACACCAGGAAGATGACGGCCAGCGGCGCTGCGCGCGTGCTCATGGCCGCCGCCACGAAAGCCGCTCTGGAAGAACGGGGCCTGACGGTGAAGGTGCTCGGCACCTGGGACTACTTCCACGTCTCGATGCCGACGCGCGCGTTCCTGCTCGCCAGCACGCGAGCCAGCGTGGTTCAGCCCTGGGTGCTCGCCGACGTTTCAGTTACCGAACGGTGAGGCACCTCAACAACCGGAAAACGAATCAGGCCGCGATGTCGTCCGAGTCGTTGTCGTCGAGCCCCGAGTCACCCTTCATGCTGCGCCCACCGACCTCGTACTGCTTGAGGAGCCTTCGGAAGTTCGAGCGATCCACACCCGCCGCGCGCGAAGCCTGCGAGACGTTGTTGCCCGCACGCTCGAGCAGCGTGGACAGGTAGCGGCGTTCGAACGCGCGCATCGCGAGCTTCTTGGCTTCTGCATACGGCAGGTGCGCGAGGCTGAAGACCTCGACGTCACCACCGGCCTGGCGGTTGTTGCGGATCTCAGCGGGAAGCTCTTCGAGCTCGACCTGCGGGCCTGCGCAGAGCACCACTGCGCGCTCCATGCAGTTCTCCAGCTCGCGCACGTTGCCGACCCAGCGCGCGGTGGTGAGCGCTTCCATCGCGCCAGGGGTGATGGTGGTGACCTTCTTGCCGGCCTTCGCTGCGTAGAGCTTGAGGAAGTGCTGGGCGAGCATCGGAATGTCGTCGGGGCGATCGCGCAGCGGGGGCAACTGCACGGTGATGACGTTCAGGCGATAGAAGAGATCTTCGCGGAACTTGCCGGTCTCTTTGGCCCTCGCGAGATCGACGTTGGTGGCGGCGATCACGCGCACGTCGACCTTGAGGGTGTCGTTGGCGCCGACCCGCTTCACCTCGCCCTCCTGCAGCACGCGCAGCAGGCGAACCTGGGTGGCCGCGGGGATGTCGCCGATCTCGTCGAGGAAGATGGTGCCGCCGTCAGCCGCTTCGAACAGGCCCTTCTTGTTGTTCACAGCGCCCGTGAAGCTGCCCTTCATGTGACCGAAGAGCTCGCTCTCGAGCAGCGTGTCGGTCAGCGCCGAACAGTTCACCGCGACGAAGGGCTTGTCCTTGCGGGGGCTGCGGTAGTGAATCGCGCGCGCCACCAGTTCTTTACCGGTGCCGCTCTCGCCCTGAATGAGCACGGTCGCAGTGGAGTAGCTGACCGTCTCGACCAGCTTGTAGACCGAGCGCATCTGCGACGACTGGCCGACGAGATCTTCGAACTGGTTGCGGCCGTTGAGCGCCTCTTCCAGCACGCGGGTGCGATCGTGCAGCGCCTTCTTCTCGGCGGCGCGGGCCACGGCCAGCGACAGCACGTCGATGTTCTCGAAGGGCTTGGTGAGGTAGTCGTAGGCGCCGACCTTCACGGCCTGCACCGCGGTCTCCACGGTGGCGAAGGCGGTCATCATGATCACCTCGACGTCGGGCCGGGTCTGCTTGATGGCCTTCAAGAGATCCATACCCGAGAGGTGCGGCATGTTGATGTCGAGGCAGGCGACGTCGATGGAGGGGTCTTTGACCGCCGACAGCCCCTCGACCGCGTCGTCGATGGCCACGACCTGGTAGCCCTCGCGCGACAGAATCTCGGTGACCGCGCGGAGGACAATCTTGTCGTCGTCGACGACGAGCACTTTGGCTTTGCGGGTCTGAGCGGGGATGGGCGAGGGCATGTGAGGTTCACCTTGGTTGGGGACGGGTCACCCATGAGCAAGGGTGCTGCCAACCCCAGAGTCAGCTGAACCGGCTGATCTCACAGCTATTTTGAAAACACGCCGTCCCCCCGGGGAGGTCAACCCCGACTCTCCGGTGTGTTTCGGGGTGTTTCTGACCCACGGCAAGAAGTGATACGAACCCCTCGTCACAGGGCAGTTGGGCGGCGGCGCAGACTGGGGGGGCATCGGATGGAACCGGGAAGTCAGCGACGTGGCCGGGTACTGGTCATCGACGACGAGCGCGCGGTCGCGGTGGCGATCCAACGCACGCTCAGCAAACTGCACGAGGTGGTCATCTGCACGGCCTCGAGAGAGGCGCTGCAGCGATTGGTCGGTGGTGAACACTTCGACGCGATCATCTGCGATCTGATGATGCCGCAGCTGACCGGTATGGCGCTTCATGCCGAGCTGGTGAAGGTCATGCCAGCGCAGGCCGGGCGAATGATCTTCCTCACCGGTGGTGCGTTCACGCCCGAAGCGCGCGCGTTTCTCGACCACGCGGCCAACGTGCACATCGAGAAGCCCTTCGACGCCCACACCCTCAGGGCCCTGGTCAACGACCGGGTCAGGTGAGCCCGAAGAGAACCAAGCCGTAACGCTGGTCGTCGTGGCCCGCGGGTGCGAGGTTCGACGGCGAATGATTCGCCTGGTCCGCACGGTGTCGCTTCCGAGTCGAGGCGCGCGGCGTCACTTCGTCGGGCTGCGCCAGCCGGGTTTCCGAGCGTACGGCATGCGTCTGGAGGGCATGTCGTACGACGCGGCAATGCTCGGCACGAGCAACGCGCGGAACTCCTTCGACAACGATCTGACGATGGTGCTGCGCGGCGGCTGGGTCGACTCGCGCGGAAGCGGTCAGCCGGTGCAGGAAGGCTTCGCGGCCTGTGGTCCCACTTCTCCGACGTTGGGTGATCGCTGGGAAGACGGCGTCATCCTCATCACGGTGGAGTGGGATGGGCCCCTGCCGGGCGGCTATCGCATCGGGCCCTGCACGGAAGCGACGCGCGCCGCGGGGCTGCGCTTTCTCGAGGTGCTCGCAGCGGCCGACGACCGCAGCGGTGATCAACGGGCGCTGGCCGCGCTGCTCGAGGGTCTTCGCCGCGATGGCTTTCCCATTCCAGAGATCACCCCGCTCGAGCCGCCGGAGGCCGCGGTGCGAGCGGCGCACATGCTCAATCACGCGCTCGCCCACCTCGATCGCGCGCCGATGTGGGTCGACTTCACCTCGGAGCGCTCAGAACGGCAGTGGCGCCGCGACCTGAAGGAATCGAACCCGTGGCTGGGATTGCTGGGCGGCTCGTTTCGCCACACCCTCAATGCCATCAGGCTGCTCTTCGCAGCCTCCTTGCTCACCGTGCCGAACGTGACGCTCAAAGAAGTGGCGCAGGCCCTGGGCTACGGCACCGACCGCGCGCTTTTGCAGGCCATGCGACGAGCGAAGATGTCTCCCACGAAGATCCGCGCGCTCACTGCAGGCGGAGCCGATTCATGACCTGATCGATCGACGCCTGCTGCGTCGCGAGCTGAGCCACCTCGGCCGCCGCCGTGAGCTTCTCTTCGTAGGTGTAGAAGGCATTGGCACCGCACTTGAGTTCGACCTTCGAGCGAAGATGGCCCCCCAGGCTCTCGACCTTCTCCAGCCGGCTCCCGCGGAAGGTCGCCAGATCGTACCGGCCCGAGATGCCTTGAGGGTCGAGCCGAGACCACTCGTTCGCGGTGCAGGTCTCGAACTTCGCCCGGCGCTGGCGGAGCTGTGCCGCGTCCTTCGCCGGCAGATAGGAGAGCACCGCATCGCCACTCAGGCTCACGCGTTCGGGTATCGGCGCGACCAGCGTGCGGGTCTGCGTGGTGAGCTCTGCTGCTGAGACGCTCCGCACCGCGCCACCGGGCAACATCACTGAGAAAGACACGGTGCCGCCGTCGTCGTCGTCCACATTCTGCCGAGAGGCGGTGAGCAGCAGCACCGGCGTGCCGCCCCGAAACGCCACCAGTGAAGCGGGAACCTCGAGCCACGTCGCCTGATGGTGTGCAGGTGAAAAATCGGGGTACCAATTGCCCAGCACGCGGTCCTCGAGCGGCAGACCGGCGGCGGGCTCGCCCACGCGCGCGAGCGGATCGACCCGGGTCCCAGGTGTCGTCAGCCGCAGGCTGAGCTCGACCGGGCTCGCATCGGCAGGCCCCGAGACCCAGACCGCGTAGACGCCATCGAGCGTCTGCGGGCCTTCGCGCCTGACGCAATGAAAAGCAGCATCATCGCGCCCGATGAGCACGCCTTCCTTCGTCAGGGGGCCCACCATCAGCAGCGGGTGCCTTCCCCCCAGCACGCGCAGTGAGGCGGCTGCGAGGGGCGCCGTCGTTCGCAGATAGAAGTCGGGGGCGTCGGTGATGGTGCCGCAGAGATCGAAGGGCACCAGAGGCGAGCGCTGGCGCGGGCCCAGGGACTGTACGCGGGCGATCCACGGGGTCTCGAGCACCGCCGGAACGTCTTGCACGCGCGCCTCGACGACCGGCCAGCTGAGCTTGCGCGAGGGATCACGAAATGAAAACCAGGGCGACGCGGCCTTGCCCGCCAGATGCACTGGGTGTTTGCCCGGCCCCAGCGCGAGCTTCGCGCTCGAAGAAACACAGGTCCACACGCCTGAATCGGCATCACCGATCAACACGGCCACGTTGGTGGTGAGCTCGAGCGGCCGAGCGTGAAAGTCGTCGGCGAGCTCCAGCATGAAGGCCGGCGACGCCGAGACCTGGCCGCAGTCGGCTGCGGGCGTCTGGCCTGCAAGTTCACGGGCGGGGCGCAGCTCACCACCCGAGGTGAGCTGCGGGCGAACGAAGTACGGGTTGGGGGAAAAGCCCTTCGGCAGACTGACTGTCGTGGCGGGAGGCCCTGCCGAGGTCATCGGCCGCGACGCATCGCGCACCGAGAAGGACCAGGTGCCGCGCGCGCTGCGGGGTACCAGATAGAGGTCCCACGTGCCGGCGGGCAGGTTGAGCGGCTCCTGAACGGAGGCGAAGTGATCGACACACACGCCCTTCGAGCGCGCGCGGTTGACGGCGAAGAAGCCGGGGTTGCCGCCTGGATCCAGGTTGCTGACCAGCAGCCTGCCCGGAGCCTCGAGCACCAGCGTGACCTGGGGAACAGGCGGCACCTCACCGTCGGCGAGGCCCGAACAGCTTTCCGGCAGCGGCAGCCTCAGCGCGTTGAGCGTGGTCTTCTTTCCCAACTGACCGGTGAAGAGCTGGGGGTTCGGCTTCAAGTCGGAGGGGCGAATCGGCGCCTGGCTCAGCACCAAGACCGTGAGGAGGTTGAGCATCATGCTCACTCGACCCCGGGAGCCTGAATCAAGGCCCGCATCAAAGCGGACATTCGGCGATGGAAGCGTTAGTTCCGAGCATGGCGACCCCTCACAGCAATCGCGAGTTGCGCTCCACGGTTCACGCAGACGGCCGGCTCGAGCTGACCCTGGTCTCCGTACCGCTGCCGCAGTTGGGGGAAGACGAAGTGCTGGTGAAGGTGACCGCCACGCCGATCAACCCGTCGGACCTCGGGCTGCTGCTGGGTCCTGCCGATCCCAGCTCGTTGACCGCGAGCGGCACGCCGGAACATCCAGTGCTCACCGGCACCATTCACCCCAGGGTGATGCCTTCACTGGCGACGCGCGTGGGGGTCTCGATGGCGGTGGGCAACGAGGGCGCGGGCGAAGTGGTGGCGGCCGGCCCTTCGCTGCGAGCGCAGGCGCTGCTGGGGAAGAAGGTCGCGACGCTGGGGCACTCCATGTACGCGCAGTACCGCGCGGTTCAGGTCGACGCGGTGATGGTGCTGCCCGACGGCATCAGCGCAGCGGAGGGAGCCTCGGCGTTCGTCAATCCGCTCACGGCGCTGGGCATGGTCGAGACGATGCGCCTCGAGGGACATCACGCGTTGGTGCACACCGCGGCGGCGTCGAGCCTGGGGCAGATGCTGGTGAAGTTGTGCCTCGAGGAGCGCGTGCCGTTGGTGAACGTGGTGCGCAAGCCGGAGCAGGCGGCGCTGCTGCGTGGGCTCGGTGCCACCCATGTCTGTGATTCGAGCTCGCTTGATTTCGCGGCGCAGTTGCTCGAGGCGATCGACGCCACCGGTGCGACGTTGGGCTTCGACGCCATCGGTGGTGGTCCGATCGCAGGTCAGATCCTCGCGGCGATGGAAAAGTCGCTGAGCAAGAAGTCGAACCGGTACAGCCGCTACGGGAGCGCGACGCACAAGCAGGTCTACGTCTATGGAGCGCTCGACTTGAACCCCACCACCCTGCCCCGCACCCTCGGCATGGCGTGGGGTGTGAGCGGTTGGCTGGTGATGCACTTCCTGGCGCGCATCGGGGCCGAGGCGTCCGCGGCCTTGAAGGAGCGCGTTGCTGCAGGTCTCAAGACGACCTTCGCCACACAGTTCGCGAAGGAGATCTCGTTGACCGAGGTGCTCAACCCCGACCTCGCGCGCGCCTATTCACAGCGCGCCACCGGGGCGAAGTACCTGATCAACCCCAACCGGTAGTCCACCACAGCACCGTTCCCCCCGAGCGAAGTCGAGGGGTCACCTGCCGCGCGGCGCAGAGGTTCGACTGCGCTCGATGCGAACGGTGGGTCTGTTCCTTCGGACGAAATCGCCGGCGAAGCCGGTCCCCTCCCAAGGAACAGCACCGTTCCCCCCGAGCAAGGAACCAGCTTCGCTGGCGATTTCGACCGAAGGAACACACCGGTCCTCCCGAGCGGAGTCGAGGGAGTACTTCTGCCTCGCGCG